>NZ_JBHYXN010000023.1:0-50041 GCF_042752335.1 Streptomyces sp. NPDC059355 | reverse complement strand
CCCCGGCCCCGCCCCACTCCCCCACCCCCCCGGGGTATCGCCCCCTCCCCCCCCTTTGGGGGGCACAAAACCAACGGGTTTGTCCCCTCACGCCCGGCGCCCGGGGCCCGCCCGGCCCCCCCCCGCGACGGTCGTGGCGCGGGCCTACGCTGATGATGCTGTCTGGGTCCTCGGGCGACGGGAGAGCCTGCCGTGAAGCCAACCCACATCCGGCTGCGCCGGGCCTGCGTGGCTGCCGCCGCCGCGGGCGTGCTCATCGGACCGGCCGTCGCGGGTTCCGTCGCGTACGGGGCGGCAACCGCCCCGGCACCGTCCGCTTCCACCCCCTCCTCCCCCTCCCCCGGCGCCGACGCGGAATTCCGGCAGCTCACGCCCGCCGTGGCAGCACAACTGGACGCGGCGGTGCGCCAGGTCATGCGCGAAACACAGGTGCCGGGCGTGACCGTGGGGCTGTGGGCCCCCGGCAAGGGAAGTTACGTGAAGACCTTCGGCGTGGCCGACAAGGCGACGCGCGCACCGATGACGACCGACCTGCACGTACGCATCGGCAGCGAGACCAAGACGTTCACGGTCACCGCCCTCCTCCAGCTGGTCGACCAGAAGAAGATCGGCCTGGACGATCCGATCGGCAAGTACGTCACGGGCGTTCCGAACGGCGACCGCATCACGCTGCGCCAGCTGGCCGGCATGCGCAGCGGGCTCTTCAACTACAGCCTGGACGGCGACTTCATCAAGAAGCTCCAAGCCGATCCCGAACGGTCCTTCACACCACGGCAGTTGCTCGACTACTCCTTCAAGCACCCCGCGCAGTTCGCGCCGGGCGCACGGTTCGACTACTCCAACACCAACCTGATCCTGCTCGGGCTGGTGGTGGAGAAGGTGACCGGCCGGCCGCTCCACGACGTCATCACGCAGAAGGTGCTGGCACCGGCCGGGCTCCGCCACACGGTCTTCCCCACGAGTGCGGCCCTGCCGGATCCGTACGCGCAGGGCTACACCAACCAGACGGCCTCGGGCAAGATCGAGGACTCGACCCACTGAAACCCCTCCTGGGCCTGGGCCGCCGGAGAGATGGTCTCCGACCTGCAGGACCTGCGCAGTTGGGCCCGCACCCTCGCCACCGGCAGGCTGCTGACGCCCGCGACCCAGGCCGAGCGCCTGAAGACCACCCCGATGGACATTCCGGGTGACGGCTACGGGCTGGGCATCTTCAACATCCAGGGCTGGATCGGCCACAACGGATCGATCCCCGGGTACGAGGTCCTGCCGGTCTACCTTCCGGAGGCCCAGGCGACCATGGTCATACTCCTCAACACCGATGTGCAGTACAAGGGCCAGGAGCCCAGCACGCTCTTCGGCCAGGCGGTCACCGCGATCGTGACACCCGATCACGTCTACCCCGGCAAGAAGCCGCCCGCTCCCGGTGGCGGCTGACCGCATCCGGCGGACGGCTCGCGCGCGTCCGCCGGATGCGGTGGGCATCAGCTCCGGCCGACATCCAGGGCGGAGTCCGGGATCCAGGAGCCGTGGATGCCGGCGGTGACGCGGCGCGGCAGCTGGACGGCGGCCACCTGGCCGAGATCGGCGGCGTCCAGGACGAGCAGCCGGGAGGCCTCCTGCTTGAGGTCCGAGACGACGGTGAGCAGGTAGCCGTCGTCCTCGCGGGTGGCACCGGCGGCGGGGACGAAGACGGCCTCGCTCGGCAGCCGGGCATCACCGGCCTCGAGGACCTGGCGGCTCCCCGTGGTGCGGTCGTACTTCACGACTCCGTACCCTCCGAGGCCGTCCTGGTCGGGGAAGGACACGGCGTACTGATAGCGGTGCTCCACGCCGAGGAAGTCCTCGTTGAGGGTGGGGAACTCGACGGCCAGGTCGTCGATGACCTCCTCCCGGACACTGCCGGCCGTCAGATCGACGACCCAACGGCGCGTGTATGAAAGGGCGTTGGGTTCGGCACCCCGGCCGGGGGCGCCGACCCACCAGTTCCAGGAGAGCTGGAAGCCCTCGCGGTCCACGGTGGGGCCTTCCAGCACGATACGGCCCCGGTCGTCCTCGTAGGCGTTGGCGGCGTGGAGCATGCTGCCCGGCTCGATGGAGAACCAGCGGATGCGCGCCGCGCCGTCCTCGCCGCGCGGCATGACGCCGATCCGGGCCGGCTGGTCGTCGTTCCAGGCATAGGGGATGCCGGAGTGCTCGTTCGGGTCGAAGGTGACGGTGCCCTCGATGAAGACGACATGACGGCGGGTCAGGGCGAAGTCGTGCTTGAGGGAGGCCGTGGCTCCGGGGATCTCGGCGCTGTGGGTGATCTCGCCCTTGGCGTCGGCGACGTAGTACCTGAGGAACGGCGGGAGGGGCGAGGAACCGAAGAAGTGCAGCTCTCCGGTGACGGGGTCGGCCTTGGGGTGCGCGGTCATGGCGCTGCGCAGCTTGCCGTCGAAGTCGAAGGCGCCGACGGTGTCCAGGTCCCGGGTGAGTTCGAAGGGGAGGTTGGCCTCGCAGAGGGCCAGGAGGCGTCCGCCGTGTTCGATGACGTGGGTGCCGGCGGTGCTGGCGGTCAGGTCGGGTCCGTACTCGGTCATGTAGGGGGCGCCGTCGAGGGCGGGGGTGTGCACCCAGCGGTTGCGGTACCACTCGGCGCGGCCGCCGTTCAGGCGGATGCCGTGGACCATGCCGCTGCCCTTGAACCAGTGGGCGGGGGTGACTCCGGGCTTGGGGTTGTGTCCGTTGCGGAGCAGCCGGCCGGTCAGCTCCGGGGGCAGGCTGCCCTCGACGGTGAGCTCGGTGGCGGTGATCTCGTCGACTGCGGGCTCGTAGTGTCCGGTCAGGTAGGGCTTGCGGGTCATGGCAGGAACCTCACTTCTCGGTGTGCGGTGCGATGGTCAGCGGGCTGTGGTCGGCAGTGCGGGGTGGACCGGGGAGGGCGTGGGCGTCGCGCGCGCCGCTCGGCTCGTCCCGCGCGGCGCCCCGGCGGGTGAGGATCAGCGCGAGGACGGCGGTCACGGTGAGCACCGCGGCCGCGACGCCGAAGGCGGTGCGGTAGCCGGTGGTGAGTGCCTCCAGGTGAGGCTGCCGGGTCGCGGCCTCGGTGGTGACGGAGCCGGCGAGCGTGGCCAGGACGGCGAGGCCGATCGCTCCGCCGACCTGCCGGGTGGTGTTCACCAGTCCCCCGGCCAGGCCCGCGTCCGGGCCCGGCACTCCCTCGACGGAGAGGGCCGTGAGCTGGACGAAGGCGATGCTCAGCCCGAGGCCGATCAGGAGGCTCGGGCCGAGTACGTCGGCGGGGTAGCTGCCGTGGGCGCCGATCCGCGAGAGCCACAGCAGCCCGCCCGCCTCGGTGAGCAGGGCTGCCGTCACGGTCGCCGTGGAGCCGATCCGGCGGGAGATGCGGGGCGCGAGCGCCGAGCCGAGCATGTTGGCCGCGGCGAGCGGGAGTTGGCCGAGGCCGGTGACCAGCGGGCTGGATCCGAGTACCTGCTGCTGGTAGAGCGGCAGGAAGAAGAACAGGGCGATCCATACCGACCCGAGCAGTGCCATGAGTACGTTTCCGGCCGCGACCCTGCCGCCAGCCGTGAACAGCCGCGGCGGCAGCGGATTCGGGTGCCGCCGCTCGATCAGGACGAACACCGCCAAGAGCACGGCGGCGAGGGCGAAGGCCCCTAGGTCGTGTCGTCAAAGTCCCGTCTGGCCGGCGGGGTCTGGCACGCACGCTCGCCGCGTTGTCGTCGGTCACCGACGCTCCGCGTCGATTCCCTCCTCCGCCTTGCGATCGCACGCACCAGACCCCGCCGGCCCCGCCCTCTCGGGCGGCCGACGCCACTTCGACGACACTCCCTAGCACCGGGGGGTCCGTCCACCCGGAGCGACGAGCGGAGGTCAGCCCCCATACGAGGGCGGTCAGCGCGAGCGTCACGGCCGCGGTCCCCGGCAGGTCGAAGCGCCCGCCGTCCGCGGCGGGTGCCGAGGGTACGAAGGCCGCTGCCGCGGCCAGTACGAGGCACGCCCCTACGGCGACGGCGGTGGAGATCCACGGCCAGCCCCACGCCTGCGTGAGGACGCCGCCCAGCAGGACCCCGGCCGCGCCACCGGCTCCGGAGACCGCGCCCCACACCCCCAGCGCTCTGCCGCGCCCGGGGCCGGGCGGGAACAGGCCCATCGTCAGCGCGAGCGCGGCCGGGGCGACGGCCGCGGCGCCCAGGCCTTGTGCGGCGCGAGCTGCGATCAGGGCCGCGGAGGTGGTGGCGAGGCCGTAGGCGTTGACCACCCAGGTCGTGCCGCTGTCCGACAGGCCGACGCCGGACCGGATCCGGGGCAGGGCCACGTTCACGATCGACGTGGCGAGCATGACGGTGAACTGGGCCCCGGCCAGCACCGCGAGCGATACCCCGGGGCGGGTGGTGGTTCGGGGGTGCTTCTGCACGACAGACTCCATCCATGTGTGGTTGACCACTCACATTCGGGCCCAAAGAAAAGTCGGGACCAACGCCCCGCCTACGAGCGCCGGCCGGCTCAGTAGTGCCTGATGCCCGCCGTCAGGGTCCGGCTCCACGGGGCGTCGACCTCGTCCGCACCCGTCGACGCGATCAGGTGGCACAGCATGCCGCGGGCGAAGAACTCCTGGACCTGCTGCTCACTGCCGCCCGAGGCGCCCCGTACGTACTCCACCAGCCGGGCGTAGCCCTGGCGCACGACCTCGCGCACGGCTGGCTCGGAGGCCGCGGCCGCCTGCGCCTGGAGCTGGATCAGCATCAGGTCGTTGTCGCCGATCAGCTTGGCGTACGAGCCGCCCATGGCCGAGAGCACCACGTCCGGGCCGCTCCCCCGCGCCTCGGCCGCCGCGCGCTCCAGGCTGGCCCGCACCTGCACGAAGCAGTGCTCCACGACGGCGACGAACAGGGATTCCTTGCTCGGGAAGAGCCGGTAGACGTACGCCTGCGAGATGCCCGCCGCCTTGGCCACCTCGGTCGTGGTGGTGCCGAAGTAGCCGCGGGCGGCGAAGGCGCCGATGGCGGTGCGCAGCACCGTCGCGCGACGCTCTTCGGCGGTGGACAGCTGGCGGGGACGCTCCGACTTCATGTGTGTACTCAACCACTCACACTTTTGCGAAGTCAAGGAGACGCGGCGCGAGGAGTACCGTCGGCGGCCGGTGCCGCGGGAGGGAGGTTGGTCAAGGGGGAACACCCACCCCTTGCCACTCTCAACTTATAGCGCACAGGGGGGCTTGCGGCAAGGCCCCCGCCGTGCCGCAAAATCGCTGCTCGTAGCCAGAAGCAGCGGAAACAGGAGATGCACGGGTTGCCTGTGTTGACATCGAAGACCACCAGCGCGTTCGACCTTCCCGACCACCTCTCCCCCAAGGCCGACCCCACCCTCATCGCCCGCGACGAGCAGCACTTCACGGCCCTCGCCCACAACCTCGAGCAGGCGGTCACCGAGCTGTCCGGCCGCCTCGCCGAGCTGCGCAGGGCGCCGGGCGGCCTGGGCCGGGAGGCGATGGAACGGGACAGCGAGATCCACCGGCTGACCTCCCGGCTGCGCGCCCTGCGCCGCTTCGGAATGGACCTGTGCCTGGGGCGCATCGTCGGCGCGGACGACCCCGAGCCCGTCTACATCGGGCGGCTCGGCCTCACCGACGGCGCCGGGCACCGGCTGCTGATCGACTGGCGCTCCCCCGCCGCCGAGCCGTTCTTCGCCGCCACCCACGCCAACCCGATGGGGCTGGCGAGCCGCCGCAGGTACCGCTGGACCCGCGGCCGGATCGGCGACTACTGGGACGAGGTGTTCACGGCCGACGGGTTCGAAGGGCACGCGGCGCTCGACGACCAGTCCGCCTTCATCGCCGGCCTGGGCAGCACCCGCTCGCCCCGCATGCGCGACGTGCTCGGCACCATCCAGGCCGACCAGGACGCCATCGTCCGCGCGGGTTCGCGCGGCGCCCTCGTCGTCGACGGCGGCCCGGGCACCGGCAAGACGGTCGTCGCCCTGCACCGCACCGCCCACCTCCTCTACTCCGACCCCCGCCTCGGACACCGCCGGGGCGGCGTGCTGTTCGTCGGCCCGCACCAGCCGTACCTGAACTACGTCGCCGACGTCCTCCCCAGCCTCGGCGAGGAGGGCGTGCAGACCTGCACCGTGCGCGACCTCCTCCCCGAGGGCGCCGGAGCACCGGTCGAGACCGACCCCGAGGTGGCACGTCTGAAGTCGTCCGCGGACATGGTGAGGGCGATCGAAAAGGCCGTCGGGATCTACGAGGAACCGCCCACCGAGGGGATGACGGTGTCCACCCCCTGGGCCGACCTGTGGCTGAGCGCCGCCGACTGGACCGAGGCGTTCGAAGAGGCGGCCGGCGTTCCGCACAACGAGGCGCGCGAGCAGATCTGGAACGGGCTGCTCACGATCCTGATGGACAAGCTCGACGAGGAAGACGAGGACGACGACGACCACGAAGGCGTGTCGCCCGACCGGCTCCGGAGGGCGCTGCTGCACGACGAGGAGCTGGTAACGGCCCTCAACCGGGCGTGGCCTCTGCTCGAAGCGGCCGACCTCGTCGCAGACCTGTGGTCGGTACCCGCCTACCTGCGGCTGTGCGCGCCCCGGCTGGACCGCGAGGACGTACGGATGCTGCAGCGCGCGGACGCCCAGGCCTGGACCGTCTCCGACCTGCCGCTCCTGGACGCGGCGCGGCAGCGGCTCGGCGATCCGGAGGCGGCTCGCCGCAAGCACCGGCACGACGCGGCCGTCGCCGCCGAACGCGAGCGCATGGCCGGCGTCATCGACGACATCCTCGCGGCCGCCGACTTCAACTCGGCCGGAGACGACAGCGAGGGCGCCGTGAGGATGCTGCGCGGCCGGGACCTCCAGGACAGCCTGATCGACGAGACGGCCCTGCCGGGCGCCGACCCGGACCGGCTCGCCGGCCCGTTCGCGCACATCGTCGTGGACGAGGCCCAGGAACTGACCGACGCGGAATGGCAGATGCTGCTGGTGCGCTGCCCGTCCCGGAGCTTCACGATCGTCGGGGACCGGGCACAGGCGAGACACGGGTTCACCGAGTCGTGGCGGGAGCGGCTGGAGCGGATCGGGCTCGACCGGATCGACGTGGCCTCCCTGAGCGTCAACTACCGTACGCCGGAAGAGGTCATGGCGCAGGCGGAGCCGGTCATCCGGGCCTCGCTGCCCGACGCCAATGTGCCGACTTCCATCCGTGTCGGCGGTGTCCCCGTCGTGTACGGATCCGTCGCGGATCTGGAACCCGTCCTCGGCACCTGGCTCGCCGCCCACGCCGACGGGGTCGCCTGCGTCATCGGCGATCCGTCCTTCCGGGCGACGTCGCGCGTCAGGTCGCTGACCCCGGGTCTGTCGAAGGGGCTCGAGTTCGACCTGGTCGTCCTCGTCGACCCGGAGGCGTTCGGCGAGGGCATCGAGGGAGCGGTCGACCGCTACGTCGCGATGACCCGGGCGACGCAGCAGCTCGTCATCCTGACCAGCCGCTGAGACACGTTCCCCGCACGCATGCCGCAGGGCACGCACGTGAGGGCGTCAGCGGGCGCCCGGCTGCCGCAGCATGAAGACGTCGACCGGGTCCTCGGCCACCACGGTGAAACCGAGGCGCTCGTACAGCCGCCGGGCGGGGCTGCCCTGCAGGACGTTCAGGCGGACGGGCGAGCCGTCGGCGTCCGTCCGCCGCAGCAGGGAGCGCAGGACGGCCGACCCGAGGCCGCGGCCGTGCAGCGCGGTATCGAGAGAGAAGTGCTCCAGCCACCACCCGTCCGCGGCCGGGCGCAGGGTGACGCAGCCCGCGAAGGCGCCGTCGGCCAGGACGACCGAGGTGTACCGCGGGGAGAAGGAGTCCCGCAGCCGCTGCCGGACCCGGTGCCCGTCGAACCGTCCCAGCCGCTCCAGGTCGGGGCGCATCACGATGGCCCTCAGCTCGACGATGGTCTCGATGTCCGACGACATGGCCGGCCGCAGCGACCATTCCACGGGAGGCGCGGTCCTGACGGGCCGTATCTCATCGGCCTTCGTACTCGCGTTCATGGCCGCAGTATGTCAACGGGCCGCGGGCTCCTGCGGCTTGCCCTCGGTCGCGCGGACGAACGGCAGGTCCCGGTCGGCCACGCGGGTGCGGGGGCCCGCGGCGCGGAGCACGACGTCGAGGACGGCGTCGGGCTCGGCCGCATAGCAGTGCGCGAACCACGGCATGTTGGCCTCGACGATCGCCCAGCCGCCGTCCGCGAGCCGGCCGACGTCCACGCACACGGCGCTGGGCAGGCCGTCGGCCGTGGCTTCGAGCACCTCGCGGGCGAAGGCCCGGGCGTGCGCGTCGAGCGGTGCGGGATCGGGGCGCCCGTACACGGCATAGCGGCTGCCGGCGGCGACCTCGCCGTCGAGTACGAACAGCCTGTACTCGGCCGCGAACTCCACCACAGCGCTCACGAGGACCGGTGTCGTGCCGGCGAGGGCGGCCGGCAGTGCACTTCCGTCTTCGTACACCGCGGCGGGAAGCAGGTCGATCTTCGCGGAGGGTGGTTTCACGAAGGCGGGTCCCCGCAGGGACCGGGCCTCGGCGAGCGTGGTGAGGCGTACGGAACGCCGGAGGAGGGGGTGCGGCACCGTGGCCAGCCAGTCGTCGGCGGGTTCGAGGAGCCCGAGGCCGAGCCGGTCGGACAGGAGGTCGGCGGCGAGCGGGCCTCCGTACCAGTACGTCTCGCGGCCCTCGGCCGGGTCGACGTGGGCGACCACGTCATGGCCGCGCCACGCCGCAGCCTGCGCGAGGAGTTCCGCCGTGGTGGTGCGGGGCGGGTTCAGGAGCAGGGTGGGCGTGGCGCGGTCATCCATGGACGCGAGCGTACAAGGGGAAGGTCAAGGACCCTGAAGGACGGTGAAGTCCCGCTCTGCGAACGGGCGGTGGTCAGGCCGTGCGCTGGGCGGCGGCCAGGCGCCGCTTCTGTCCGTTCACCACGCCCCTCTCCAGGACGGCCGTCCGCTCGACCACCGTTCCGGGCTTGACCCCGCCCTCCTCCCGGATCTGGACGCCCCGGCTGCCGAGGTAGGTGTACGTCGATCGGTCGAAGACCAACTCGGTGCGCGCGCCCCGCTGTTCGTCGAGGCGTGCCAGCGCGATCCCGTCGCGGCCGGCGGCGTCCTGGGAGTGCTGGACGACGACGACGCCCGGGATCCCGGCCGCTGCCCGGTAGAGCGCCTCGGCGATGCGCGGCGGTACGACCTGCTCGCCGATGATCGAGCCGATCTCCTCGAAGGCCTCCTGGTCCCGGTCGCGTCCGCCGCCGCCCGCCGCGCGGATGGCCGTCAGCAGGGCGCCGGGGTCGGCAGGCTGGGCCTTGAGCCAGTCGTACGAGAAGTCGGCGGCCTGCCCGGGGACGTCCCGGCCGTTCACGGGCTTGGACCGGGGGGCGTCCTTGTCCAGGGTGATGCCTCCCTCGGGCTGCTGTCCGGGCTCGTCGAGCCAGCCCTTCGTGCCGTCCGGCGACTTCCACACCTCGCGGGTGTGCAACGGCTGCACCCAGGTCCTGGACCGGTCGGTGTCCACGTCGACGGAGATCGACTGGAACGAGACCCGGCTCTTGACGTAGACGTACTGGCCGGGTCCCGGGTCCGGCAGGCCGGTCTTGGCGGCGGCCGCGACGATCTGCCCCACGGTGGAGGCGAGTTGTTCGGAGCTTCCCGCCTCTATGGATACGACGGGCGCCTCGACCACGGCGGCGGTGCGGCCCGCCGCACCGGAACCGGCCGGTCCCTGGGCGGTGCTGAGCGCGATCACGCCCGCCAGCGCGGCGGCGGTGACCGGGATGCCGATCAGCAGGGGCCGTCGTACGGGGCGGCGCGACGGGGTCCGGGGTCCGGCCGGAGCCGGGGCGCCGGTGGTCCCGGTGGCGGTGTCGGTGGCGGTGGCGGTGGCGGTTTGCCGGATCTCGTTCATCAGGTGTTCCTCGAGCAGGCTCCGACGGTCGAGCGGCAGGTCCGGGCTTCCCGGGGGCGGCAGCAGCCGTCCCAGTTCCGCGTGGTCCAGCGGCTCGTCGTCTCGCCGCCACTTGTTGCGGATCATCGGGCTTCCTCCTCGTGGGACTGCGACTCTTGTGACCGGGCCGCGGGGGTGCGGCCGCCCTGTACTTGTCCGGACCGGGAGAGCGGTTCCCCGGATCTCGCCAACTCCTTCTCGGAGAGCCCCCGCAGCCGCGTACGGGCGCGGGACAGGCGGGACCGTACGGTGCCGACCGGCACGCCGAGCGCGGCGGCGGCCTCCGCGTAGCCGAGTCCGGACCAGACGCAGAGGGTGAAGACCTCCCGCTCGCTGCGCCGCAGGGCGCGCAGCGCGCGCTGGGCGGCGGCGAGCTGGTCGGCGTCTGCGAGGCGCGCGACGAGCTCGTCGGCGAAGTCGGGCACGGTGTCCCGGACCGGCAGCCGGCCGAGCGCGCGCTGGTGGCGCCGGGCGGCGCGCGTGGTGTTGCGCAGTACGTTCACGGCGATGCCCATCAGCCAGGGGCGCGGGCCGTCGCCCTCGTCCCGCAGCTTCTCGCGCAGCCGCCAGGCCTCCAGGTAGGTCAGCGAGACGACGTCCTCGGCGAGGCTCCGGTCCCCGGTCGCCCGTACGGCATGCCGGTGCACCAGCTGGGCGTGGTCGCGGAAGAGCTCCCGGAACGCCTCCGGGTCCCCGGCTCTTATCCGGGCGTGCATTGAGTAGTCCACGTCGGGTTCTTGTCTGCCGGACCGGGGCGGTTCCCGTGTCCTGGGTCACATCGCGGCGGCGAGTTCCTCGCGGGGGCCGGCGGATACCGTATCCGCGGTTCCTCGGCCTCCTCACCGCATGTTCACCGTTGCCGCACGCCCCGGGGCAACCGAACGTGACAGGGTGGGTACGTCACGCAGTCGGCCGGCGCCGCTCGGAGGGGATCTCATGTACTTCGTACGCAGGAAGACGGATCGGTCGGGGACGCCCGCGCGGCGCCGCCTGGTGACGGTGGCGGCGGCCCTCACCGCGGCCTGCGCCATGGCGCTGGTGACCGCGGCGCCGGCGAGCGCCGAGGTCAAGGCCACGTGCGGGAAGTACATCTGCGTGGCCACCGCCTACCAGGGGCGCGACTACGTCCAGGACATCACCGTCACGACCAGGGACGGGCTGCCGGGGACGCTGCGGGCCTTCGTCGGCGACTACCGGAACAGCAAGGCCGGCGTGTCGCGGGCCAGGTTCGTGGTCAACCGCGAGATCAGGGCGTACCCGCGGCTGGCCGTCTGCGGTGGTCTGGACCGAAGCGGCAGGGTGATCGAGAACCACTGCGTACTGATCCCCTGACGGGTGTGGTGCGGCCCGTCCGCTCGCCGCCCTGGGAAGATGGCGGCATGGAACGTGTGACGGGAATCGGCGGGTACTTCATGCGGGCGGCCGATCCGGCGGCCCTGAGCGCCTGGTACCGCGAGTGTCTGGGCCTGGATACCGATGAACACGGCCTGTGGCAGCAGGGTGCCGGGCCGACGGTGTTCGCGACGTTCGAGTCCGGGACCGACTACTTCGGGTCCCGTGCCCAGCAGACCATGCTCAACTTCCGGGTCCGCGACCTGGACGCGATGCTCGCGCAGTTGCGCGCCAAGGGCGCGGACGTGGCCGGGGAGACCCAGGACATGGACGGTGTCGGGCGGTTCGGCCGGGTCACCGATCCCGAGGGCAACCGCATCGAGCTGTGGGAGCCCGCGTAGGCGTGTGAGGCCCCGGGTGCCCGGCGGGGTGGGCGGGCGCATGCTGGTGGGAGGGGGCGCCGGGGGGCTGTGGACGGGACGTGTTCATGGGCGTGGGCAAGGCGGGAGCCGGGGCCTCGGGCCGACGGCTGTTCTCGGGCCGGGACCGGGCGGTCATCGCCGCCGCCTCGCTGTCGATGCTCCTCGTCCAGATGGACTGGTTCGCCCTCAACCTGATGCTTCCCGTCATCGCCCGGGACTTCTCCACACCCACCACGAATCTGCAGTGGCTGGTCAGCGGCTACATGCTGACGCTCGGCGCACTGATGATCACGGGCGGCAGGGCGGCCGACGTCCACGGGCGGCGCACCGTCATCGTGTGGGGCCTGGTCGGCTTCGCCGTGGTGTCCGTCGTATGCGCCGCCGCGCAGAACGAGGCCTGGCTGGTCGTGGCCCGGGTGGTCCAGGGGGCCGCGGCCGCGATGATCTTCCCGGTGGCCGTGGCGGTCGTCACCGCCTATTTCCGTGACGACCGGCAGGGCCGCGCGGTGGGCACGGTGCTGGCCTTCAGCGCGATCGGCACCGCACTCGGGCCGTTCGTGGGCGGCGTGTTCGCCGAGCACGTGAGCTGGCGGGCCGTGTTCCTGCTGAACGTGCCCTTCTGCGCCGTCGCGGCCTTCCTGATGCTGCGGTTCGTCACCGACACCCGCGACGAGGAGGCCGGTCACGGCCTGGACCTGCCCGGGGCCGTCACCGTGGCGGGCGGTCTCACCGCCCTCATGATCGCGGTCGACCAGGGCGGCCACTGGGGCTGGGCCTCCGCGGCGACGCTGGCGTGCCTGGCTGCCGGAGCACTCCTGCTGGTCCTGTTCGTACTGATCGAGCGCCGGACCGCCGAGCCGCTGCTGGACCTGTCCCTGCTGCGCAACGGGCCCTTCGTGACGGTCACGCTGGCCGGCTCCGTGTCCAACATCGTGTACTGCCTGGTGGCGGTCCTCTCCGCGCTCTACCTCCAGCAGGCCCGCGGCCTGACCCCGCTGGACGCCGGGCTGGTCTTCCTCGCCCTGTCCGTCGGCGCCGGGGCGGCCAGCTACTGGTCCGGCCACCTCGCCCGGCGCCGGCGGCCGGAGGCACTCATGGCGGGCGGGATGCTGCTGAGCGGCGTGGCCCTCCTCGTACTGACCTGGACGGACCCGCTCGCGCTCTACACGGCCGTCTTCGCCGTCGTGGGCCTCGGGATCGGCCTCGGCTGGGCGCTGACGAACGTGGCCACCCAGTCGTACGTCCCGTCGGGCCGCCTCGCCGCCGCCTCCGGACTGGTGCTGACCTCGCTGGTCCTGCTGGGCGCGATGGCCGTGGCGGTGGCGGCGACCGTGCTGGAGGTCCTGAGCGGCTCGGAGCAGGCCGCGGCTTCGGACGGACCGGCCATCGAGAGCGTGCTGCGGGTCGCGGCGCTGCTCTCGCTCGTGGGCGCGGCCGGCCTGCTCCCGCTGATCCGCAGGCAGCGGGCGCCCCGACCCGACCCGACCGTCAACCTGCCCTCGCTCTGACGCCCCGCCGAACGCCCGTTACAAAACCCTGAACCCATTCGGCGCAGGGAGGGAAGAGCGCCGCGCATGACGGGCAACACGCGGGAACACCCCGTCTCCAGGCCTCCCAGGGCCTGCGGCCCGCGCTCCCGAAATCCGCGTCAGCACAGCGTTGACAGATGTCCGATACAAGCAAGAGTCACGGGTATGTCTGCATTGGGCAACACACCCGGTGTTGGTCGCTTTTGGTGGTGGTTGGGGACCAGAGTATGCCTCCTCGGCAGGACGCCGGGAACTGTTCGGAGCCCACCCGCCTTTCATGGCCGGGGAGGGCCGCTGTCTGCTGAAGGGGTCATCTCCATGTCTGCTTCTCTCGCCACCCGCCGGGTCGTCTCCGCGTTCCTGGCCGCAGGCGCCCTGGTCGGCGCCGCCGCTCTGCCGGCGGCCGCCGCCGACGACCACGGGCGCGACCACAGGGGCGCGAAGTCCTCGATCGTCATCGGCGACGTCCAGTACGACAGCCCCGGTCGCAACGACCGCTCCGCCCGCGCCCTGAACGGGGAGTGGGTCGAGGTGAAGAACACCGGCCGCCACAGCGTCAACCTGCGCGGCTTCACCCTCACCGACCGGCAGGGCAACCGCTACCAGTTCAAGGACTTCCGCCTGGACGGCCGTTCCAGCGTCAAGGTCCACACCGGCCAGGGCCGCGACACCCACCACGACGTCTACCAGGACCGCCGCCAGCAGGTGTGGGACGAGCGCGACAGCGCGACGCTCCGCGACAACCGCGGCAACGTCCTCGACTCCGACTCCTGGGACGGCCGCCGCCGCCACCACCGCAACGGCTGACCCGGGCGTCCGCCCCTGACGGGGTGACCGGGCCTGCGGCCGCACGGACGAGCGTGCGGCCACAGGCCCGCCGAGAGCGGCGTGTCACGGCCTTCCGGCCGCGGCACGCCGCTCACCGGTTCCCGCCTCGCGCCTCCCGCCTCCCGCCTCGCGCCTCGCGCCTCGCGCCTCCGGTCGGCTCCTACCGCCCGGCCTGCGACATCCGGACGACCGCGGTCCCCGCCTCCAGATCCACCGTGGTCCGGTGCGGCGGCGCGCCGTCTTCCTCGTCGTCGCGCAGCACCAGGGCCGACTGCCGCTCCTTGAGCTCGTTCTGCTTCCCGGGCGAGAAGCTGGCGTGCAGCTGCTCGAACCCGGTCGCCGAAACCTGGCCCTGTCGGACGCTGTTCCGCCACGGCAGCACTCCGGCCCGCCCGGCACGGAGCAGCACCTGATCGGCGAAGGCCACGGCGGTCAGTACGAGGACCAGTCCGGGCAGCGTCACGAAGACGGCGAATTCCATGCCTCCAGTATCCGGTCCGCAGACCGGTACGGACAGGCCGGGCCGGGACCGGGTCGGCTCAGAGCGCGGAGGCCGAGGGGCTCGTGCCCGGCTTCGGGGTGTTCTGCCCGCGCTGCGGCAGCAGGGCCTTGCAGGTCTCGAAGGCCTGCGCCGACTGCGGGTCGGCGGTGGGGAAGCCCCTGGTGCCCGGCGCGTTCGGGGAAGCCGACGGCAGCACGACGCCGTGGTCCTTGAGGCAGCTGGTGAAGGCCTTCATCGCGCTGCCGTCACCGCCGCCGGGGCCGCCGCCCCGCCCGCTGAACTGCGGACGCAGATCCGCGCAGGCCTGCGTCGCCTCGCTGCGCCGCGGGTCGGCCGACGCCCTGCGGCCGGGGTCACCGGACGCGCCGCCCCAGCCACCGCCGCCGTCACCGCCGCCACCGGGTCCTCGTGTACCGGTCGGCCGCGGGGCCATCGTGACACCGTGCTGGGCCAGGCACTGGCGGTACGCGTCCATGGCCTTGGCGTCCGCCGACGGTGACGCGGCGGCGGAGGCGGACGCGGACGCGGCGGCCGCCGTACTCGCGGCGCCCGCGCCGGAGGAGCAACCCGCGAGCAGCAGCCCGCAGGCCGCGAGGGCCACGGCGGACAGCGCGGCAGGCGGCCGGGGCGTGGTCCAGGGCATGTCCGTCGGTCTCCTCGGGGCGTCGGGCCGCCGGCGGCTTGGGCGCGTCGGTGACGGTGACTGAACCGCACGGAGCTGGGGGCGACCAGGGCATCCGCTGGGAGTTTCCTGACAGTGCGCGGGCCCCCTCGCCCCGGAGGTGGTCAGAGGCCGCGCGGTACGCGGCGGATGGGAGGTTATGCCCGCTTCGACAGGGCGTGGCGTTCCCAGGGAACTCCCAGGAATCTCCCAGATCCTCCAAAGTGCGGGCGGCCAGGCTCCCGTCCCATGAACGTGCTCCCACGGCGGCGCAGGGCCGCCCTGATCAACTCGGTGCTCGCAGTGGCGGTCCTCGCGGGCGCCGGCGGCGCGTACGCGGCGGTGACCAGCGGCAGTGACGGGCCTGCGCGCGGCGGCGCACGGACCGTCGCTGTCACCAAGGGAACCGTCCTCGCGACGGTGTCCGGCTCGGGGTCGCTGAGCTCGCCGAGCGATGCCGGCGTGAACTTCACCACCGGCGGGCGGCTCACCGAGGTCGACGTCAAACCGGGGGACAAGATCACCAAGGGGCAGCTGCTCGGGAAGGTCGACCCGACCGCCGCGACGGAGACGCTCACCCAGGCCCGTGCCGCACTGACCGCGGCCCAGGCGAACGTCACCAAGGCCGAGGCCGGGCAGGTGGGTTCGGCCTCGAACAGCGGCTCCTCCTCGTCGAAGGGCGGTTCGGCGCCGGCCCCGGCCCCGACGCCGACCGTGGACGCGGCGCAGGTGGCCCAGGCCCGCTCCCAGCTCACCCAGGCGCAGAACGCCGTGGACGCCGCGCAGCGCGCCGTCGACGGGACCGCGCTGAGGGCGCCGGCCGCCGGGACGGTCGCGTCCGTGTCGGCGAAGGCGGGCGACACGGTCTCCGGTACGAACGGCAACGGCGGTACGAGTGGCGGCAACGGCGGCGGTTCGAGTGCCGGCTCCGCCTCCTCCGGCGCCGCCTCCTCGTCCGCCCTCTCCGGGTTCGTGGTCCTCACCAACCCGTCCGGCATGCAGGTGACGGCGAACTTCTCGGAGGCCGACGCCCTCAAGCTGAAGCCGGGCCAGCCAGCCACCGTCACGCTCAACGCGATGTCGGGCAAGGTCCTCAACGCCCAGGTACTGTCGGTCAGTTCACTGCCCACCAGCAGCGGCTCGTCCTCCGGCGGCGGCAACTCGGGCGGCGGGAGCGCCGTGCAGTACGCGGCGACCCTCACCGTCACGAGCCCCACCGACGACCTGCGCAGCGGCCTCAGCGCCTCCATCCAGGTCGTCGTCGGCGAGGCGTCCGGAGCCCTCTCGGTTCCGACCGCCGCCGTGTCGGGAACGGGCGCGAACCGTACCGTCACCGTCGTCAAGGGGGACGGCACCGCCGTACGGACGCCGGTCACCGTCGGCCTCGAAGGCGACAGCGCCGACCAGATCCTCAGCGGGCTGACCGAAGGGGAGCAGGTGCAGCTGACCGCGGTCTCCTCGACCGGCAGCGGGGGCTTCCCGGGCGGCGCCTTCCCCGGCGGTGCCGGAGCGGGCGCGACCCGCAACCGCGGGGCCGGTGGGGCCACCGGTGGGGCCGCCGGCGGCGGGGGCGGCTTCCGCACCGGCGGGGGCGGGGGTGGCCGCGGATGACACCGCCCCTGTGGCCGCGCCGGGCAGCGTCCGGCCGCACCACGCCCACCGGGCAGCCGACGGCCGAGGTGCCGCGACGGCCCGGCACACCACCACCGGTGATCGAGGTGCGCGCGCTGTTCAAGACGTACGGGCACGGCGACGCCGCCGTACGCGCGCTCGGCGGGCCGCCCGATCCCGCCACGGGCCGCCGGCCCGGCGTCGAACTGATCGTGGAACAGGGTGACTTCGTCGCCGTCATGGGCAGCTCGGGCTCGGGCAAGTCGACGCTGATGAACATCCTCGGCTGCCTGGACGTCCCCACCTCGGGCCGCTACCTCCTCGACGGGATCGACGTGGGCGGCCTGGACGAGCACCAGCTCTCGCTGGTCCGCAACCGCAAGATCGGCTTCGTCTTCCAGTCCTTCAACCTGGTGCCCCGTACGAGCGCCGTCGCCCAGGTCGAACTGCCGCTGGCGTACGCCGGGGTGAAGGCCGCCGAGCGGCGCCGGCGCGCCGTGGCGGCACTCACCCTGGTGGGCCTCGCCGACCGCCTGGACCACCGGCCCAACGAACTCTCCGGCGGCCAGCAGCAGCGCGTGGCCGTCGCCCGCGCCCTCGTCACCGCGCCCGCGATGCTGCTCGCCGACGAGCCGACCGGAAATCTCGACAGCCACAGCACCGAGGAGGTCCTGGCCCTCGTGGACCGGCTCAACGCCTCGGGCCGCACCGTCGTCCTGATCACCCACGAGGACGAGGTGGCCCGCCATGCCAAGCGGGTGCTGCGCCTCGTGGACGGGCAGATCGTCGAGGACATCCGGCAGGCACCCGCCGGCGGTCCCCCGCCCGCGATGCGCGAACCTGCGCACGCTGTTGCCGGAGGTCTGCGGTGAACCCGTTCCAGACGCTGCGCTTCGCCTTCGGCGGCCTCGCGGCGAACAAGGTGCGCTCCGCACTGACGATGCTGGGCGTACTGATCGGCGTCGCGGCGGTGATCCTGCTCCTGGCGGTGGGCAACGGCTCCTCGCAGGCGGTGAAGGACTCCATCGAGAAGCTCGGCACCAACGCCCTGACCGTCTCTTCCGGCAGCGGGTCCGGCGGCTCGCGCTCCGGCTCCGCGAGCGCCGCGAAGCCGCTGACCGTCGAGGACGCGCGGGCGCTCGCCGACCCATCGGCGGCCCCGCACATCGAGTCGGTCGCGCCCGAGGTCACCACCTCGCAGACCGCCCTCCTCGAAGGCACCTCGCACACGGTCGGCCAGGTCGTCGGCACGTACCCGGCGTACTTCAAGGCCTCCAACAGCAAGGTGGCCAAGGGCGACTACTTCAGCGGCGACGACGTACTGGCGTCCCGGAAGGTCGCCGTCATCGGCGCGACGACCGCCACGGACCTGTTCGGCACGGCCGACCCCGTCGGGAAGAAGATGGTGCTCGGCGGTACGCCGTTCACCGTGGTCGGGGTGCTCGCCGCCAAGGGCGGCACCGGGTTCCAGGACCCGGACGACGTGGTGGTCGCGCCGCTGCCCACCGTGCAGAACGCCTTCACCGGCTTCGGCTCGGTCAGTCAGATCCTCGTCGAGGCCAAGTCCTCGGAGGCGACGGCGGAGGCGCAGAGCGAGATCACGACCGTCCTGATGGGGCGGCACGGCATCAAGGACCCGGCCGTCGTCGACTTCCGGGTGTCCAGCCAGGAATCGCTGCTGACCACGCAAGCGGCGACGAACAAGACGTTCACCGTGCTGCTCGGCGCGGTCGCCGCGATCTCCCTGCTGGTCGGAGGGATCGGGATCACCAACATCATGCTGGTCACGGTGACCGAGCGGACCCGTGAGATCGGCATCCGCAAGGCGATCGGGGCGCCCCGGGGAGTCATCCTCGGCCAGTTCCTCGCCGAGTCGACCCTGCTCTCGCTGATCGGCGGCGGGCTGGGCGTCGCGGCCGGGCTGATCGGCTCGCACTTCACCATCGTCGGCATCAAGCCGGTCGTCATACCGGAGTCGGTCGTCGGCGCCTTCGCCATCGCCGTGGTGATCGGGCTGTTCTTCGGCGGATATCCGGCCAACCGGGCCGCGAGTCTGCGGCCCATCGAAGCACTGCGGCACGAGTGAGCCGGCACACGCGGGAACAGGGAGAAGCTGACATGGCACGACGCCGCACCGAACTGGGGAAGCAGCCCGAGGCGGGAGAGGACGGGTACGCGCCGTTCGCCGATGTGTTCACCGCATCGGCGGCCGGGGAGGACCGCTTCCCGGAGGAGCTGATCGTGGAACACCCCGTTGCGGAGGACCCCGGCACGGAGGACCCCGGCGCACAGGGTCCCGGCGCCGATCCGGAGGGGATCCTCGCCGAGCCCCCGGACACCCGGGACATCTCGGCGGAGCTCGCCGCACCGCCGCGGCCGCGCCTGCCCTGGCTGACGCTGGTGCTCTCGGGCGGCGTGGTGGCCGGGCTCGCCTTCACCGGGGGCGTCCTGGTCGAGAAGAGCCACCTGCAGGTTTCGCCCGGGGCCGGATCCGCGGGCCGCAACTTCGCGGCCGGGGCGGCCGGCCAGGGACGTACGGGCTCCGCCCAGGGCGGCGCCGGGGCCACCGGCCAGGGCCGTACCGGAAGCGGAAGCGGAACCGGGCAGAGCGGCGGGCGCCAGGGCTTCGGCTCAGCGCCGGGCGGCCCGGGCGCGGGGGCCGGCGTGACCACCGGTACGGTGAAGCTCGTCGACGGCACCACCCTCTACGTCACCGACGCCCAGGGCAGCGTCGTCAAAGTCACGACCGACACCAATACCCAGATCACCCAGGCCAAGAGCGGCAAGGTGTCCGACCTCCAGCCGGGTCAGACCGTCACCGTGCGCGGCAGCCAGAGCCCCGCCGGCGACCTCGCCGCGACGACCGTCGCCCAGGGCGGCGCGGGCGGGTTCGGGGCCGCAGGCGGCGGCCGGGGCTGAGCGCGAGAGGAGGAACCCCCCGTGGACAGGGACACGGCCACACCCGAGGCGTGCCTGCTCGTCGTCGACGACGAGCCGAACATCCGGGAGCTGCTGTCCGCCTCGCTGCGGTTCGTCGGCTTCCGGGTCGCCTCGGCGGCGAACGGCGCCGACGCGCTGGCGGCGGTCGCCAAGGAGCGGCCCGACCTGGTGGTGCTCGACGTGATGCTGCCCGACATCAGCGGGTTCGCCGTCGTACGCCGCCTGCGCGAGGCGGTCGGCAGCGGATCCGGGGCCGAGCACCTGCCGGTGCTCTTCCTCACCGCGAAGGACGGGGTCGACGACAAGATCAGCGGACTGACGGCCGGCGGGGACGACTACGTCACCAAGCCGTTCAGCCTTGAGGAGCTGATCGCCCGGATCCGCGCGATCCTGCGCCGCACCGGCGCCCCGACGGGCGAGGGCCGCCTGGTCGCGGGCGACCTCGAACTGGACCCGGTGGGCCACCAGGTACTGCGCGGCGGCCGGCCCGTCTCCCTCTCCCCCACCGAGTTCAAACTGCTCGCGTACCTGATGACCCACGCCGATCGGGTCGTCTCCAAGATGCAGATCCTCGAACACGTGTGGGCGTACGACTTCGGCGGCGACCTCAGCATCGTCGAGTCGTACATCTCGTACGTGCGCCGCAAGGTGGACTCGGGCGCGGACGGCGCCGTCAAGCTCATCCACACCGTGCGCGGCATCGGGTACGTCCTGCGCCGCCCGCAGAGCTGACGTGGCGGGGCTCCGGCTCGCGGGCCTTTCGCTGCGCTCGCGGCTCGTGCTGCTCTCGATCGTCCTGGTCGCGCTCGGGCTGACCGTCAGCGACACCGTCGTACTCGGATCGGTGCGCGCGCAGCTGGTGGGGCGGGTGGACCGGCAACTCGAACGGTACGGGGACTCGGTGGCGTTCCGGGTCCGGGCCGAGGGCACCCCGCAGGCGCACCCGGGCCGGCCGGGGGGCGGGCCGGGACGGGCCTGGCTGCCCAGCCAGTACGTGGTGGCGTTCGCCGATGCCGACGGCAGGGTGACCGACCAGTTCCGGGAGCCCGTGGCGGCCGGGGATCCGCGCCCGCTGTGGCCGGCGATGGACGGAACGCAGCTGCGGGACAGGATCGGGCGGGCGTTCGAGGTCCCGAGCGACCACGGTGACGGCACCTGGTGGGTGCTGATCGTGCCGGTGGGGAGCGACGATCCGGGGCTGCCCGCCGGGGTCGTGGTCGCGGCTCCGCTGGACGACGTGTCCTCCGCTCTCGACCACCTGGCCACCGCTTTCGAGCTCATCGGCGTCGTGGTGGCGCTGCTGCTCGCCGCCGCCGGCTGGTTCGCGGTACGGGCCGGGCTGCGCCCGCTGCGGCGGATCGAGGAGACCGCGGCGGAGATCTCGGCGGGGCGCCCGCTCTCGCACCGGATGCCGGACGCCTCGCCGCGCACCGAGACGGGACGGCTGACCAGTGCGCTCAACGGCATGCTCGCGCAGATCGAGTCGGCGTTCGCGGTCCGCGCCGCCTCGGAGGAGCAGATGCGGCGCTTCGTCGCCGATGCCAGTCACGAGCTGCGGACGCCGCTGGCCGGCATCCGGGGCTTCGCCGAGCTGTACCGGATGGGCGCTCTCGCCGACGAGGCGGACGTGAAACGGACCATGGCCCGGATCGAGAGCGAGGCGGTGCGGCTCAGCGGTCTGGTGGAGGACCTGCTGACCCTGGTCCGGATGGACGAGCAGCGTCCGCTGGAGCTCGCCCCGATGGACCTGCGCACACTCGCGGTGGACGCCCTGCACGACACCCGCGCGCTGGACCCGGCGCGCGAGGTGACGCTGACCGGTCCGGGCGGCGTCGGCCTGCCCGGCCCCGCGCCGGTGCACGGCGACGAGGCGCGGCTGCGCCAGGTGATCGCCAACCTGGTCGGCAACGCCGTCGCGCACACGCCGGCGGGTTCACCGGTGCGCATCGGCGTGGGGAGTGCGGGTGACGGCGCGGTGATCGAGGTGGCCGACTCCGGACCGGGTCTCACGCCGGAGCAGGCGGCCCGGGTCTTCGAGAGGTTCTACCGTGTGGACGCCTCCCGGAGCCGGCAGGCGGGCGGCGGGGCGGGGCTCGGCCTGGCGATCGCGTCGGCGCTCGTACGGGCCCATGGCGGCGGACTGGAACTGGAGACTTCGCCGGGCGGCGGAGCGCTGTTCCGCGTCCGCCTGGCGTCCGCCTGACGGTGACCGGACGGCCGGTTCAGGCCGCCCCGGTCCCGCTCCGGGCCCTTGTTGCGGGCTACTTCAGGCCCATCTCGTCGCACGCGGCCTTGTACTTGTCGGTGCAGATCTCGGAGACGGTGTAGATGCCGTCGTCGATCACGGTCGCCCTGATGTTGCTCTTGGTCAGCGCGATGCCCGGGACGAGCACCGACGGCACGCCCTTGCTGGTCGGGCTGTCGACGATCTGGTTGATGAGTCCGTCGATCTTCTCGCCCTGGGCGAGGGCGACGGCCATCTCCGCGGCGGCCGCGGCCTCGGGGGCGTAGCTCTTGTAGACGGTCATGTACTGCTCACCCGCGACGATGCGCTGCACGCCGGCGAGTTCCGCGTCCTGGCCGGTGACCGGGGGCAGGGGGCTCACCCCGGCCGCCTTGAGGGCGGTGATGATGCCGCCGGCCATGCCGTCGTTGGCGGAGTAGACGCCGACGATCCTTCCCTTGCCCAGCGCGGAGATCGCACCCGCCATGTTGCTGTTGGCGTTCTCCGGCTTCCACTCCTTGGTGTCGTACTCCTTGCCGATGGTCACCTTGCCGTCGAGGACGAAGTGCGCACCGGACTTGAAGCCCTTGGCGTTCGGGTCGGTCACCGAGCCGTTCATCATGACGATCTGGCCGGATCCGGCCTTGTCGCCGAGCGCCTCCAGCAGGGCCTTGGCCTGGACCTTGCCGACGTCCTCGTTGTCGAAGGAGGTGTAGGCGTCGATCGGGCCCTCGGCGAGGCGGTCGTAGGCGATGACCGGTATATGGGCGTCCTTGGCCTTCTTGACCGCGCCGGCAATGGCCTTCGCATCCACCGCGTCGATGATGAGGACATTCACCTTACGGGCGATCATCTGGTCGACCTGGGCGTTCTGGGCGGCCGCATCCTGCTTGGCATTGGCGTAGACCACTTCGCCCTTGTTACGCGTGAATTTGGCGATTTCCTTCTCGATCAGCGGCTTGTCGAACTTCTCGTAGCGCGCCGTCTGGTCCTCCGGGAGCAGCAGGCCGACCTTGATGGCCTCCCCCTTGGCGGAGCCGCCGGATCCCGCGCCGGCACCCTCCGTACTTCCGCAGGCGGCGAGCGAGACGGATGCCGCGGCAGCGGTGACGACAACGACAACCCGACCGAGATGCGTGTTCACGACGTAAACCTCCCTGAGCAGGCCGTGTCCGTGCGGCCGAGGTAGACGCAGTCAACTCGGCGCCGACACCTCCGTCAAGAAGTGAACTATTAACGAGATGGCAACGTTGCCATCACGCTCCGCTTTGGCGCAATTCGGCAATTGGCCTGCTTTTCCGCACAATTCTCACTGCCGTGAGAGTTCAAATCGTGAAGAGGTAAGAGCGACCAACGGGCAGGCCCGCCGCGTCGGTCTTCGCGAGGCCCGGGTCTTGCGCAATGCGTCCAGTGGACGCAAGATATGCGTCCACTGGACGCATCATCGAGTGAGGCGGGGCATGGACCGTATGACGGGCACCCACGGAAACGACGAGACGGATCTGGACGCCGGACCTGGGGAAGGTGGGAACGGGTGGCGCGGCAGCGCCTTCGTCCCCCGCCAGGAGAACCTCGAGCTGCCCCTGCCCCCCGCGTTCACCGACCCCGCGCAGGAGCGCGAGCACCGCAAGCAGCGGCTCGCCGGTGCCTGCCGCGTCTTCGGCCGCCTCGGCTTCTCCGAAGGGGTCGCGGGACACATCACCGTGCGGGACCCGGAGTACACCGACATGTTCTGGGTCAACCCGTTCGGCATGTCCTTCCGGCACGTCCGCGTCAGCGACCTGATCCTCGTCGACCACGAAGGACAGGTCCGCCACGGCAGGCGGCCCGTCAACCGGGCGGGATTCGTGATCCACTCCGCGATCCACGCAGCCCGTCCCGACGTGATCGCCGCCTGCCACGCCCACGCCGTCCACGGCAAGGCCTTCTCCAGCCTCGGGCGCCCGCTGGACCCGATCACCCAGGACGCGTGCGCCGTGTACGAACAGCACACCGTGCACCGGGACGGCGCCGGCGCCGTGGTGGTCGAGGAGGAGGCCGGCCGACAGCTCGCCGCGGGGCTCGGGCCTCACAAGGCCGTCATCCATCAGAACCACGGCATCTTCACCGTCGGCGAATCGGTCGACGAGGCGGCCTGGTGGTTCATCTCCATGGAGCGCAGCGCCCAGGCGCAGCTGCTGGCCGAGGCCGCGGGCACCCCGCACCTGATCGACCCCGAGTCCGCCCGGTACACCCGGGACCAGACCGGCTTCCCGCTCGCGGGGTGGTTCTCCTTCCAGCCGCTGTGGGACGAGATCGTCCGCACGGATCCCGACCTCTTCGAGTAGGCTCCGCCACCCATGACGTTCCAGCACGAAACCGATCCGGCCTCCGCGAAGGCCGGATCACCCGCCTGGTGGCAGGCTCGGTACGCCGAACGCGACCGGCGCAGGCCGCGCCAGGGCGGGCTGACGCTCGACCGGATCACGGCGGGCGCGCTCGAACTGGCCGACCAGGAGGGCCTGGAGGCGCTCACGATGCGCCGGCTCGGCGAGCGCCTCCAGGTCCGCCACACCTCCCTCTACCGGCACGTCGCGAGCCGGGAGGAGCTCCTGATCGAGACCGTCGACCACATGCTGGGCGAGATCCGGATGCCGGAACTGCGAGGAGACTGGCGGGCCGGGGTGGAGCGGGGGGCGCTGGAGTTCCGCCGGGTCCTCGCGGCGCACCCGGCGGTCGTCCCGCTGCTGACCGCCGGGCAATTGCTCGGCCCCAACGCCCTGCGGGCCCGTGAGCACGCCCTCGGACAGCTCCTCGCCCACGGGTGGGGGCCGCGGTCGGCCGTCCACGTCTACCTCACGGTCACCCACTTCGTGATCGGCGCCGCCGTGCTCGACTCCGGCGGCGCCGCCCGGACCGCCGGACAGCGCGCCGCGATGACCGAGTTGTTCGGCTCCCTCTCCCCGCTCACCCACCCGTCCGTCCACCGCCATGCCGAGCTGCTCAACTCCCCCGATCCCGAGGCGGAGTTCGAGTTCGGCCTGCGGACCCTGCTGTACGGGCTGGACCACCGGCACTCCGAGGAGGCTCACGCATGAGCGGCGAACGCGCCCTGCCGCCGCTGCACCGTTGGACCGAAGGCGGCAGTACGGCGCAGATCGGCGGGCACCGCGTCTTCGTACGCCAGGACGGGCCGCCGCAGGGCCCGCCCGTCACCCTCGTCCACGGGTTCCCGACCTCCTCCCACGACTGGGCCGCCGTGGTGCCGGTGCTCGCCGCGGCCGGACTGCGGGTGACGACGCTCGACCTGCTCGGTTTCGGGGAGAGCGACAAGCCCCGGCGCCACCGCTATTCGGTGCTCAGCCAGGCCTCGCTCGTCGAAGAGGTCTGGCGGCGGTGCGGAATCGGCGCCACGGCCGTGGTCGCGCATGACTACGGGGTGAGCGTCGGTCAGGAGCTGCTGGCCCGCGACCCGGCCCGCATCACCCGCATGGCCTGGCTGAACGGCGGCCTCTACCCCGATCTGCACCGCCCTGTGCCCATCCAGCGCCTGCTGCACGGCCCCCTCGGCCCACTCGTGGCGCCGTTCACCACCGAGCGCCGTTTCGGGGCGACCCTGCGCACCGTGCTGGGTCGGCCTCTCCATGACGGGGACCTGCACGATCTGTGGGTGTCCGCCTCCCGCGCCGACGGCCACCGCCTCGCCCCGCGCCTGCTGCGCTACATCGACGAGCGCCGTGTGCACCGTGTCCGGTGGGTCTCGGCACTGGAGGACTTCGCCGGGCCCACGCTGTTCGTGTGGGGCCCCGCCGACCCGATCAGCGGCGCCCACGTACTGGCCCGGATCCGGGTGCGCATGCCGGACGCCCGCGTCGTCGAGCTGACCGGCCCACCGGCCGTCGGGCACTACCCCCAGCTGGAAGACCCGGAGACGGTGGCGGCGGCCCTGGTCGGGTTCTTGGCGCCCTGAGGCGCCCGGCGGAACGACCGGAGCAACCGGAGCAACCGGATTCAGGGGTTGCGGGCCAGGGCCGCCGGGGCTCCGGCCGACTGGGCGCCTTCGGATTCGAGCGTCAGCCGGTCCGCGGACTCCATGGTCAGCACGTAGAGGTTGCCCTGGGGGCAGTCGAACGGGGCCTCCCGGTCGGTCGGGTGGCTGGTCACCGCCGCGAAGACCACCGTGCTCCCCTTGATCTGCTGGAGTTTGAGGGCCTCCGTGCAGCCCAGGTCCCGCCCGGAGCGGACCTCCTTGACGGTGCTGACCTGCTTGCCCACGATCTCGCCCGCTGCCCCGGCGTTCAGGGTGACCGTCACCGTGAACTCACCCGTCTTCGCCCGGGTGATCCCGTCCGCGTTCGGAGTCCCGGGTCCGATGCCGGACCACGTCCCGACCCAGCCCTGAGGCAACGCGCCGGCGGACGAGGACCCGGCGGTCGACGCCGAGGAGGAAGCAGACGCGGACACGGACGGCGGGGGCGAGGCGGCGGACCCGCCTCCATGACCGCCGCCACCGCCCTTCGACAGCACGATCGCGAGCGTGACGGCCGCCGCGACCGCGGCGGCGCCGGCGGCCGCGCCGATGACCAGGCGCCGCGGGGAGCCCGATCGGGTCCCCGTCCCTGTGTCGCTCCCCGGGGGCACCGGAGCGAACGGCGGTGGCGGGGGAACCGGCGCCGTGCCCCTCCCCGCCGGGGCGCCGGCCGGAGGGTGCGATGCGCTCAGCAGTCCCCGGAGCTCGGTCTGCCGGCGGCCGGCCTCCGCGACCAGGGCCTGCGGCACCGCCGCGCTCCAGTCCCCCTCCGCCGGCGCGCCGAGCCGTGCCCGGACCTCCTCGGCCGCGGGCCGAGCGGCCGGGTCCTTGGCCAGGCACTCCCCTACCAGGGCGAGGAGGGATCGCGGCACACCGTCCAGCACGGGCTCGTCGTGGACGATCCGGTACAGCAGGGCCGGCAGCGACAGCTCCTCGCCGCCCGCCAGGAACGGACTGCGGCCGGTCGCCGCGTACACGAGGACCGCGGCCAGCGAGAACACGTCGGCCGGCTCCTCCGCCACCGCACCGGTCGCCTGCTCCGGCGCGAGGAAGCCGGGAGTGCCGATGACCGCACCCGTCTGCGTGTGACGGGGGTCGCGTACGGCGCGGGCGATGCCGAAGTCGATGAGGAAGGGCCGCTCGGGGCCGAGCAGTACGTTCGCCGGCTTGATGTCGCGGTGTACGACTCCCACCGCCCGTACGCTCACCAGCGCGGCCGACAGCTCCCGGGCCAGGCACCGCACGGCCGGTTCCGGCAACGGCCCGTACGCGCGCACCCAGTCGCCGAGGGACGGCGCGGCGACGTACTCCGTCGCCAGCCATTGCGGCAGCACCCCGGGCGGGCTGAAGTCCACCACCGAGACCGTCCACGGGCTGCGTACCCGGTCGTTGGTGCGTATCTCCCGGGCGAATCGCTCGGCGAAGTCCGGCTCCAGGCTCAGCTCCCGGTGCACGGTCTTGAGGGCCAGCGGCCGGCCGGACGGGGTCCGGGCCAGGAACACCTCGCCCATTCCGCCCTCACCTAGCCGCGCCAGCAGGCGGTACCCGCCGATCTCCGGCAGGTCACCAGGCCGCAAAGACTCCACGGACTCCCCCGTCCCCCACGAACGTCGTGCCGGTCCGCGGCGAGCGGACCGTCCGGTGGGCCAACTTATCGGACGGGGGTGCACCGCGAGCGGTGCCCGGTCGGCTCGGCGGCCGCCGGACACCGCTCGCGGGATCAGGAGACGGTGACGAACTTCGCGATGCTGGGGACGCCTTGGGCGTCGAGGGCGAAGAGCATGTAGTTCCCCGGCAGGACCACACCCGTGTCCGCCGGTATGGACACCGTGTACGCGCCGGTTCCCGTGGCCGTGGAGGCGAGCGGGACCCGCCGCTGGTCGTTGTCCGTGGAGTGGGTCGCGGCCGCGGCCCGCATCAGGACGAACGACGCCACCGGAGCCTGGGTGCCGACCGTGAGCGTGGTGCCGGGGGCCGCCCTGGAGGGCACTCCCCCCGTGATGACGGGACGCGGCTTCGGCGATCCGTCCGCCTCCAGCAGGTACGGCGGGGTGAAGACGGCTCCGTCCGCGTGGTTGGTCGCGCAGTCGCCGCACAGGCCGCCGCCGCCCGAGAAGATCCGCCCGTCCGGCAGCAGGTTGGCCACGCTGTGGTAGTTGCGCGGGATGGCCATGGTGGCGAGCGGGGTGAAGCGGCCGGTCGCCGGGTCCCACAGTTCGGGGGCCAGCACCGAGGTGGCGTCGCTGAAGGGCACCGGATAGGCCTGTCCGCCGAAGACGGCCACCTTGCCGTCGGGCAGGACCACGCTGTTGCCGAAGGCGCGGGCGTGCTCCATGTCCCCGGTACGGGCGGCCTGTACCGTCTGGCCGCCCGAGATGCTCACGGTGTACGCGCGCTGCGTGGCCGGGGTCTTCTCGTACGCGGGCGAGCCGCCCAGGGTGAGCAGTTTGCCGATGTCGTACGCGACGGCGTTGCCGGTCATGGCGTCCTGGCTGTCGGCGCGGGTGCCGGCGGGGGTGATGCCGCCCTGGCCGCTGGTGGAGATCCAGTTCATCTGCTTGCTCGGGCCCAGCTGCAGTACCTTTCCACCCGAAGTGGCGTACAGCCACATGTGGTTGTCGGCCCGGTAGGGTCCGGCGGGGTCGGCGGTCAGCGCGGGGGCGGCGGTGGCTCCGGGGAGCTTGCGCCACGTACGGGTGTCCGGTGACCAGACCTCGCCGGCCTTGTCGGTGTTCGCGGTACCGCTCCAGGATCCGCCGAGGACGAAGGCCTCGCCGGTGGAGAGCAGGGTCATGGCCTGGTAGCCGCGGGCGATGTTCATGCTGGCGGTGGCGGACCATTCGTCCGTGGCCGGGTCGTAGATGCTCGCCTTCTCGGCGTTGCTCCCGCCGGTGACCAGTACGCGGCCGTCGGCCAGCATCGCTATGCCGGGGCAGAACATGTCGTGTCCGGTGTTGTCGATGCGGCGCTGGGTGACCTTGCCGGTCTTCAGGTCGAGGATCGCGGTCTGGGTGTAGCCGTTGCTTCCGCCGAAGCGGTCGACGGCGTACGCGGACCAGGCGAGCAGTTTGTCGCCGGGGAGGGCGGCGGTGGCGACGGGCACCAGCGGGAAGCCGGTGATGCGGTCCCAGGAGCCGTGGACGGCCGGGCTGGCCGGTCCGCTGAGGCGTATCTCGCCGGCCGATGTCCAGGGGCCGCGCCCGCCGGCCTCCGTGGTCACGGTCAGTCGTACGTAGCGCGCGGTCTCGGTACGGACGAAGGTGGCCGTCTTGACGGTGTCGTCGTCACGCCAGGTGCCCGCGGCGACCGGCGTGCCGAAGGCCGTGCCGTCGGTGCTGGTGGTGATGGTGTAGGAGCCGGCCCGGCCGTTGGCCCCGCCCAGGCGGGGGTGGTAGACGAGGGCGGAGACGGCCGTCGTGCGGTGCATGTCGATGGTGATGGCGTGCGGCAGGGGGGTCGGTGTGCCGGACCACTTGCTGTGCCAGATGGTGCCGGCGTTGCCGTCGAGCACGTTGGCCGCGCGGCCGTCCTCGCCGCCGGTCTCCTCGTCGCCGGCCGTGGCCGTCCAGCCGGACCGGGGCAGGTCCACGGTGGCCGCGGGGGTGCCGGGGTCGCCGAGCAGGTTGATCTCGGCGGCTGAGGTCCAGGGGCCGCGGCCGCCGGCCTCGGTGAGCGCGGTCAGCCGTACGAACCGGGCCCCCTGCGGGGCGAACCCGAGCGTCTTGGCGCTGCCGTCGTCCGCGAGCGTGCCCGTGGCGACGGGGCTCGCCGTGGCCCAGTCCTGTCCGTCCGCACTGACGCTGATGCTGTACTCGCCGACGCGGCCGTTGGCTCCGTCGGCGCGGGGGAGGTAGATCAGGGCGGAGACGACGGCGGTGCGGTGCATGTCGATGGTGATGGCGTGGGGCAGGGGGGCGGGGGTGCCGGACCACCTGCTGTGCCAGATGGTGCCGTTGTTGCCGTCGAGCACGTTGGCCGCGCGGCCGTTCTCGCCGCCGGTCTCCTCGTCACCGGCGGTGGCCGTCCAGCCGGTCCGGTCGAGGACCGGGGCCGTGGGCTCCATGGCGTTGGCGGGCGCGACGCCGTGGTGCGGCGACTGCTGCGCCGTCTGCTGGTCGAACGGGACGGGCGCGGGCCGCGGCCCGGGTGCCCGCCCGGCCGCCGCCGGCCCGCCGACCCCGAGCCACGGCGTCAGACCGATCAGCAGCGAGCCGAGGCCGAAGGCCATGAGCAGGTGTGAGCGGCGTAGGGCACGTGGAAAGGCGAGGAAGCGTCGCCTGTGCTGCAATCTGACCTCCGTGGGTGAACTGGTGCATACCCCACAGAACATAGGCCAGAACATCAGTAACTCGCCTGTGGTCAAGGCTAGTTGGCGCGAACCGGCGCCCCGTCCGCCTCGGCCCGGGGGGTGGCCCCGGCGGGGGCCGCTCCGGCTGCGGAAGATTTTTTCGAAGAAGGACCCATCCAAGGGCCTTGGTGCTCCGAAGTAGCGGCGAGACCCTCTCCGGGGCTCGCTTCACCCCCGTACGATCTGCGGCTCCCTCCTCCCCGGAGCCGCGGAACAGGAGCGAATGTGATTGCCAAGCGCACTGGTCGCCTCGTGGTACTCGCCGCCGGGCCCGCCGCCGTGTTCCTGACCCTCGGGCTTTCCTGCCCGGCTCTCGCCGCGGAGGGCGGGAAGGCGTACCAGATCGACCTCGCGCAGCTCAACGACTCCGGTTCCCGGGGTACGGCCATGCTGAGCATCAAGGGCACCCAGCTGACCGTGCAGATCCAGTCCGAGGGCATGGTGCCCGGACAGCCGTCCGCGCAGCACCTGCACGGCTCGACCAAGGGGCACGACTTCCAGTGCCCGGACGCCAGTGACGACACCAACCGCGACGGGGTCCTCAGCAACACCGAGGCCACCGTCGACTACGGCGACATCAACATCTCGCTCACGACGTCCGGGGACACCAAGGCGGCCAGCGGTCTCGCCGTGGACCAGATGCCCGTCGCCGACAAGCAGGGCAAGCTCTCGTACAAGCGGACGATCACCGTCTCGCAGGACGTGGTCGACCACATCAAGGACCTGCACATCGTGCAGCACGGCATAGACCGCAACCACAACGGCACGTACGACGTCCAGGGGGCCGGCAAGAGCGAGCTCGACCCGAAGCTGCCCCAGGAGGCGACGGCTCCGACCAACTGCGGCATGGTCATGGGCGCTTCGGTGGGTTCCCTTCCGGTCGGCGGCATCGAGACGGGCGGCGGCGCGCCGGAGAGCGCGACGATGCCGGCCGGGGCGGCAATCGCCGTATCCGCGGCGGCGGCCGGCGTCGCGCTCCTCGCGCGGCGGCGGATCGCGGCCGCCCGGGTCCGTACGGAGACTGAGGGTGCCGCCGCATGATTCCCAGCCGCATCATTCCCAGCCGGATGACCTCCCCGCGGACCGTGCGCCGCGCCCTGGGCTCCGCCGCCCTCGCCTGCGCCACGCTGCTCCTCGCAGGGTGCGGGGGGCAGGGCCCGGCAGCGCCCCCCGCCCCGGCGGGCAAGGCCGCCGGAAGCGTTCCCACCGCGGAGCCTTCCGCGGGCGGCCACCAGGCGTCGCCGAAGGCCGGGGCGCCGGCCCAGCCCGTCCTGGCCCGGTCGGAGCCGCAGAAGATCGCCATCCCCTCCCTGGGCCTGTCCAGCACCCTGGAGACGCTGCACCAGAACACGGACGGCAGCATGGAGACCCCGAAGAACCCCGGCCTCGCGGGCTGGTACGAGCCGGGCCCGACACCCGGCTCCCAGGGCCCGGCCGTGATCGCCGGCCATGTCACGTGGAACGGCGCGTCGGCCGTCTTCGAGAAGCTGAAGACGATGAAGGCCGGTGACACCATCAAGGTGACCCGGCGGGACGACAAGACGGCCACGTTCACGGTGGAGCGCGTCGCGGAGTACCCGAAGGCCGATTTCCCCACCCTCGAGGTGTACAAGAACCTCGACTACGCGGGCCTGCGCCTGGTCACCTGCGGCGGCGACTTCGACGCGAAGAAGCACTACTACGACAAGAACGTGGTCGTCTTCGCCCGCATGACGAGCAGCACGTGAGGACCCGGCTCCCCCCGCGCTGAGGTGGTACTGGCGATCGACTGTCGGAAGGCGGGTCCGACCGGGAGGCCGGGCGGGATCACCGAAGCCCCGAGCCCTCGGGTGGGCCCGCCACTTCCCGAATGGCCCTGCCCCCTGCGCCGGCGCACCCTGGGAAGGTGAAGACCGAAGGGCCCGCCACGGCCCGCGGTGGCATCGCGGGATTCCTCGAGAATCCCGTCATCGGCATGGCCCCGTGGATCATCTTCTCGCTGCTGGTCGGACCGGGCAGGTTCGAGATCGCGGTCCTGCTCGCCCTGGCGACGACGATCGTGCTGGTCGCGGCCGGCCGGATCATCAACCGGGGCAGCTCGTGGAAGCTGCTGGAAATCGCCGACCTGGTCTTCTTCGCGATCCTCGCCGTCATCGGCATCCTCGCGAACGACGACACGCGCCGGTGGCTGGAGACGTACGCAGGTGAGGTGTCCAACATCACCCTCTTCCTGATCGCCTTCGGCTCCATGGCGTTCCGCATGCCGTTCACCCTGCAGTACGCGCGGGAGCAGGTCGATCCGGCGTACTGGCACAGGCCCACGTTCCTCCGGACGAACTACGTCATCACCGGGGTGTGGGGGCTGGCGTTCCTGGTCGCCGCCCTCGCGGGCGCGTACGGCGACCTGGTGCTGCACAACCCGAACAACATCTGGACCGGATGGATCATCCAGATCCTGGCCATCGTGGCGGCCCTGCGCTTCACCGCCTGGTACCCGGACGTCGCACGCGCCCGGGCCCTGCGCGAGGCGGGCGAGCCCGGCCCGGAGCCGCCGCGCCTCTCCGGGCTGTTCGTACCCCTGGCCGGGCTGCTGGTGCCGATCGGGATCGCCGTCCTCATCTTCGACGGCAACGTGTGGTGGCTGGGCGTGGCCCTGATCGTCGTCGGAGGCACGCTCACGAAGCGCTTGACCGCACACCACTGACCGCGCCGGATCGGACGGGCCGCAGCGCGGGGCCGGGGCAGGACCGCGCAGCCGCCGCATCAGACGTGGGCGATCAGCGCGTACCTCTCGTCGGCAACGGGTCCGCCCCACAACTCGGCGTCACCGCTGAGTGGTTCGACGTGCAGGCGGGTGGCGAGGGGACGGACGGCGGCGGTCAGGTCCGCGGCGGTGACGCCGCCGTCCCACGGCAGGGACCCGGCTCCGGCCACGTACGGCGTGCCGGCCTGTCCGGCCTCCCGCCAGCGGCCCTCGACCAGCACCAGCCGGCCGCCCGGCCGCAGCCTGGCGACCCACGCGCGCAGCGAGGCCTCGGGGTCGGGCAGGGTCCACAGCAGGTGGCGGGAGAGTACGACGTCGTACCGCTCCTGCCCGGTCGGCGGGGCGGCGGCGTCGCCGACCAGGAACCGCGCCGCGCGACCCGCGGCCGCGAACTTGGCCTCGGCCTGCTCCACCATCCGCGGCGCCAGGTCCACGCTGGTGACGCGATGGCCGGCTTCGGCGAGCAGCAGCGACAGGGACCCGGTACCGCAGCCGACATCGAGCACGTCGGCCGGCGCGCGGGGCAGCCAGGACGACAGGAGCCGCGCCCACCCCGCCCGCGTGCGCTCCCGGCGCAGGCCGTGGTCCGGTTCCTCGTCGAAGGCGGCAGCGGCGCCGTTCAAGTACGCGCGGATGGCGGAGGCGGGATCAGCCGGGGGCTGCGGTACGGGATCAGGCGTGGCATCGGGCACGGCGTTCATCATGCCCCGCCGCACGCGGGGTCGGGGGGCGGAAGATGACTGGATCGCCGGGGTACGGTACGAAGTCCCTCGTGAACGATCAGATCCAGCCCCCGTCCCCGGCCCCGACCGTCCGCGTGTTCATCGCCCTCGCCCCGCCCGACGAGGCCAAGGAGGAACTGGCGGGGGAACTGCGGCCCGCCTACCGCGCGTACCCCGGCATGCGCTGGAACCGCATCGAGGACTGGCACATCACCCTGGCCTTCCTCGGCGAACTGCCGGTCGCCGCGGTCCCGCTCCTGCAGCCGCCGCTCGCCGCCCTCGCCGCGGCCCACCGGCCGCTGGAACTGGCACTGCGCGGCAGCGGCCACTTCGACCAACGGGTCCTGTGGAGCGGGATCGACGGGGAGATCGACGGGCTGCACCTGCTCACTTCGCAGGTCCGCACCGTCGTCAGGGAATGCGGCATCCCCTTCGAAGACCGGCCGCTGCGACCGCACTTGACGTTGGCCCGCGCCCGCCGCAGCGACCCGTCCAGCACGTCGGAGGTCGCCGCCACGCTCACCGGGTTCGCCGGCCTCACCTGGCCTGCCGAACGCCTCCACCTGGTCGGCAGCAACATAGGCCGCGGCCCCGGCCCGATCCATTACCGCGACATCCGGTCCTGGCAATTCACCGGCTCGCGCTGAACCCGTATGGAGTACTCGCCCGCCCGCCGTTCCGGAAAATAATCAATGAGTATGAACACGGACGATTTTACTTAACCGAGATCCTTAAAGCCGTGTCCGATGACGGCAATTTCGCGCCGATCGGACAAAACTGGTCCGCCGTCGAGAGCCAATACGCAATGTCACCGACGCAGCCTCAACCGGGACTGTTTCAGCAACGCAATGCGGAGGTATCACGATTGAGCCGTATCAGCACGGACAACCGAAAACGCTCCATCGACCGCTTGACGACCCGCCGTATCGCCTCAGTTCTCACGTTTTCCGTCATAATCTCCCTGGCCAGCTTCACCGGCCCCGCGGCCGAGGCCCAGGCGGCCTCACCGTACGGCGCCAAGGCCGTCGAAATCGCCGCATCCAAGCGGGGGGCACCCTACGTGTACGGAGCGGCGGGGCCGCGGGAATTCGATTGCTCGGGCCTCACGCTCTACGCCTTCCGAAAGGCCGGCCGGGTGCTTCCCCGCACCGCTGACGAGCAGTACGAACACACCCGTCACATCGGCCGGGTTCAGCGCGTACCGGGCGATCTCGTATTCTTCCCCGCGGGTGCGACCATAGGACATGTGGGAATCTACGCCGGTCACGACAAGATCTGGCACGCCCCGCGGCCGGGCACGCGCGTACGGCTCGAGCGCATCTGGAGCGGAAACGTCCGCTATGCCCGGGCCACGTGAGCGGCAGCCACGGGCCCGCGGCGGGCCCGAGACACCCCCTATCGGCCCCGGGGCGCTCCGAAACGCGCGAGGCAGTGCCACACCCTCTTGATGGCTTGCGGGTCGTGGTCGCCCTCCCGAGCGGCGTCACCGAGGATGCGGGGGTCGAGGACACCGTCGAGCGCGATCCGCGTGCCCAACTCGACGTACTCCCGGCCGCGATAGCCGGGGTGGCGGGCGAGTTCGTCCACCGTGAGCCGGAAGCCGGCGTGCCATTCCAGGGGGCAGCCGAGACGCCGGGCGGCCTCCTCGACGGGAGTGTCCTGGAAAGAGGGGTCCAGGACCAACGCCTCCACGTCGCGGTCCAGCCGGACCTGCCCGTGGACCTGCGCCTCGATGTAGCCGTCGAGTGCGTCCTGGTCGTCGGCCCGGGCGAGCTCGATCAGCCGCATGCGGTCGGCGACTCCGAAGTCCGACGGTTCGAGGAAGCTGTCGGGGTAGCAGAACGTGGTCCGGTTCAGTGTTTCGGCAGTGAGCCGGAAATGGGCCGAACCGAAACGCGGAGCCGCCCCGACCGCCTCGTCGCGGAAGTTCAACGCCCCGTAGGCGGGACGGTCTTGAGCCGGCGCCTCGTCGTAGGCTCCGTTGAAGATCCTGCTCTCCCAGCGCCACCGGTCTCCGCCGGGATGAGCCGTGAGCCCTCCGTTGCTCGTTCCGGTGACGAACTGCGAGTGGTAGACGGCGTCGTCGACCAGAGAGGCAAGCATCGCCCGGCCGTGTGCCACACGGTCGGGGTGGAAGTTGAGGGTCACCCTCAGCTCCGGATCGACCGGAGGGCCCGACGACAACTCCGCGACATGGCGGAGGGCGCGGTCCTGCGGCGTCCGAACGGTTTCGAAGCTCATGCGGACAGTGTTTCCCGAGCCGATCACCCGGTGCGCGTCATTTTCCCCCGGGGAGCCGCTGCGCTCGGGTGCGAGGTCCCGGGATTTCGGGGCCGGCGCCGTCCTCGATGGCGGAGGGCGGCAGCATACGGGTCACCATGCCCCCTCGCCCCGCAGCGTGGCGTCGGCGCCGCCGTCGATGAAGACGATCTGACCGGTCACGTGGGTGTTCTCGGGCGAGGTCAGGAAGTCGAGGAGCGGGGCGACCTGTTCGGCGGCGGCGTGGCCGTTCAGGGGCATCGGAATGACCGAGTCGACGGCCTCCCGTACGCCCGGCGTGGCGAGCATGGGCTCGGTCATGGGGGTGAGGACGGTACCGGGGGCGACGGCGTTGAGCGGGATGCCGGCGCCCGCCCATGCGGCGGTGGCGGCGGTGCGGCGGACCCAGCGGGCGAGGGCGTTCTTGGAGGAGCCGTAGACGGCGTGGCCCTCGCCGCGCTGAACGGCGGCTTCCGCGGCGGCGATGGCGGCGCTCTCGTCGCCGGCGAGCGCGGCGTCGGCGATGGCCGGGTCGTGGGGGTGGATCGCGGTGAGCGACGAGACGACGACGGCGCGCGGGTCGCCGCCGGCGGCGAGCAGGGGGCGCAGCCCCTCCAACGTGGCGACCGCGCCGAAGTAGTTGACCTGGACGGTCCGCGGGTCGTAGAGGTGGAGACCGGCAGAGGCGATGACGGCGTCGAGGCGGCCGCCGCTCAGCTCCCGGGCCCGGTCCACGAGCCGTGTACGCCCCTCGGGCGTGGACAGGTCCGCGTCGATGTCCGAGCCGGCGAGGTCGGCGCCGAGCACGGTGTGGCCCTGGGCGCGGAGGCGGGCGGTGGTGGCTTCGCCGATGCCGGAGGCGGCTCCGGTGACGAGGTAGGTGCGGGGCCGGGCAGGGGGCATGGGCACTCTCCTTGGCTCGTATCGCTCGTCCGCGTTGCGTGATCCGGGGAGCCGGGGAGCCGCGACGTGCGCGATGTGATCAACGTACATTTATTGGCACGTCGTGCCAAGTGGCGAGTTCGTGCCGCACTGGATGCCGCAGTTGGCCGCGCGGCCCCGGCCAGGCAGCATGGGCCCCTACGAACGCACGCCTGTGAACAGGCGGGACCGGCTCGGATGAGGAGGGGGACGGCGGGATGGCGGCAGAACGAGGCCGGCCGCCTCTGACCGAGCGTCGGCGGCGGGAGACCCGCGTCGAGATCGCGGAGACCGCGGCGGCGCTCTTCGCCGAGCGCGGGTACGAGGCGACGACGGTCGAGGACATCGCGGCGGCGGCCGGCGTCTCACTGCGCACTTTCTACCGCTACTGCTCCTCAAAGGAGGACGCGCTCACCCCCCTCGTCACGTCCGGCGTCGGCCAGCTGGTCGACGCCCTGGCGGCGCAGCCGGCCGACGAACCGCTGATCGCCGCCGTGGAGGGGGTGTTCACGACGCCGATGTCCGAGCGGCGACTCGCGGACGCGGAGCCCGGCCGCGCCCTGGTCCGCCTCATGGGCGGTGTCCCGGCGCTCCGGTCGCGCTGGCTGGCGGCCGTACAGGAGATGCGGGAGCGGCTGCTGCCGGTGCTCGCCGCCCGGACCGGCAGACCGGCCGGCAGCCTGGAGGTACGGCTGTTGGCGGGCGCCGTGCTCGACGCGTTCACCGCGGCCGTGGAGCACTGGGCCGCCCAGGACGAACCCGAGGACCTCCTCGCCCTCACCCGCCGGGCCCTCACGTTCCTCCGGCTCGACGAGCTGTAGCGGGCAGGCGGCGCTCAGGTCTCGGGTCCGGGTCCGGGTCCGGGCTGGAGCCTGAGCCCGGCCGGTCAGGAGGTGCGGGAGGCGGCCGCGCGGCGGGTGTCTTCGAGGTGGAAGCCGATGGACCGGGCGAGGGACACCGCGTCCTGGGGGTCGTCGGCCCGGCAGGTGATGCGGCGGATGAGGCCGACCCCGTCGAGTGCGACGCCTTCGCGGGCCAGGACGAACACCAGGGCGAGGAAGGCGGATCGGGCGTTTCCGTCGTCGAACGGGTGGAAGAAGCAGACGTCGAGGTAGGCGCGCGCGGCGCGGGCGGTGAGCGGGAGCGGTCGCCCGGGCCGCGTGTCCGCCTTCGCGCTCTCCGCGAGGCACGCATCGAGGCGGGCACGGGTGTCCGGGCTGATCCCGTAGCGTTCCCGGCCACCCTTGGCGAAGGCCGGCAGGGTGCGGAACCGCGGCGGCAGCGGCGTGCCGAGGACGTACTGCTGCCAGCCGCCGAGCAGGTCGAAGTCGAGCGGGGCGCCCCGCTCTGCATCGGCCCGCGCCAGCTCCAGGGCGGCGAGCAGACCCTCGGCCCGGGCGGGGTCCACGGCGCCGTCGAAAAGCCGGATGTCCTGCTCCGCGCCGTCGCACGACGGGGTCACCGGTGCCTCCGCCCCGCCGTCCCGGCCGTCCGGCCACGGCACGGCCTCCCGTACCACCAGCCAGCGCTCCAAGTGGTCCGGCGCGGGCCCGGCGGACCGTACGCGGGCGTCGCGCGGCCGCAGCGACAGTGCGAGCCGCTCCGCGACTTCGTCGACCAGCACCGGGTCGGGGCCGGTCCAGCTCCGGAACCGCCCGCCGATCGCCGCGGCGACCAGATCGCGCGCGACGTCCGGGGAGACTCCCCCATGGCTGAGGAACCAGGTGAGCACTTGGTGGCAATGCCCGTACCAGCCGCTGCCGCAGCCGGTGCGGTCGGTCACCTGCAGGATGACGTTGCGAGCGGCGCGGTCCCACAGGATCCGCTGCTCCTCGACCTCGGCCATCTCCAGCGGGTACGCCTCGAACCATCCCGCGAGGCTCTCCACCCACTCTCGCCACTCGCACAGCGCCGCGACGACGCGGTCGAGCGTCTCCTCGGGAGTGGTGATCGAGTGCTGAGGACAGCACCAGTGTCCGACCGGCCCCCCGTCGAAGTCCCCTTCGTCGTGCGCCCAGCGCCAGCCCACGGCCCAGCGGCCGTACCGCTCCACGAGGGCGTGCGACATGGCATCGGCCCAGGACCTGGCCTCGGCCCGGCTCCACGCGCGCATCTCCGGGTTCGCGAAAAGGACGTCGGGGCGGCGTGGCACGCGAAGGGCCGGTCCGAGCGAGCGGACCACCTGCGCTGCCGTCCCGCTGTCGAAGGGATGACGAGCGGGATCCACCTCGTCCCAGCTCAGGCCGCCGGGGGACAGATCGGAAATCATCGCGTCAGCTTCCGGGCCCACCCGGTGTACGTTCAACCGGTTTTCCGCATGCCGCCCGGGCCGTGGGGCCCCGGCGCCCTACTGTGGACTCGGCGGTCGACCCACCCGCGGTGAGCGTGAGGAGCGAGGCTTGTCCGGAGCAGATGCCGAGGTCGCGGTGCTGATCGTCGGGGGCGGGCCGGTCGGGCTCACCGCCCGGGCGCTGCTGGCCCGCTGGGGCGTGTCGACGCTCCTGGTCGAGAAGCACGTCGGGCTTTCGCCGTTCCCGCGGTCCCGGCTGGTCAACGTGCGCTCGATGGAGATCTTCCGCCAACTGGGGCTGGCCGCCCGGATCACGGCCGCCGCGTTCGCGCCCGAGTACGGCCGCGCCCGCTTCCGCGACAATCTCTACGACCAGGACTTCGCCTCGGCGGCGATGGTCGGCGTCGAAGCGCCGGTACCCGAGAGCCCCGAGACCGGCGTGCTCACCTCGCAGGACCGCCTCGAACCCGCCCTCCTCCGCGCCGCCGACACGCCGTTGCGGTTCGGGGTGGAGCTCACCGGCCTGGCCGAGGAACCCGACGGAGTCGTGGGCGTGCTCCTCGACCGCCGAAGCGGTGCGCGGACGCGCGTCCGGGCCCGCTACGTGATCGCCGCCGACGGCGCGCATTCCACCGTCCGGGAGCGCCTCGGCATCGACACCACCGGCCCCGGCGCGATGGGCGATTTCACCACGGTCGTCTTCGACGCCGACCTCGGGCGCTGGAGCGCCCGTCAGCCCGCAGGGGTCTACTTCACCGCTCACGGACTGTTCGGGCCGGTCCACCCCGAAGGGGGCTGGCTCTGGTTCGGTCCCACACCGGGGGACGGCCCCCGCACCGACTGGTCCGGCCTCGTCACGCACGCTCTCGGCCCCGGCGCGGACGTACGGGCCGACGTACGGCGGGTACAGCACTGGGTGATGCACGCCTTCGTCGCCGAGCGCTTCCGGCACGGCCGGATCCTGCTGGCCGGCGACGCCGCACACGCGATCCCGCCGATCGGCGGCCTGGGCATGAACACCGGAATCGCCGACGCTCACAATCTCTGCTGGAAGCTGGCGGGCGTACTGCGCGGGTGGGCCGGGCCGGGCCTCCTGGACACGTACGCGGCCGAACGGGTGCCCGTAGCCCACCGGACGCTGCGCCAGGCGGTGGCCAACGCCCAGCTCATGGTTCAGGTCCAGGAACGGCGCCGCGACCAGCTCCGCGGCGGCGCACCGGCACAGAGCCGGATCGAACTTCCCTGGTCGGAGCGGTACTTCGCGCAACTGGGCCTCGTACTCGGCACCGCCTACCGCTCCGCCGCCGTCCTCGACGGCGATTGCAGTACCGACACGGACACGGATGCGGATGCGGATGCGGATGCGGACACCGATTACGTCCCCACCCCACGGCCCGGCCATCGCATGCCGCACCTCTGGCTCGCGGACGGCCGCTCCACGCTCGACGCCTGCGGCGAATGGTTCACCCTGCTGACGCCGGACCCCGCCCGCTGGAAGCACGAGACCGCCGCGCCGTGGCCGCTGCGCATCGAGCCCCTGCCCGCGGAGCACGCCGACCTCTGCGGCCTCGGCCCGCACGGAGCGCTGCTCATCCGCCCCGACGGCCACATCGGCGCCCTCCGGCACGGAATGCAATGATCAGAGGGCCCGGCCGGACCGCTCCTTCTCCGCCACGGGCCAAGCCTTCAGCGGGAAAACTCTTGATGCCGCAGTAGAATGGCCGGTTGTTCGACGCCGGACCGGAACAACCCGGGCAGACCTGGGCTCCGCCGGCGACCCGGATGTCCCCCCGGGAGCGAGACGTGAGGGCCGATGGCAGCCACACCTGAGCACGGTGACCTGACCTTGCTCGACGACCAGGACGCGCACGAGGAGTCCGGCAAGTCCGCCCGGTTCTCCGCCGGGCCCGCCGCCCCCACGCGCACCCTCGTCGACGTCTTCGAGGCCTCCGTACGGGCGTACCCCGACGAGCCCGCCCTCGACGACGGCTCCGCCCAGCTGACCTACCGGGCGCTGGCCGCCGAGGTCGAACGCCGTCGGCGCGCGCTCGCGGAGGCCGGTGTGGGTCTCGGCGACCGGGTGGGCGTCCGCGTGCCGTCCGGGACCAATGAACTGTATGTGGCCATTCTCGCCGTACTCGCCGCGGGTGCCGCCTACGTGCCCGTCGACGCCGAGGACCCCGACGAGCGGGCCGAGCTGGTCTTCGGCGAGGCAGGCGTACGGGCCGTGCTGGGCGGCGGACAGCGCATCGAGGTCACCGGCCTGCCGGACGTTCCCGTGTCCGCCGCACGCCCAGGGCCCGAGCACGACGCGTGGATCATCTTCACCTCCGGCTCCACCGGCAAGCCCAAGGGCGTCGCCGTCAGCCACCGCAGCGCCGCCGCGTTCGTGGACGCCGAGGCCGCACTGTTCCTCGCCGAGGAGCCCGTCGGCCCCGGCGACCGGGTCATGGCCGGCCTGTCCGTCGCCTTCGACGCCTCCTGCGAGGAGATGTGGCTGGCCTGGCGCCACGGCGCCTGCCTCGTGCCGGTCCCCCGCGCCCAGGTCCGCAGCGGCGCCGACCTCGGCCCCTGGCTGGTGGAGCAGGAGATCACCGTGGTGTCCACGGTGCCGACCCTGGCCGCGCTCTGGGAGCCGGAGACCCTCGACGAGGTCCGGCTGCTGATCTTCGGCGGCGAGGCCTGCCCGCCCGAGCTGACCCAGCGCCTGGTCACCGAGGGCCGCGAGGTCTGGAACACGTACGGGCCCACCGAGGCCACCGTCGTCGCCTGCGCCTCGCTCCTGACCGGCGAGGAGCCGATCCGGATCGGCCTCCCGCTGAACGGCTGGGAGCTGGCCGTGGTCGACGAGTCCGGCGAACCGGTCCCCATGGGCGGCAGCGGCCAGCTCGTGATCGGCGGCGTCGGCCTGGCCCGCTACCTCGACGCCGAGAAGGACGCCGAGAAGTACGCCCCGCTGGAGTCCCTCGGCTGGGAGCGCGCCTACCGCAGCGGCGACCTCGTCCGCGCGGAACCCGAAGGCCTGATCTTCCTCGGCCGCGGCGACGAGCAGATCAAGCTCGGCGGCCGCCGGATCGAGCTGGGCGAGGTGGACGCGGCGCTCCAGGCCCTGCCCGGCGTCGCCGGCGCGGCCGCGGCCGTCCGCACGGCGCGCAGCGGCAACCAGCTGCTCGTGGGCTACCTGGTCGCCCAGGAGGGCTGGGACCACGCGGCGGCGGTGGAGCGCCTGCGCGCCGAGCTGCCGGCGGCCCTCGTACCGCTGCTCGCGCCGGTCGACGAGCTGCCGACCCGCACCTCCGGCAAGGTGGACCGCGACGCGCTGCCCTGGCCGCTGCCCGAGCTGGAGAACACCGGCCCCACCGAACAGCTGTATGGCACCGAGGCCTGGCTCGCCGAGCAGTGGACCGAGACCCTCGGGGTGGCCGTCGGCGGCGCCGCCGACGACTTCTTCGCGATCGGCGGCAACAGTCTGGCCGCCGCCCAGCTCACCACCCGTCTGCGCACCCGCTACCCGCGCGCGGCCGTCCTCGACATCTACCAGCAGCCCGTCCTGCGCAAGCTGGCCCGGCGGCTGGAGAAGTCCGTACGGGACGACGACGCCTCCCGTGTCGTGGCGCCCGTGCCGCTGCGGGCCAAGCTGGTGCAGTCGCTCCTGCTGCTCCCGCTGTTCACCCTGGTGGGTCTACGCTGGAGCGTGGCCCTGCTGGCGCTCGGCAACGCGCTGCACTGGTTCGGCGCCTATCCGTGGGCGCCGACCGCCTCGTGGTGGGCCGTCGTCCCCGCCGCGGCGCTGTTCTTCAGCCCGCCCGGCCGCCTCGCGATCGCGGCCGGCGGCGCGCGTCTGCTGCTGCGCGGGGTGAAGGCGGGACGCCACCCGCGCGGCGGAAGCGTGCACCTGCGGCTGTGGACGGCCGAGCGGCTGGCCGAGTACGTCGGCGCGACCTCGCTCACCGGTTCCTGGCTGGAGCGGTACGCGCGGGCTCTCGGTGCCAAGGTCGGCCCCGAGGTGGACCTGCACTCGCTGCCTCCGGTGACGGGCATGCTCAAGCTGGGCCGCGGCTGCGCCGTGGAGTCCGAGGTGGACCTCTGCGGGCACTGGCTGGACGGCGACCGGCTCGTGATCGGCCCGGTCAAGGTCGGCGCGGGCGCGGTGGTCGGCACCCGCAGCATGCTGTTCCCCGGTGCGCGGGTGGGCAAGCGGGCCGAGGTGGCCCCCGGCTCGGCCGTGGTCGGGACGGTCCCCACCGGCCAGCGCTGGGCCGGCGCCCCGGCCGTCAAGCTCGGCAAGGCCAAGCACACCTGGCCCGAGCAGCGCCCGCCGCGCGGGCTGTTCTGGCGGGCCGCTTACAGCGCGGCCGGCATGGGCCTGGGCGCGCTGCCGGTGCTCGCCACCGTGCCCGCCCTGCTCGTGCTGAGCCGGTTCGTGCCCGCCGGCGCCGGATCGGCCGAGGCGCTGCGCGGGGCCCTGCTCGCCGTGGTGCCGGGGGCCCTCGCGTACGGGTTCACGTACGCGGCGCTGCTGCTGGTCTCCGTACGGCTGCTCAGCCTGGGCCTGCGCACGGGAATCCATCCGACGCACAGCCGGGTCGGCTGGCAGGCCTGGACGGTCACCCAGCTGATGGACCTGTCGCGCGAGACGCTCTTCCCGCTGTACGCCGGGCTGATCACCCCGGTGTGGCTGCGGCTGCTCGGCATGAAGATCGGCCGGGGCGCGGAGGTCTCCACCGTGCTCGCGCTGCCGAGCCTGACCACCGTCGGCGAGGGCGCGTTCCTCGCCGACGACACTCTGACCGCCCCGTACGAGCTGGGCGGCGGCTGGATGCGCATCGGGCAGTCCGAGATCGGCCGCCGGGCGTTCCTCGGCAACTCGGGCATGACCGCGCCCGGCCGCAGCGTGCCGGACGGCGGGCTGGTCGGCGTCCTCTCGGCGACCCCGAAGAAGGCCAAGAAGGGCAGCTCCTACCTGGGCCTGCCGCCGGTGAAGCTGCCCCGCTCCACCGAGACCTCCGACCAGAGCCGGACGTACGATCCGCCCGCGCACCTGCTGTGGGCGCGCGGCCTCGTGGAGCTGTGCCGGCTCCTGCCGGTCTTCTGCTCGGCCGCGCTGGCCGTACTGGTGGTGGCGGCGCTGTGCGCGCTGGCCACGGCGAGCGCGGGCCCGGGGGTCTGGGGCACCGCGCTGCTCTCGGGGGTGGTCCTGCTCGCCGCCGGGGCGGCCGCGGGCGCGGTCTCGGTGGTCGCGAAGTGGCTGCTGGTGGGCCGGCACCGGGCGGGAGAGCACCCGCTGTGGAGCGGTTTCGTGTGGCGCAACGAGCTGGCCGACACCTTCGTCGAGGTACTGGCCGTGCCGTGGCTGGCCGGATCGGTGCCCGGTACCCCGCTGCTGAACCTGTGGCTGCGCGGACTGGGGGCCCGGATCGGCCGGGGCGTGTGGTGCGAGAGCTACTGGCTGCCCGAGTCGGACCTGGTGGAGCTGGGTGACGGGGTCACCGTGAACCGCGGATGCGTGTTGCAGACTCACCTCTTCCACGACCGGATCTTGAGGACGGATACTGTGGTCCTCCGCGAGGGCGCCACGCTGGGCCCGGGCGGCATCGTCCTGCCCGGAAGTTCGGTCGGGGCCCACAGCACGCTGGGTCCCGCCTCTCTCGTGATGGCCGGGGAATCCGTCCCCGCCGACACCCGTTGGCTGGGCAACCCGATCGAGGCATGGCGGACCTGACAAGGGTCCGGGCACAGCGCAGGGAGCGGAAGCGGTTATGAACGGCCAGAGAACAGCGGCATCGGACCCGTACTTCCCCGACAACGGAGACTCCCGTTACCGCGTGCACCGGTACGAACTCGCTCTGGAGTACCGGCCCGGCCCCAACCGGCTGGCCGGTACCGCCCGGATCAGCGCGATCGCCGGGCGGGCGCCGCTCACCGAGTTCCACCTGAACCTGGCCGAGTTCAAAATAGGCCGGGTCATGGTGAACGGCCGGGTCCCGCACTACACCCACCGGGGCGGCAAGCTCCGCATCCGCCCGGCCAAGCCGCTGCCCGCCGGCTCGGCCTTCACGGTGGAGGTGCACTGGGCGGGCAACCCCAAGCCGGTCCGCAGCCCCTGGGGCGGGCTCGGCTGGGAGGAACTGACCGACGGAGCGCTGGTGGCCAGCCAGCCGGTCGGCGCGCCCTCCTGGTACCCGTGCAACGACCGGCCCGCCGACAAGGCCTCGTACCAGATCTCGATCAACACCCCGTCCTCGTACACGGTGGTGGCGGGCGGGCGGCTGCTCACCCGGACGACCAGGGCTTCCACGACGACCTGGGTGTACGAGCAGCCCGCGCCGACCTCCAGCTACCTGGTCGGCCTGGCCATCGGCGTGTACCAGACGGTGCTGCTCGGTGACCCCGGGCTCGGCGGCGTGCCGATGAGCGCCCACGTACCGGCGCACCTGCTGCCGCAGTTCTCCCGCGACTTCGCCCGGCAGCCCGCCATGATGCAGTTGTTCGAGGACCTGTTCGGGCCCTATCCCTTCGCGGAGTACGCGGTGGTCGTCGCCGACGAGGAACTGGACGTCCCGGTGGAGGCCCAGGGCCTCTCCCTGTTCGGCGCCAACCACGTCGACGGCGCCCGCGGGTCGGAGCGGCTCGTCGCCCACGAGCTCGCGCACCAGTGGTTCGGCAACAGCGTGACCATCGCCGACTGGCGGCACATCTGGCTCAACGAGGGCTTCGCGAAGTACGCCGAGTGGCTGTGGTCGGAGCGCTCCGGCGGCCGCACCGCGCACGAGCAGGCGGCCGCCGCGCACCGGCTGCTGGCCTCGCAGCCGCAGGACCTGCGGCTGGTCGACCCGGGCCGCAAGCTGATGTTCGACGACCGCCTGTACCAGCGCGGGGGGCTCGCGGTGCACGCGATCCGCTGCGCCCTGGGCGACGGCGCGTTCTTCCGCATGCTGCGCGACTGGACCACCGTGCACCGCCACGGCGTGGTGAGCACCGCCGCCTTCACCACGCACGTGGCCCGGTACGCGGCCGAGCCGGTGGACGAGGTGTTCTCGGCCTGGCTGTACGAGCCTTCTCTGCCGCCGCTGCCGGTCCCCCGGCCCGTACGGCCGTCGGCTTCGACGCCGGCGAAGCCCGGATACCCGCCCACGAACGGCCGGCCGAGCCGGGGCCGGACCTCCGCCTGAGGGCGGGGGGCAGGGGCGGGGAGCGGGCCGGAGCGCCGGTCAGCCGCGCGGCTCGGCCTCGCCCAGCTCGTACGAGATGTGCTGCGGGGCCAGCGCGGTCAGGAAGGCGTGCGCGTCGAAGATCTCGCCGGGTGCGGCGACGAGGCCGGCGGTCCTGACCCGTCCGTCGAGGATCCGGACGACCGCTTCGACGACGAGGGGCGCGGTGACGGCGTAGATGTCCTGCCCGCGGGCCACCGCGCGGCGCCGGGTGGAGCCCGTGCGGACGGTGACGTCGACGAGGAAGGTCTGCGCGGACCGGCCCCGCTCGTCGACCGGCTCCGGCGCTGCCGTGTCCGGGGCCAGGACGTCCTTGACCGCCTCGGTCGTCATGAAGGTCCGGATGTCCGGGGCGGACAGGTGGTGTGCGAGGGTCACGCTGTCCGTGGTGGTGAACTCTCCGATCACGTCCTGGTCCCCGACCGGAGCGGGGAAGGACCACTGCCCGGTGGGCGCGGCGTCGGTACGGAGCTCCAGCCGGCCGTTCGCGTAGACGAGCCGGCGGCCCTCGCGCCTGCTCCGCGATACCCGGCCGGACCCGCGGGTCCCGCCCGTGGGCTGCCAGCTGCTGAGGGCGAACGCGATGTCGATCCCGTCGGCCGCGGTGGCCTCGCCCAGTGCGGCGGTGGCGAGCAGGTCGCCGAGGCCCCCGAAGAACGCCATCGCGGGCACGACCACGACCCCGGCCTCGCGGGCCCGGTCCGCGAAGCCGGCGAAGGTGTCGGCGACGGCCTCCACCTCGCCCGCGACATCGAGATAGGCGATCCGTGCGCGCAGCGCCGCCTCGATGACGGGTGCGGCGGTCTCCGCGAAGGGGCCGGCGCAGTTGATCACGGCGGCGGCGCCGGCCAGTGCGCGGTCGAGCGCGTCCGGGTCGTCGGCCGACGCCGGACGGACGTCGAGTCCGGGGAACTCCGAGGCCAGCGCGCGGAGTTTGCCGGCGTCGCGGCCGGACAGGACCGGGGTCAGCCCCCGGTCCAGCAGCTCGGCGACGACGAAGCGTCCGGTGTGCCCGTACGCGCCGAAGACCGTTACCGCCGCCACCGCTCGATTCGATTCCATGAGGCTCCCCCGTCGGTCGATCACTGGTGCCCATCGTGCCCGCCTCGGCCGTCGGCCGCGAGGAGCGGTAATGCCACGCCCCGTACACTTTCGGACATGAGCCTTGTCGCGCTGGCCGTCACGCCCGGGGTCCCCCACTTCGAACTCGCCGCGGCCTGCGATGTGTTCGGGGTGGACCGCTCCGATCTGGCGGACCCCTGGTACGAGTTCGCCCTGTGCGGCCCGCCTTCCGTGCCCGTCGGCGGCCGCTTCCGGGTCGAACCCGACGCGGGGCTGGACCGGTTGGTGCACGCGGACACCGTGATCGTCCCCGCCTGCGCCGACCTCGACGCCGACCCGCCCGCCGAGCTGGTCGAGGCCGTGCGCGCCGCGCACGAGGCGGGCGCCCGCGTGGCCTCCTTGTGCACGGGCGCGTTCGTACTGGCGGCAGCGGGGCTGCTGGACGGGCGCCGGGCCACCACGCACTGGCTGCACGCCGCCGCACTGGCCGCCAAGTACCCCCGGGTGGAAGTCGATCCGGACGTGCTCTACGTGGACGACGGCAGCGTGCTCACCTCGGCCGGCAAGGCCGCCGCGATGGACCTGTGCCTGCACCTGGTCCGCCTCGACCACGGCTCGGCCGTGGCCAACCAGGTCGCCCGGCGCCTGGTCGTCCCGCCGCACCGGGCCGGGGGCCAGGCCCAGTTCGTCACCACTCCGGTGCCCGAACCGCGCGACCACCCCCTGGATGCGCTGCTCGCCTGGACGATGGAACGGCTCGACCGGCCGCTGACCGTCGAGGACCTGGCCCGGCGGGCGAACATGAGCTCGCGCCACCTGGCGCGGGTGTTCACCGACGTCACCGGCACCACTCCGCTGCGCTGGCTGCTGACCCAGCGCATCCACCGCGCCCAGGAGCTCCTGGAGACCACGGACGAGACCGTCGCCACGATCGCCACGGCGACCGGCATGGGCACCGACGCCACGCTGCGCCGTCATTTCAACCGTACGGTCGGCGTCCCGCCGGACGCCTACCGGCGCACGTTCCGCACCGCCGCGCGGTAGGGGCGGAAGAACGCCCGGAGTTCCTCGGCGTACAGTTCGGGCTCCTCGAACGGTGCGAAGTGGCCGCCGCGCGGGGGCTCGGTCGCGTACACGACGTTCGCCGTGCGCTCCAGCCACGCCCGCGGCGGGCGGACCACGTCTCCGCGGAAGATCGAGAAGCCGGACGGCACCTCGACCCGGCGGGCGTGCTGGGCGGGCGGGATCGCGGCGTTCGCACGGTACATGCGCATGGACGGGCCGATCGTCCCCGTGAGCCAGTAGAGCGTGACGTTCGTGAGGATCTCGTCCTTCGTGAAGCTCCGCTCGATGTCCCCGCCGCAGTCGCTCCACGCCCGGAGCTTCTCCACGATCCACGCGGCGAGTCCCGCCGGGGAGTCGGTGAGCCCGAAGGCGGCGGTCTGGGGTTTCGTCCGCTGCATGGCGACGTACCCGCCCTCGGTCGCACCCCAGGCCGCGGTCGCCTCCAGCCAGGAGCGCTCCTCGGGCGCGAGTTCCGCCGGATCGCCGGTGAAGAGCGGCAGACCCGCGTCCGTACGGTGGACGGCCGCGACCCGTTCGGGGTGATCGAGCGCCAGGTAGCGGCTCACGTGGCTGCCGACGTCCCCGCCCGCGGCGCCGAACCGCTCGTACCCGAGCACCGCCATCAGTTCGGCCCACAGACCGGCGACGGCGATGGCGTCGAGGGGCGGGCCGCCGGGGTGCTCGGAGTACCCGAAGCCCGGCATGTCGGGGACGACCACGTCGAACGCGTCGGCCGGATCGGCGCCGTGCGCCGCGGGGTCGGCGAGGAGCGGGACGACCTTCGAGTACCGCCAGAACGAGTCCGGCCAGCCGTGCCCGAGGACCAGCGGCAGGACGGGCGCCCCGGCCGGGGCGACGGCGCGGGCGTGCACGAAGTGGACCCCTGGCCCGGATCCGCCGCCGAGCGGCACGCGGAAGCGGGGCAGCCGGGCGAGCGCCTCCTCCTGCGCCGGCCAGTCGAACCCGTCCGCCCAGTAGGCGACGAGTTCGCGCAGGTAGGCGAGGTCGGTCCCGAGGGACCAGCCGGCGCCCTCGGGTGCGTCCGGCCACCGCGTGGCGCGCAGCCGCGCGCGGAGGTCTTCGAGCGCCGCGGGGTCGGTGTAGGGGGTGAACGGCTCGGGGCGGGGGGAGGCGTCCGGCATGGGGCGCATCCTAGGCGGACACCCCTCGGCGCGGGCCGCGGCTCGACGACCCGTTCCGGCGGGTCTGTCCGCGCTCCGCCGGGACGCGGCCACGCCCCGGGCGGGGGGGGCCCGCGGGCGGGGGGGGGGTGGTGGGGGCGGCCGCGGGGGGCCCCGCCGGGGGGGGGGGGGGGGTGGTGGGGCCACATCAGGAGAGGGCCTTGTCCCACTTCTCGGCGAGGGTGGCCTTGGCCTTGTCCAGCTC
>NZ_JBHYXN010000022.1:0-135576 GCF_042752335.1 Streptomyces sp. NPDC059355 | reverse complement strand
GGTGGGCGGCGGGCCGCCTTTTTTTTTTAAAACAACCCCCATACCACTGACCCGCTATCGCCCCCGTGTGGCCCCGTAAGCCCCCCCCCCCCACCACCACCCGGTGGCCGGGGCGGACGTCTTCCGGGCGGACAGCCCAAGGGGCGTCCCATCACGGGACGCCCCTTGGCGTGCCTTCAGAATGTGCAGATCAAGAACCTCGTGCCCCGTGGCGTACATGGCTCAAGGACCCGGCTGGAGTGGCTGCCCCCTACCACCAGGACTGGTTGTTCGGTCCGGTCTGCCACAGGCGGTCGTCACTCGGGTACGAGTAGTCCAAGCGGACGGTGTCCCATTGGTCGTTGTTGGTGTTCTGGAGGGCCATGGCCACGTCCACGTTCTTCAGCGGACGCCAGACCCACCACCGCTCCGGGTTGCCGCCCTTGGTCTCCAGGCGCAGGCTCCACTTCTGCTGGTCCGAGCCGTCACAGGCGCGCACCACGAGGCGATTCCCCCGGACCGGGTTGGTCGACTCGGGCTCGATACACCGATTCGCGGCACGGTTGCGCAGGGTCGCCGTCCACAGCTGGTTGGTGCTGTCGTAGGTGCCGTCCCAGTCCCACGCCTCCGTGATGTAGCTGTCCCAGCGGGTACCACGGAGCGCGATCACCTCGGTCCCTTCCCCGGTGCTGTCCGAGGCCAGCGCCAGGCGGCTGCCGTGCATCTTGTTCACCAAGTCTTGGTTGATGAGCGAATCCGCCGACGCCGGTGAGGCGCCGGCCAACACGATCGGGACCGCCGCACAGATGGCGGCGAGCAGCGAGAACCTGCGCTTGCGCATGACATGCAGTCCTTCCGGGAAGGGCTTGGCAGCGCGACGACGCAGCCTCGGCCCGGGAACGGCTGGGACGCTTCCACACACCTCTGCGCAATTTCTCCTGCCACGCCCGAACAGGAGTCGCAGAAACGATCCCCTGTACGCACAACGGCTCCGCCGGCAGGACACCTGCCTACTCCGCTCTCTGCGGACCGTGGTCCTCGCCCGGTCCACGCATGATGATCCAGACCGGCACAGGGGCGGTTCAGGGTGAGACGGACCGCACGACGAAGGGACGTCCCTGAAATGGGACGTCACTTCTGACCTGCTACTTCTCTGAAGTGCGGTGGGTGTGGGATTTGAACCCACGGTGACTCGCGCCACGACGGCTTTCAAGAGAGTGCTGCGAGCAGCGTCTTCGTCGTGCATGACCTGCACGTTCCCCCACCGCCGGGTCACTCACCGCCGCTGGCGGTCCACACCTGGTCCACTAGCCCATCAGATACCTCTAGGCAGTTGCTCAGACAGGGCGAGCGTCTGGGTGATCCAGCGCGCAGGCACCTTGGCAGGAGTGAACCTCCGGTGCTGGTGGCGGGTCTCCTCGCCACGCGCGTTGCGCAGCACGCCAAGAGTCGAAGACTCCAGGTAGTTGATCAAGCAAGCCCTTGGCAGCGAACAATGCCACGCTCGCCACGCCCGAGCCGGCCAGAACCCAGAGCGTGATGGTCACATCCACTGGTTCCATGCTCCTCTCACCGTCTGACAACGCGTCCGTTGATGGGGACACGCTCCAAGGGAAGCTGTGCGTCAGAGCTGTCCACCAGTGCCTCGGACGTTCCTGCTGAACTCCGGACAGTCGGCTCACCGCGCCCTAGTCTGAACGGAACTGAGCTGGACAGTTGTGGCCGATGCTGGACGACTCTGGACAGGCGGCGGCAACGAACCATGAGACGGGGCGGGGCGATGGCTGATGACTCCCTGGCGAAACAGCTGGGTCGCTTGCGCGTTCGGGCTGGAAACCCCTCGCTGCGAGACCTGGAGAAGCTCACCGATCGCCAAGGCCGAAGGATGAGCCGGGCCTCTATCCAGGATAAGTTCGCCGGAACTAGTGGTCTGAAAATGGTCCAGGTGCTGGCTCTGGTTCGAGCATGCGCCGACTACGCGCATTCGATCGGCGCTCCGCTTCCGCCGGAAGATACCGACGAGCAAGTTTGGCAAGAAAAGGCAGCACACCCCACGCCCAAAAATCGGCATGCCGTTGAACCGCCACACGAGATGATCCCCAAGGAATCCCAGGATCAGAAGACCGGCGACCCATCTGATCTAGAGGCGCTAATCCCGCCCCTCGCCAACGCCGGCATGGACGATATTGCAAATCTCGCAAGACAGGGAGCAGGCCAACCCCTAGAAACATGGCTGCCAGCTGTCGTTGTTGCACTCGGACACGCGCATATGGATTACCAAGGTTTCCTCAACTTGGCCGCCCATGCACCACCCGGCCAGATAGTGAAAATCCTCGAATCAATAGCCGAGGACGGTCCCGAAAATATCGGCAACCGATACTTCCAGACCTGCCTGCTGACTCAGCAGCCCTCAGAGATACCCAAGCTCCTGGTCGCACTTCGCCGGGCCGAAGGGGAGCTGAGCTTCTGGTACGCGCACAATTTCGTTGACGCCATTCTCGGCAAAGGCGACTGGCTAGGGGGCACCAGGCCAGATCTGGCCGACGTCCTGCGAGCGCTGCGCGCGGCCACACTGAAGGATGACGCCGATAAACTCGCAGAGAATATCGGGTTGCACGTATGGCCCAGAATAACATTGGCGACTGCCGGAGCTATCCCTGAAGCCTTTCTCGGGGATCGAGAGCTCATCCTGCATGCAGGATCACAGGGTGGACCGCATCGACTCTTGAGGTTGATCGACTGCCTGAAAACAGAGCAGATTCCGGGAATCGAATCGCATCCGACGCTGGAGTATCTACTGGCAGCGGTACCCAAGGGCAAGCATGCGGATTTCTCTCGCATGCTGGACGACGCCGGAATGCAGTCCGAAGCTCAACGATTGCTGGAACTGGAAACAGAAATTCCATTCTGACACTCTGACAACTGCGACATGCACAGAAAGCACACCCCCGGCCCATATCAGACTCGGGGGCGTGCGCGCGTAGGTCAATTAACGGGTGCTCTTCCCCCACCCACATCTAGCGATGATCAGCTGCACGCCTTCTCGATGGCCTCGAAGATGTCGGCGTCGGTCTCCTGCTGCCAGGACGGCAGGTCGGGCCAATCGGCCACGTAGCCCGGCTTCGGGTCTTCGAAGTGCTTGAACATCTGGGCTGTCCAGCACGTCGCGACGAACCGGCCCTTCTGCTCGCGGGACAACCTCGACGTGTGGCCACCGCTGATCTCGATGAACTGCCGGACCTGGTCGTAGACCGAGCCTGCGGCCTCGCGCTCCCACTGCGGGGTGTCTTCCCACGGGGTGACGTAGCCGGCCTTCGGCTCCCCGGGGAAGTGCTGGTGCACTCCCGCGATCCACGTTGCCCGAAACAGTCGTGCACCTTCGGTCTGCGACATGCCTACCCCTCTCGTCACGGCGTACTCAGCGTCGCGATCTCCGCCCCCAGCTCCGCTACGCGGTGGTCGCGGCTCAAGGGACCGAACTCGTCGCACAGGGCTTGGAGTCTACGGACGACGTACCCGGATGCTGAGGCTCGGGCCAGGCTGACGGCCTCCCGCCCGTACGCAAGAACCTGGTCGGAATCACGCCGCTTCGCTCCGATGGCGGCCAGGCTGGTCAGCACTGCGCCCCGGCGCCTATACGACTGCCCCGAGGCAAGGGCCGTCTGCGCCAATGCGGCCTTCAACGTCGCCTCCGCCAGGTCCAAGCGGCCGAGCTGCACGTACCGTGCTCCGCGTTCCTCGGCCAAGCGGGTGCCGTCGAAGCGGAGCCAGCCTCCGTTCGTGCTCTCCGTGGTGAGGTCCTTGACCTTCTCGGCCTGGTCCAGCGCGCGTTCGCACGCTGTGAGGTCCCCAAGGCCGGCGTACGCCTCCGCTTGGACCGACGCGACCCAATGCCGTGTCGAAAGGTCGTTGTCCCCTCGACCGGCCAGCCGTTCGGCCGCACCCAGCATCTGCGCCGCCTGGCGGTAGCGCTGCTCGGACATGTCCACGTAGGCGTGGCGTACGAGGGCGCAGGCCCACAGGTCGTACGCGCCCGCGTCTTTGCTGACCGAGGCCGCGAGCGAGTACGAGGCTGCGGCGTCGGTGTACCGGTTCCCGTCGAAGGCGACTTCGCCGGCCATCTGGAAGAGGTCAGCCGCTGCGCTCAGGAGGGAGCGGGAGCTGCCTCGGCTGGCGGCCAGCGCTTCGTTCAGAGTCGTCAGCTGGTCACGGATGACGGGGTAGACCGAGCCTTTCGAACGCGCCAGTTGGTAGACCTGCCACAGGTGGCTGTTCATCCGCTCGAAGTCGGCGGGCATCCCCCTCAGCACCCCATCGGTGAGGGCCTCGGCCTCGTCGACCGGTAGGGCCGTCAGGGCCCCGCTGACCGTGAGGATGCGGAGAAATTCGCGGCGGATCATTTCGTCGGGGTCTCCCGCGCTCGGGTGGTCACTGGACTGCTGCCCTGTGGCCTCCTGCCCTGCGGCTTGTAGCTCTGTCAGGAGGGCGTCAAGCTCTTGGAGGCTGACTTCGAGGGCGATGGCCAAGCCTCGCCGCTGGGGTGGTTGCGGTTCGATCCTGCCGCTCTCCCAGCGCCCGACCGTCGTGCGGTCCACGCCGAGTAACCCGGCCAATTTCTCCTGACTGTAGCCCAGGGTCTTGCGCCGTTCGGCTAGCCCCATGACGACCCCTTCCCGCGACTTCGAAGCCTGCGGCACCCGTGCACGGATCTGCTCCAAGAATGCGGCATGTATGCCGTGGAGTCCGTCGACTTCCGGCGCTTTCCTGGGAGTTGTCGGGAACGGACCGGGCATGACGCAGCGGAAGGGTGCGGATATGGCAACGCATGACGGCGCTGAAGGACACGTCCACGAACGGCTCTCTCGGCCTCTCGGCCTCGCTGCGGAGCCTCGCCTCCTCATGACGCTTCGCGTCTCCCGAGACTCCGGTCGTACGTGGTCTCAGACAACCCGTGTCCAGTCGGGTGATCGGTACGTCATCCTCTCGGACCCGGGCCGCTACCCGCCGTGTGAGTGCCCCCGCTGCCTCGGCTCCTCGCCTGTGTCGGCCCGCGCCCTGCGTCCCGCGGAGACCGAGCCGGGGGCGGCGTAGTGCACGGCTTGGGCAGGTGGGTGCTCTGCCGGGTCGGCCGGTTCGCCGGCCCTTTGCATCCGGCGATGGTCTTCGGCTCGGTGGCTCTGTATGTCCTCGGCGTCATCGTCACGTCGTAGCCGATCGACTCACCTGCTCGACCCCAGTCTTCCCACCCAATTTCCGGTGGGAGTTCCCCAAGCAGAAGGGAAGTTCGATGGTGGAAGAGAACGCCAGTTCCACGGCCCCCGAGGGGGGTGGCCTGCTCGTCGCGAAGCGGAAGATCGTCGCCGCGCGGACACGCGCCGAGCAGGAGTCTGACGTCAGCAGTGGCCGTTCCGACGGCAACGACTGACGGGGCCGCCCACGATGCTTGATGCAGCCTCGTGGGCGGGGCGTCTGGGCGGGGACACGTTCCTCGCCCAGACGTACCACCGCTCCTACGCGCACTTCCCTGGCGCCACCGACGTGGCGAGTCTGTTCACCTGGGACGACCTGAACCGGATCATCGCCACGCAGCGTCTGGAGCCGCCTCGGCTCCGTCTGTCGGCCGATGGCGAGACGGTCCCGTTGCACCGCTACGCGGTCCCGACGACCAACCGCCGCGCGGTGACCTGGTCCCGCATCCAGCCGGCAGAGCTGCACACCCAGCTCAAGGAAGGCGCCTCGCTGGTCCTCGACGCGGTCGAGAAGATCCACCCCGCCGTTGGAGTGGCGGCCGAGGGGCTGGAACGCTTCCTCGGAACCTCCGTGCAGGCCAACGCATACGCCTCCTGGACCGAGCGGGAGGGCTTTGGCCTTCACTGGGACGACCACGACGTCGTGGTGGTGCAGCTGCACGGCTCCAAGCGGTGGCGGTTGTACGGAGTCACCCGCCAGGCTCCTACGTTCCGGGACGTCGAATCGCCGGAGCAGCCTGAGGGCGACCCGGTGGCGGACATTGTGCTCGCGGCCGGTGATGTGCTCTACCTGCCGCGTGGTTGGTGGCACGCGGTCACCGCCGACCAGGGCTCGGAATCCCTCCACCTGACCTTCGGGATGGTCCCGCACACCGGCGCCGACCTCGTGCTCTGGGTCGTGGACCAGCTCCGGGCCACCCTGCCCCTGCGCACGGACATCCCCCGCTTCGCCACGCTGCCGGAACAGTCGGACTTCCTCGCCGCCGTACGCCGCGAAGTGCTCGACTTCCTGGCCGATCCCCGGCTGATCGAGCGCTGGGCGGAGTCCGGCGACACGACCGACCTCGGGCATGCCGCCCCGTCGCTGCCCTACGTTGGCGGGCTCCCCGCCATGTCGGAGATCACCGTACGGCTCACCGCCCCACGGGCGCGTGTGACGGTGAACGACGGGCACAGCACGGTCACGTTCTCGGCGGCCGGGACAGCCTGGGACTTCGCGGAGTCCGCCGGGCCGGTCCTTCACACGCTGTTGATCGGCCAGCCGACGACGCTGGGAGACCTCGCCTCAGCTGCGGGCCTGGAGGTCAAGGACGTGGCCGACCTGGTCTGGGTCCTCATCGAGGGCCAGGCCCTCGCTGTCGTGGGGACGGGGCTGTGACCGCGTCCCTGGCCCTGGGCACCTACAGGGTCCGAGACGTGGTGGAAGCAGCGCGCATGGCGGTGCAGGCCGGGACCCCGTGGATCGACACTGCTCCGAACTACGCCGACGGCCAAGCCCTCCATGACCTCGGCAGGGTCCTGCGGGAAGCCTCCAGCCCTCCGCTCGTCGCCACCAAGACGGGCTTCTTCACCCGCAGCCAGGGTCGAGCCGCCCTCAGCCGGGGCCTGCTCACCGAATACGACGCCTCCGCCGGCCACTGCCTCGACCCCTCGTTCGTCGGCTATCAGGTGGAAGAAGCGCTTGCCCTCCTCGGCCAGGTGGACCTGATGTTCGTACACAACCCGGAACGGGCTGGTCGCGCAGTGGACCGGTCGGCGATGCACTGGCGACTCCGCGAGGCGTTCACCGTCCTGGAGGAGCAGGTTCACGAGGGGCAGATCCCTGGCTACGGAGTGGCCACCTGGTCGGGCCTGCGGGAAGGGGCGTTCAGTGTGCCTGAGCTGTTGGCGCTGGCCCGGGAAGCCGCAGGGTCCCCCGATCATCACCTGATCGCGGTACAGATGCCCGTCGGCCTGATCGATGACGCCCCGATCACGCAGGCCCTGAACGGGGGCGGTCCGCTGGTGCAGGCGAAGGACGACGGGCTGATCACGTTCGGCTCCGCCCCCCTGCATGGCGGCGAACTGCTGGATGCGATGACACCCGAACTGATGGATCTGATCCGCCCTGGGCTGTCGGCCGGCACCTGTGGAGTCCTGGCCGCCGCATCCTGCCCCGCCCTGGACTTCGTTCTGACCTCCACCACGAATCGTGATCACTGGGACGATGCGGTGAAGGCACTCGCTTCGCCCCTCGACCCCGAACACCTCAGGAGAGTGACCGATGAACTCGCCACCGGATGAGGACATCCGAGCACTCATGGAGGCCGCGCACGAGCGGGCGGCCAAAGCCCAGGGCCTCACATGTACGGGGCCGCCGGTGTGGGGCTTCGCCGGGTTCACCCTGGGGCGCGGCGCGGGCAAGTACTGGCTTCGGGTCAGCCGCGGCCACTTGAAGAACGCGGGGCGCACCCCAGGACATGGCCCCGTGGGCGCGTCCCTCCTCGTACCTCGCGATGTGCCACGTCCGGCGCTGCACGGCGTCCACGACTGGGTGGACGGCGAGTGGTCGTTTCAGTCCGAGGTCCTGGACCGCGTACCGCACCCGGTCGTCTCACCCACTCGCGCTGACCTGATCCGGGACCCCGCTCTTCCGGATTCGTGGTGGGGCCTGCTGAGGCGTTCACTCGACCGCCTGACGCAGGTAGAGGGGACCAAGGAGACCGTCCGGGACTCCTGGATCGGGCGGGCCTTCCCGCAGTTCCTCGGCATCCCCGCCCCCGCGAAGATCGAACGTGTCACCGGCCACGGTGACCTCCACTGGGGCAACATCACCAGCCAGCCCCTGACCTTCCTGGACTGGGAACGCTGGGGCCGCGTCCCCGTCGGCTACGACCCCGGACTCCTCCACGCGCACAGCCTCCTCGTTCCGACCGTCGCCGAGCGCATCCGGGCCGACTTCGCCCAGGTCCTCAGCACCCCGGCCGGTCATATCGGCGAGCTGGCAGCGATCGCTGAGCTCCTCCAGGCCGTCGCCCGCGGCTTCTACCCCGAGCTGGCACCCCACCTCCTCGACCGAGCCGAGGAACTGACCGGTGTCCGCCCTCCGGTCTCGGCTCCCGCCGAGGTCAATACCTGACTCTGGTCTCTCCCCGGGCCCCGGCGCACCCCTCCCGCGCCGGGGCCCACTGGCGTGAACCACCAACGATTCGATCCCGCCAGCTCCTGCACTCCGTGATCCACTGGCTCCACCCCTCAGCGCTACTCGATGCTTCACTGCAACCCGAGCCCTGGGCAGTATTCGTCACTGTGACACGAACTTGTCTGAAGCTGAGTTTCGTTCAGCCTGACTCTGCGATGCTGGAGGCCGATCGAGAGGGGCCGCGGCGATGCAGTGGAAGATCCACGGGGAACGTCCGATCTATGAAAACAAGTGGGTGAACCTGTGGCTCACCGACATCGAAACGCCGGACGGCCACCGTTGGGAACACCACGTCGTCAAGCTCCGTCACCTGGCCGTGGCCGCCGTCATCAACGACCGCCAAGAGGTCCTGATGATGTGGCGCCACCGCTTCATCACGGACGCATGGGCCTGGGAACTGCCCATGGGCCTGGTCGAAGCCGACGAGACTCCCGGCGAGGCTGCCGCCCGTGAAGTCCTCGAAGAGACCGGCTGGCGTCCGGGCACGATGAAGCCGCTGATCTACGCCGAACCCGCGAACGGCATCACCGACTCCCAGCACCACCTGTTCCGCGCCGATGGCGCCACGTACGACGGGCCGCCGACCGAGAAGAACGAGTCGGACCGGATCGAGTGGATCCCACTGGCGAACATCCGGGGCATGATCGACCGCCGCGAGATCGTCAGCAGCGGCTCCCTCGTCGGCCTCCTCTACGTCCTGATGGACGAAGGGGTCCGCTGACAGTGCGAGGGCAGCAGCACTCGTAGCCGCGCCTCGAAGGCGACTGCGGCCGGCACCTCACGATACGGCGCAAGCTGCTCGTAGAACGGACGCAGCTGTCCCCCGTGCGGGACGGCGGGGCTTCGGTGAACCGCGGGAGGTCCCGTGGCGACCGTCGTGAACGCGATGAGTTCCGCCGGCGACGGCAGCGGAGCGGTCAGGCCAGGGGGTTGGTGCCGGCGTTCTTGCGGATCAGGACCTCCACGCCGTCGAGGACGCGTTCCAGGCCGAACGTGAAGTCGTCGTCCGTCTCCTGGAAGGTGCCGGCCTCGATCAGTTCGCGGACCGCGGGGAAGGTCTCCGCGTCGACGAACTTGTCCATGGCCCGGCCGTAGTTGGCCATGAGCTCTTCCTCGCTCTGGTCCTGGCTGGTCAGCGGCATGGACACCTGCGCGTTGTTGCGTACGTAGCCGACCATCAGCAGCATCACCGACAGCTTCTCGTTCGGTGAGAGCCCGGTGCGGCCGAGGGTGCGCAGTCCGCATTCGAGCCAGCTCATCTGGCCCGGCTCCAGGGGCGGCCCGCTGACCGGGACCTGCAGCATCCACGGGTGGCGCCGGAAGATCTCCAGGAACGCGCGGGCCCACAGCTCCAGGCCGCCGCGCCAGTCCTTGTCGCTGCCCTCGAGCAGCGGCGGCTTGCCGTACGCCATGTCGACCATGAGGGAGTGGAGCTCGTCCTTGCTCGACACGTGCCGGTACAGGGACATCGTCGCGAAGTCGAGCCGCTCGGCCACCCGGGCCATCGACAGGGAACCCAGTCCGAACTGGTCCGCGTACTCGATCGCCGCCGTGACGATCCGTGCCGCGCTCAGGCCCGTGCGGGCTCCGCGCTGTTCCTTGCTGCGCAGCTCCCACAGCACGTCGATGCTGCCCGGCAGGCCGCTGCCCTCGTTACTGGTCATGGAGCGTCCCGCCTTCATTCGTCCTCTTCGAGATCCGGAGAAGATGTCGTGCGTATCACGCACGCATCAGTGACATGGTATGCGTCACCAGGCCGTTTTCCGCACCCCGGCCGGAATGCGGCACGGAATGCGGCACGGGATACGGGAAAGGCTCCCGCCGGATTCGGCGGGAGCCGTTGCCCGGCCGGGGCCCGTCAGCCCAGGTGCGCGGAGATCTCCCCCAGGACGGCGCCCGCCTGGGAGTTGAGGTAGAAGTGGCCGCCGGGGTACGTGCGCAGCGCGTACGGGCCGGTGGTGTGCCGCTCCCAGGCGCGCGCCTCCTCCGGGGTCACGTGCGGGTCGCTGTCGCCGGTCAGGACGAAGAGCGGGCAGGTCAGCGGCGGCCCGGGCTGGTACCGGTAGGTCTCGGCGGCCCGGTAGTCGGCGCGGATCGCCGGCAGGATCATGCGGACGATCTCCGGGTCGCCGAGCACCGCGGTGTCGGTGCCGGCGAGCCGGGTGATGTCCGCGAGCAGGCCCTCGTCGTCGCGCAGGTGCACGCGCTCGTCGCGGACGGTGGACGGGGCGCGGCGGCCGGAGGCGAACAGCCCGTGCAAGGTGGTGCCCTCGGCCTCCAGGCGCCGGGCGACCTCGAAGGCGAGGGTCGCGCCCATGCTGTGCCCGAAGAAGGTGACGGGCCGGTCGCACCAGGGGCGCACCTCCGCCGCGAGGGCGTCCGCGAGCTCGGCGATCGAGTCGGGGCAGGGCTCGTGGCGGCGGTCCTGGCGGCCCGGGTACTGGATGGCCAGGACGTCGGCGCCCGGGGTCAGCGCCCGGGAGACCGGGAAGTAGAAGGACGCGGAGCCGCCCGCGTGCGGGAAGCAGATCAGCCGGTGTCCGGCGTCCCGGCCGCCGGGGTGGAAGCGGCGCACCCAGGCGCCGGTCTCCACGGAGGTGGTCTGTGTCGTCATGCGGTGTACTCCTTCGGCCGTGACCCGACCGCCGCCCGGCCGCGGATCAGCTCCGAGGTGGCGGGGTCGAGTTCGCGGGGTCCTGCGTCGAACTTGCACCGGACATGGAAGAGGTCGTTCATGAGGTCGGCCGAGCCGATCTTCCGCGAGGGCCCGCGCTCGGCGATCCCGGCGATCGGGAGCTTGCCGGTGTCGGCCCAGCACAGCCGGCCGCCGGAGTCGATGTAGCTGCGCGCCCGGCCCGCGTTGTCGGGGTGCACGCAGTACGGGACGTCGAGGTAGCCGTGGCGGAACGCCTTGAGCAGGGCCCGCCCCAGATCGTCGTCGAGGTTGAGGACCGCCTCGACCAGGGCCCGCGCCTCCTGGTAGGTCGGGGAGTCGGTGAAGGTGTCGTCGCGGCCGCGGCCGGTGCGCAGCGCGGTGTTGCTGGCGTATTCGAGGGCCTGGACGTTCTCCGCGATGGTGGGGATGCGGCGGGCCTCGGCGGCGGTCTTGACGATGAGCCGCTCCGCGCCGGTGGTGACGGCGAGCCGGGCGGCGCTGGCGAGCAGCCCGTAGGCCCCGTTGTCCGTCTCCGGGTAGACGCCCATGTAGGCGTAGATGACGACGTGCCAGTTGGCCACCGGCAGCATTTCGGCGCTGAGCCGGCGCAGCGCGGTGACGGCCTCGCGGTCCTGGACGGGGTCGGTCTGCTGGGCGTAACTCATGGATATGGAGCGCAGGCCGCGCTGGGCGAAGAACATCGCTTCGAGGAAGCTGATGGCGACGAGCTGGCTGGGCGGGCACAGCTGGCCCATCATGCAGCCGCCGAAGGTCTCCAGGTGGGGTTCGATGCCGACGTCCTGCATGCGCACGTACAGGTCGCAGCAGTCCTCCCAGTTGCGGATGGCGTCGGCGAGCGGAGTGCGCCCGTAGGGCAGGCAGTACGAGACCGGCCCGCCCTCCGTGGCGTTGAGGTTCAGCCGCATCATCGCCCGGAAGATGTCGATGGGCGTGGCGGAGCCGTGCCGGACCTGGACGGGGAAGCCCTGGTCGCGTACGCCGTCGAGCACGGCGGCGGTGGTTTCCGGCGGGTGGCTGACGACGGGGTAGCCGTTGAGGTCGATGCCGTCGCGCAGGGCGGTCTCGACGGCCTCCAGGTTCCCGACGCGGGTGTAGCTGTCGAGGGTGAGGGTGCCGACGGTGGCGGCGTCGGCGGCCTTGGTGGCGACGAGTCCGGTGCGCATCCGGCCGGGGTCCCCGAAGCCCATGCGGGGCTGGACGACGAGGCGGCCGTTGCCGCCCTCCCTGCGCACGAACTCCCCGAAGTCGACGGGGGCCGGACCGGCGGGCCGCCCTTCGCGGACGGCGGTGAGTTCGCTCATGCGGAGACCCGGGCGTGGTCCGCGGCCTCCACGGCCGGCCGCCGGGGTTCCGACGGCAGGGTGGCGAGGAAGGCGTGGAACGCGGCGATCGGGTCCTGGCCGTCCTCGAACACGGCGTCGAAGCCGGCGGCCATCAGCTCGTGGGTGCGGCTGGCGCCCTCGCCGCCGTCGGTGCCGAGCTTGCCGCCGATGACGATGGGCGTCGCGGCCAGCGGGGCGGCGTCCCGCAGCTGTCCGATGACCCGCATCCCGTCCTGGTAGCCGTGGCCGTTGACGCTGCTGATCACGATCATCTCGGGATTGCGGTCGCGGCATTCGGAGACGAGCAGTTCGTCGGGTACGCACGGGCCGAGGTTGACCACGTCGTAGCCGCACTCCTCGATGAGCAGCTGGAGGAAGACGAGGTTCCAGGTGTGGGAGTCGGAGGCGAGGGTGGTGACGATCACGGTGCCCTTCGACCGCTCGACGAACGACTCCGTGCCTCTGGCGGACAGGTCATGCATCATCGCCCTCCACACTCCGGTAGGTGCGTACGTGCTCGATGCGGGAGACGGACACGACCTTGCCGCCGGAGACGGCGACCTCGGTCGGGGCCGGACGCCCGAGGAACATCAGGAGGCTCGACGTGGGCCCGTACGCGCCCGCGTTGGGGATGCGTACGAGGTCGCCCTCCTCCAGCGGGGGCAGGGCGATGCCGCGGCCCAGGACGTCGCCGGGGGTGCACAGCGGGCCGACCAGGCTCGCCTTCTCGGTCTCCTCCCCCGCCTCGACCTGCACGGACACCGGCAGCAGCCGGCCGAGTCCGGACATCCCGCCGAAGGTGTTGATGCCGGCGTCGAGGATGACGAACTTCTTGCCCCGGCTGATCTTCACGTTGCTGACGCGCGCCACCAGGGTGCCGCTGTCGCCGGACAGGTAGCGGCCGGACTCGACGGCGAGCCGCGGCGCGCCTTCGCGCCACTGCGGGAAGTGGAGGTCGAGCGAGGCCTCCAGCTCGGTGCGGAGCTTGGGGTAGCGGGCCCGCTCGCCGTGCTGCGCGTACGGGACGGAGAAGCCGCCGCCGATGTCGAGCAGGCGCAGCGGGACGCCCAGGTCGTCCTGGATCGCGGCGGCCACCCGGATGGTGTGGGTGAGTTCACCGATGAGGGATTCCTCGTCGGCGGCGTTGCTCTGGGAGAAGAGGTGGAGTCCGGCGATGCGGGTGCCGGGCACCGAGCGCAGCTGCTCGGCGAGGCCGGCGACGGTCTCGCTGTCGATGCCGAACTGGGTGGGGGCGCCGGTCATCCGGATGCTGGTGGTGGCGCTGGCCGAGGCGCTGTTGATGCGCAGCAGGCAGTCGGCGACGGTGTCGTGTTCGAGGGCGGCGCCGCCGATGTGCTCCAGGTCGCTCAGGGATTCGGCGGAGAAGGTGCGCACGCCGGCCGCGATGGCCTCGTACAGCTCCTCGGGGGTCTTGCCGGGGCCGGTGTAGAGGATGTCGGAGCCCGGGTAGCCGGCTTCGAGGGCGTTGGCGAGCTCACCGGTGGAGCTGATCTCGGCCTTGCAGGCGGGGCCTTCCCCGTCGCGCAGGGCCCGTACGAGGTCGACGTGCGGGTTGGCCTTGAAGGCGTAGAACACCTCGAAGCCCTCGGGCAGCCAGCCGAACAGGTCCCGGCGGGCGGCGCGGGCGCGGTCGAGGTCGTAGACGTAGAGGGGGGTGCCGTACTGGCGGGCGAGCTCGGTCGGCTCCATGGACGGGAAACTCACTTTCCACTTCCTTCGAGCAGCAGGGCCAGCTCTTTGCGGGCGTTCTTGCCGTGCTGGGTGAGCGGGAATTCGGCGAGCACGCGGACGATCGCCGGGACCTTGGCGGGCTCCAGGCGCTGGGCCACGCCCTTGAGCACCTCGGCGGGGGTCAGGTCGGCCTCGACGAAGAGGGCGAGGTCGTGCTTTTCGCCGGGCGCGAGGGCCGCGGCGGCGCGCACTCCGGGGATGTCCATGGCGGCGCCCTCGATCTCCAGGGTGCTCATCCGCAGGCCCTTGCGCTTGAACATGTCGTCGCGGCGGCCCTCGAAGTAGAGGTAGCCGTCGGCGTCGAGGTGGCCGTAGTCCCCGGTGTGCAGGCTGCGCTGCCCGCTGGCGGGGTCGGTGCGGAAGGTGTCGGCGGTGATCTCGGGGCTGTTCCAGTAGCCCGGCATGACGTGCGGGCCGACGGCGACGATCTCGCCGACCTCGCCGGCGGGCAGCTCGCTGCCGTCCGCGTCGACGATCAGCACGCGGGTGCCGGGGAGGGGGAGGCCGACGGCGCCGGGGCGCTCGCGGTCCTCCTCGGGGGGCATGACGGTGATGCGCTTGGCCTCGGTCTGGCCGTACTGGCGCACCACGCGGGCTCCGGGGAAGTGCTCGCGCAGCGCGTCGATGGTGGCGGGCGGCAGGGCGGCGCCGGTGTTGGTGAACATCCGGACCGGGGCCTGCGGCTCGGTGTCCCGCTTCGCCAGGCTGACGATCATGGTGGCGAAGGAGGGGACGATGGGGACCACGGTCGCGCCGGTCTCGCGCATGCGGCGCACCAGCGTGAGGTCGGAGTCCTGGTCGGCGAGGACGATCTCGCAGCGGGCGATGCAGGTCATGACGACCTTGTAGAGGCCGTAGTCCCAGGACATCGGGAAGCGGCAGAAGACGATGTCGTCCGGCCGGTACCCGAGTGCCTCGACCAGGCCCCGGGAGGCGAACGCCACCTGGGCGTGCGGGCAGACGACGCCCTTGGGGGCGGCGGTGCTGCCGGAGGTGTAGATGAGGGTCGCCACGTCGTCGGGGCGTACCTCGGAGGTGATGCGGGCGCCTTGCGTGCGCAGTTCCTCGACCTCGGACCACACGTCGGCGAGCGGGTGCACCGCGCCGACGGCCTCCTGGAGGCCCGCGCCGGTCTCGGCGTTGCCGATGGCCAGCTTGGGCCCGGCGTTCTCGCTGACCTGGCGCAGGTGGTACGGCTTCATGGTGGGGTTGAGCGGTACGAACACCGCTCCGGCCCGGGAGGCTCCGTAGAACATGGCGGCCAGCTCTCGGCTGGTCGGCAGCTGGAGCACGACCGGGTCGCCTACGCCGATGCCGCGACTGCGCAGCCAGGCCGCGAAGGCCTGGCTGTACTCGTCGAGCTCGCGGTAGGTCCAGGCACCCGCGGCGTCGCGGATGGCCGGGGCGTCCGGCGCCGCCGCGGCGGCGGCGTCCAGCAGCCCGTGGACGGTTTCCTTTTGGGACGGTCCGTGTCCGGGAACAATTCCGGCTGCTGCGGATTCTTCGCGTGCGGATTCTTCGCGTATCGAATACGAGAGGCTGACCAACGCCCCACTCCTGCCTTGAGTTGTGGCTCGGGTCGTCCCCCCGTGAACCGGCTGGAAAAGACCCGGGGGAGACAGGACATCCTTCTTTTCAGATGTCGCTTGAATTCAGACTGAGTTCGAATGGAACGACCGGGCAATGTGGTCGGTAACGACCTTCCTCACGTCGTCGGCGTGTTCGTTCAGGAAGAAGTGGCCCCCCGTGAAGACGGTGAGGCTGAACGGTCCGGCGGTGTGTTCGCGCCAGGCCGCCGCCTGCTCCGTGTCCACGTGCGGGTCCTCGGTCCCGGTCAGCACGGCGATCGGCGTGCGCAGCGGCGGGCCCGGGCGCCAGCGGTAGCTCTCGGCGGCCCTGTAGTCGCTGCGGATGGTGGGAAGGATCATCCGGACGAGCTCGGGGTCGTCCAGGACGGCCGCGTCGGTGCCCTGCAGGCGCAGGATCCCGGCGACGAGCTCCTCGGCGGTCTCGGCGGTCCCGGCCCGGCCCGACCCGCCGCGCGCCCGGGACGGGGCGCGCATCCCGGAGACGACGAGCCCGGCCGGCGGCCGGCCCCGCTCCTCCAGGCGGCGGGCGGTCTCGAAGGCGACCATGGCCCCCATGCTGTGCCCGAACAGGGTCACGGGCCGGTCCGACCAGGCCAGGACCTCCTCGGCGGCGTGCGCGGCGAGCGTCTCGATGTCCTCGATGCAGGGCTCGCTGCGGCGGTCCTGGCGCCCGGGGTACTGCACGGCGAGTACGTCCACCTCCGGGGCGAGCGCCTGGGCCATCGGGAACCAGAACGTGGCGGCGCCGCCCGCGTGCGGAAAGCAGACGAGGCGGTGGGGGGCGTCCGGCGAGGGATGGAACCGCCGGATCCATGCGCTGGTGCCCTGCAGCGTTTCCGTCATGACTCCTCGACTTCCCTTCCCGGCGACCGGGCGATATCCGGAGACCGGGCGGTATCCCGAGGCCTCACCCCATCGAAACGGCGCGCGGGCACCGGCCGCCATTGCCGCCGCCCCCTGTGACCACCCTTCACCACCCCTAATTTCTCCGGGGCCCCGCCATTCCCACCTGGGGCGCGGCGGCTTAGGGGTTTTCAGCAGAGGTGAAGGACAGCAGCCTGCATGGGGTGAACTCCGGTTGGGGGTCCCCCCGGACGGAGTCTGGGGGAGGAATGCGCGGGCGTTTTCCGGCGAACGGTGACGCACCCGTGCGTGCGCCCTCCCACTGCCACCCCGCTGAGCCCGAGCCCGACCACGACCCACGCGATCGATCCAGGCCGTGACCGCACACCAGGTGCGGGGCGGATGAGAGAGGGACCCATCCATGACGGAACTCACCACTGCGCGGTCGGAGACGACGGTCCGCGCGTTTCCGCTGCCGCGCACCGGCTGTCCGATGCAGCCGGCTCCGGACTACGCCGTGCTGCGCGAGACGGAGCCCGTCTCCCGTGTGAAGCTGACGTTCAACGGCCGCGAGGCCTGGCTGCTGACCCGCTACGAGGACATGCAGCAGATGCTGCGCGACCCCCGTTTCGAGTCGGACATCGCCGACCCCGGCTACCCGCTCCAGTTCGGCTTCCCCCTGGAGCTGCTGGAGCAGGGCATCGTCCAGCGGACCCTCTTCCACATGGACCCGCCGGTCCACACGCAGCACCGCATGATGCTGATGCCGGAGATGACCGCCAAGAGGGTCGAGGCCATGCGGCCCCGCACCCAGGAGATCGTCGACGAGCTCATCGACGCGATGCTCGCGCAGGGCGGCCCGGTGGACATCATCTCCGCGCTGACGATGCCGCTGCCGTCCGTCGCGATGACCGAGCTGCTCGACGTTCCGCGCGACCAGACGGACCTCTTCTACCGCTGGATCACCTCGCTGGTGACCCAGGGCACCCCGGAGGAGCACGCCGCCGCCAACACCGAGGTCGAGATCCTGCTGCACCGGCTGATCGCCGAGCGCACGGAGAAGCCCGCCGACGACCTGATCAGCAGCCTGATCCTGCGCAACCAGGACCGTGGCGGCGACCTCGGCCCCACCGACATCAGCGCCCTCGTCCGCACGATGATCGCGGGCGGCCACGAGAGCACCATGAACGGCATGACCATGGCCGTCCTGGTGCTGCTCAGCCACCCCGAGCAGGCGGCGGTCCTGCGCGAGAAGCCGGAGCTCGCCGGCCAGGCGGTCGACGAGCTGATGCGCTTCTCCAGCGTCGCCGACCACGGCACCGTCCGCGTCGCGAAGGAGGACGCGGAGATCGGCGGTCAGCTGATCCGCAAGGGCGAGGGCGTCATCTGCTCGCTCACCGCGGCCAACCACGACCCGAGCGTGTTCGCCGACCCGAACACCCTCGACTTCCACCGCAAGGAAGCCGCGCAGAACATCGCGTTCGGCTACGGCCACCACCGCTGCGCGGGCCAGGTCCTGGTCCGGATGCAGATGGAGGTCGTCTTCACGACGCTGCTGCGCCGCATCCCGGGCCTGCGTCTGGCCAAGCCGGTGGAGGAACTCCCCTTCAAGGAGAAGGCCCTCATCGACGGCCTGCACGAGCTGCCGGTCACCTGGTAACGGAGAGGACGAAGATGCTGCAGGTCATTATCGACAAGGACGTCTGCGTCGCCTGTGGGGCCTGTGTGCTCTCGGGCCCGGACGTCTTCGACCAGAACGAGGACGGCCAGGCCGTCCTCGTCGTCGACGAGCCCGGCGAGTCGCTGCGCGACCAGATCCTCGAGTCCATCGAGGCCTGCCCGGTGCAGGCCCTGAGCCTCGTCGAGCACGCGGTGGCCACGGCCGAGTGACCCCCGCCCGTCCGCCCGGAGACCTCCCCCCGTCTCCGGGCGGACGACAACTGGTTGACGCTCCGTCACATCGGAGTCCTTAGGTCCTTACGAACGTCTTTACGTCCTTTCGTCCTGTGCGGACAACGAGTGTGTGGAGTTGCTAGATGACTGAGCCCGGAAACTTTGTCTCCGGCACCGACGGTGTGCCGACCGGTCACACCGCGGCGGACGCGGCGACGGAGTCCGCGCTCGTGCGGGACCTCGAGGCGCTTCCGACGACCGAACAGACCCACGTCCTGCTCGACCTCGTACGCGATCACGCGCTCGCCGTGCTGCGGGCGAAGTACGCCGACGCCCCGGACGCGCTCGCGGGGGCCGGTCTGCCCGTGTCGGTCGACCCCGACCGCTCCTTCAAGGACCTGGGCCTGGACTCCGTCGCGCTGCTGGAGCTCCAGGTGCGGCTGAACGCGGCCACCGGCCTGGCGCTGCCGCCGACCGTCGCCTTCGACCACCCCTCGCCGGCCGAACTCGCCGCGCACCTGCGCACCGAGGTCCTGGGCCTGGCCGACCGCCCCGAGGCGCCGGTGCGTGCCGTGGCCGTCTCCGACGAGCCCATAGCCATCGTCGGCATCGGCTGCCGCTACCCCGGCGGGGTCGCCTCGCCGGAGGACCTGTGGCGGCTGGTCAGCAACGGCGAGCACGTACGGGACGAGTTCCCCGCCGACCGCGGCTGGGACCTGGAGGCGCTGTTCTCCGACGACCCGTCGACGCCCGGCACCACGTACGTGCGCCACGGCGGCTTCCTGCCCGACGCGGCCGAGTTCGACGCGGACTTCTTCGGGATCAGCCCGCGCGAGGCCCTCGCGATGGACCCGCAGCAGCGGCTGGTGCTGGAGACCGTGTGGGAGGCCGTCGAGCGGGCCGGCATCGACCCCGCGACCCTGCGCGGCACCGAGGCCGGCGTGTTCATCGCCGCCGAGCCGCAGGAGTACGCGATGCGGCTGCACGAGGCCCCGGACGGCCTCGACGGCTACCTGCTGAGCGGCAACGCGCCCAGCGTCATCTCCGGCCGCGTCTCGTACGTCCTCGGCCTCGCGGGCCCGGCCCTCACCGTCGACACCGCCTGCTCCGGCTCGCTCGTCGGCATGCACCTGGCGGTCCAGTCGCTGCAGCGCGGCGAGTGCACGCTCGCGCTGGCCGGCGGTGCGGCCGTCATGGGCAGCCCCGGCACCTTCACCGCCTTCAGCCGCCAGCGCGGCCTCGCACCCGACGGCACCGTCAAGGCCTTCGCGGCCGCCGCCGACGGCACCGCCTTCGCCGAGGGCGTCGGCGTGTTCGTCCTGGAGCGGCTCTCGGACGCGCAGAAGAACGGCCACCCGGTCGTCGGTGTCATCCGCGGCTCCGCCCTCAACCAGGACGGCGCCTCCAACGGCCTGACCGCGCCCAGCGGCCGCGCCCAGCAGCAGGTCATCCGCCAGGCCCTCGCCAACGCCGGGCTGACCGGCGAGCAGGTCGACGCGGTCGAAGCGCACGGCACCGGCACCACCCTCGGCGACCCGATCGAGGCGCAGGCCCTGATCGCCACGTACGGCAAGGGCCGCCCCGAGAACCGCCCGGTATGGCTCGGCTCCGCCAAGTCGAACATCGGGCACACCCAGGCGGCGGCCGGCTCGGCCGGCGTCATCAAGATGCTGATGGCGATGCGGCACGACGAGCTGCCGCGCACGCTGCACGTGGACGAGCCCACCCCGAACGTCGACTGGTCGGCGGGCGAGGTCCGCCTGCTGACCGAGTCCCGCGCCTGGCCCAAGGGCGAGGAGCCCCGCCGCGCGGGCGTCTCCTCGTTCGGCGTCAGCGGCACCAACGCACACGTGATCATCGAGGAGCCGCCGGCCGCCGAGGCCGCCACCGCCCCCGAGGCGGCGCCGCAGGCCGGCCCCGTGCTGCTGCCGGTCTCCGCCGCGAGCGAGCCCGCGCTGCGCGCCCAGGCGGCCCGCCTGCTGGCCCACGCCGAGCGGGAGGGCGCCCCGGCCGCGGCCGACCTCGGCTACTCCCTCGCCACGACCCGCGCCCGCCTCGCCCACCGCGCCGTGGTGGCCGCCGAGGACGCGGAGGCCGTACGGGCGGGCCTGCGCGCCCTGGCCGAGGGCCAGGAGTCCCCGTACGTCTTCCCGGGCACCGCCGACGGCGGCCGCCTCGCCTTCCTCTTCACCGGCCAGGGCAGTCAGCGCGCCGCCATGGGCCGCGGGCTGTACGACACCCAGCCGGTGTTCGCCGCCGCCCTCGACAAGGCCATCGGCCACCTCGACCTCCAGCTGGACCGGCCGCTGCACGAGATCCTGTTCGCCGCCGAGGACAGCGACGACAGCGCCCTGCTGAACGAGACGGTGTACGCGCAGGCGACCCTGTTCGCCGTCGAGGTCGCCCTGTTCCGGCTGCTGGAGTCCTGGGGCGTGCGCCCCGACTACGTGGCCGGCCACTCGATCGGCGAGCTCGCCGCCGCGCACGTCGCGGGCGTGCTCTCACTGGACGACGCGGCGACCCTGGTGGCCGCGCGCGGCCGCCTGATGCAGGAACTGCCGCGGGGCGGCGCCATGGTGGCCGTGACGGCCTCCGAGGAGACCGTCGCCCCGCTGATCGCGGCCCTGTCCGACCGGGTGGCGATCGCCGCCGTCAACGGTCCGGCGTCCGTGGTCGTATCGGGCGAGGCCGAAGCCGTCGCCGAGGTCGCCGCCCGCCTGGAGGCCGACGGGCACCGCACCAAGCAGCTGCGGGTGAGCCACGCCTTCCACTCGCCGCTCATGGAGCCGATGCTGGCCGAGTTCCGCCGCATCGCCGAGATCCTGGACTACTCCGCCCCGCACATCCCGCTGGTGTCGACGCTGACCGGGCGCGCCGCGACCGCCGCCGAGCTGTGCTCGCCGGAGTACTGGGTCCGGCACGTCCGCGAGGCCGTCCGCTTCGCCGACGGGGTGCGGGCGCTCGCCGAGCTCGGCGCCACCACATATCTGGAGATCGGCCCCGACCCGGTCCTGTCGGGGCTGGGCCGCGACTGCCTCGAAGGTCTCGGACTCCCCGGCGGTGCACCGGTGTTCGTCTCCGCGCTGCGCCGCGGCCACGAGGACCCGCGGCAGCTGTCGGCCGCGCTGGCCACCGCCCACGCCCGCGGTGCGCGGGTGGACTGGGAGGCGTACTACGAGGGCAGCGGCGCGCGCCGCGCCGAGCTGCCGACGTACGCCTTCCAGCGCGAGCGCTTCTGGCTGGCCGCCCCGATCTCGCGCGGCGACGCCGCCGGGCTCGGTCAGGTGGCCGCCGACCACCCGCTGCTGGGCGCGGTGGTCTCCCTCGCCGACACCGGTGCCTCGGTGCTGACCGGGCGGGTGTCGCCGCGCTCGCAAGCGTGGCTGGCCGACCACGTCATCGCCGGCAGCACACTGCTCCCGGGCACCGCCTTCGTCGAACTGGCGCTGCGCGCCGGCGAGGAGACGGGCTGCGAGCGGCTCGACGAGCTGATCATGGAGGCTCCGCTGCTGCTGCCCGCGACGGGCGCGGTGGCCCTCCAGATCGTGGTCGACGCCCCCGCCGGGGACGGCCGCCGCCCGATCGCCTTCTACTCCCGCGACGAGGACGCCCCGGCCGACGCGCCGTGGACCCGCAACGCCTCGGGCGTGCTGACCGCCGCTGCCGTCCCGGCCGCAGAGCCCTTCGACGCCTCCGTGTGGCCGCCGCGCGGCGCCCGCGCCGTCGACACCACGCGCCTGTACGAGGACATGGCCGCCCAGGGGTACGGCTACGGCCCCGCGTTCCACGGCCTGAAGGCCGTCTGGCAGGGCGCCGAAGGCGTGGCCTACGCCGAGGTCGCGCTGCCGGCCTCCGTCTCGGAGCAGGCCTCCGCGTTCGGGCTGCACCCGGCGCTGCTCGACGCCGTCCTGCAGGCCACCGACTTCGCCTCCCCCGAGCCCGTCGCGGACGGCCCGCGGCTGCCGTTCGCCTGGTCGGGGGTCTCCCTGTCCGCGGCCGGGGCCTCCGCGCTCCGCGTACGGATCACCGCGACCGGCGCCGATTCCGTCGCGCTCGACCTGGCGGGGGCCGACGGCCTGCCCGTCGCCTCCGTCGAGTCGTTCACGGTCCGCCCGGTCACCGCCGAGCAGCTGCGCCCCCAGGCCCACGACGCGCTCTTCCACCTGCGCTGGACCTCCCGGCCGCTGCCCGCGCCGCTGTCCGCGGACGCCCCGGCCGCCGTCGCCCACCACGCCCTGAAGGGCACCGGGGGCGAGGTCCCCGCGCAGGTGCGCGCCGTCGCCGAGGACGTCCTGACCGCGCTTCAGCAGTGGCTGAACGACGAGGACCCGGCCGCGGGCCGCCTCGTCGTCCTCACCCGCGGGGCGGTCGCCGTCACCCCGGGCGAGGACATCGACCTGGCCCAGGCACCCGTATGGGGCCTGGTGCGCTCCGCGCAGGCCGAGAACCCGGGCCGGTTCGTCCTGCTCGACTCCGACGGCTCGCTGGAGCCGGCCGAGCTGCTGCGGATCGCCGCGGCCCTCGACGAGCCCGAAGCGGCCGTCCGGGGCGGCGAGCTGTACGTCTCCCGGCTGGCCACGCTGCCCGCCGCCGACCCGCAGCCCGCGCCGTGGGGCCCGCAGGGCACCGTACTGATCACCGGCGGCACCGGCGGGGTCGGCGCCGCCGTCGCCCGCCACCTGGTCGCCGAACACGGCGTACGCCACCTGCTGCTGACCGGCCGTCGCGGCGGGGACGCCCCGGGCGTGCGCGAGACCGCCGAGGAGCTGACCGGACTCGGCGCCCGGGTGACCGTCGCCGCCTGCGACGCGTCGGACCGGGAGGCCGTGTCGGCGCTGCTCGCCGCGATCCCCGCCGACCGGCCGCTGACCGCCGTGGTGCACGCGGCCGGTGTGATCGACGACGGCCTGATCGGCTCGCTCGACGCCGGACGGCTGGACACCGTACTGCGGCCGAAGGCCGACGGCGCATGGAACCTGCACGAGCTGACGCGGGACCTGGACCTGTCCGCCTTCGTCCTCTTCTCGTCCACCGCGACCCTGCTCGACGGGGCCGGCCAGGGCAACTACGCGGCCGCGAACGGCTTCCTGGACGCGCTGGCCGCCACCCGCCGCGCCGCCGGACTCCCCGCGACCTCCCTCGCCTGGGGTCTGTGGACCGGAGTCGGCGGGATGGGCGGGCAGCTCGACGAGGCCGCACTGCGCCGCATCGAGCGCCTCGGCCTCCAGGTGCTCTCCCCCGCCGAGAACCTCGCGCTGCTCGACGGCGCGCTGACCGCCACCGGCGGCGAGGGCGCCGTCGTACCCGTCCGGTTCAACCTGCGCACCCTCCAGGCGCGGGCGGCCGAGGTCCCGTCCGTCCTGCGCGGACTGGTCCGCCCCGCCCGCCGCAGCGCGGGCGCCGGCGCCGTCCCCGTCGAGCAGTCCCTGGCCCGCCGGCTCTCGGGCCTGTCCCGCGCCGAGCGCGGCGAGGCCCTGCTGGACCTCGTCCGTACGCAGGTCGCGGCCGTCCTCGGCCACGAGGGCGGAGACCGGATCAACCCGACGCGCGCGTTCAACGAGATGGGCTTCGACTCGCTCGCCGCCGTCGAACTGCGCAACCGGCTCAGCTCGGCCATCAGCCTGCCACTCGCGGCCACGCTGATCTTCGACTACCCGTCGCCGAGCGCACTCGCCGACCACCTGGCGGACAAGCTGGGCGACCCGGGCAAGGAGGCCCGGCGTACGGCGCCCGTCACCGCGCTCGCCGCGGCCGACGACGACCCGATCGTGGTCGTCGGCATGGCCTGCCGCTACCCGGGCGGCGTCTCCACGCCGGACGACCTGTGGCAGCTGGTCCAGGACGGTGTCGACGCCGTCGGCGCCTTCCCGACCGACCGCGGCTGGGACTCCGACATCCACGACCCGGAGCCGGGCAAGCCCGGCAAGAGCCTCAGCGACAAGGGCGGATTCCTCTACGACGCCGCCGATTTCGACGCCGAGTTCTTCGGGATCAGCCCGCGCGAGGCGCAGGCCATGGACCCGCAGCAGCGACTGCTCCTCGAAGTCTCCTGGGAGACCTTCGAGCGGGCCGGCATCGACCCGCACGCCCTGCGCGGCAGCGACACCGGCGTGTTCGCCGGTGTGATGTACCACGACTGGGGCCTGCGCCTGGGCCCGCTGCCCGAGCAGCTCGCCGGCTACCACGGCAACGGCAGCCTGGCGAGCGTGGTCTCCGGCCGCGTCGCGTACGCGCTCGGCCTCGAAGGCCCCGCGGTCACCGTCGACACGGCGTGCTCCTCGTCCCTGGTCGCCATGCACTGGGCGGCGCAGGCGCTGCGGCGCGGCGACTGCGGGCTGGCGCTCGCGGGCGGCGTGACCGTCATGTCCACCCCGGACACCTTCATCGACATGAGCCGGCAGGGCGGCCTGGCCGCCGACGGCCGGTGCAAGTCCTTCGGCAGCGGCGCCGACGGCACCGGCTGGGGCGAGGGCGTCGGCCTGGTGCTCCTGGAGCGCCGGTCGGACGCCGAGCGCAACGGCCACCGGATCCTCGGCGTCCTGCGTGGCTCCGCCGTCAACTCGGACGGCGCGTCCAACGGCCTGACCGCCCCCAACGGCCCCTCGCAGCAGCGCGTCATCCGCCGCGCCCTCCAGGACGGCGGCCTGACCGCCGCCGACGTCGACGTCGTCGAGGGACACGGCACCGGCACCACGCTGGGCGACCCCATCGAGGCACAGGCCCTGCTGGACACGTACGGCCAGGAGCGCCCGGAGGACGGGCGGCCTCTGCTGCTCGGCTCGATCAAGTCCAACATCGGGCACACGCAGGCCGCCGCCGGTGTCGCGGGCGTCATCAAGATGCTCCAGGCGATGGAGCACGGCGTCCTGCCGCGGACCCTGTTCGCCGACGAGCCCTCCCCCCAGGTCGCCTGGGACGCGGGCGCGGTGGAGCTGCTGACCGACGCGGTCGAGTGGCCGGCGGGCGAGCGGCCGCGCCGCGCGGGCATCTCCTCCTTCGGCATCAGCGGTACGAACGCCCACCTCATCCTCGAAGAGCCGCCGGCGGCGGCTCCGGCCGAGGCCGCCGAGGAGGCCCCCGAGGCTCCCGGGGCCCTTGGCGGGCCGGTCCCGTGGGTGGTGTCGGGCCGGACGGCGCCGGCGCTGCGCGCGCAGGCGGAGCGGCTGATCACACACCTGGAGACCCTGGACGACGCCGACCTCGCGATCGCCGGGCGGGCGCTGGCCACCCGGCGCGCCGGGCTGGGCGAGCGGGCCGTGGTCATCGGCGAGAACCGCGAGGAGCTCCTCGCGGGCCTGGCCGCCCTCACCGTGGGCGAGACGGCCGCGGGTGTCGTGCAGGGCCGGGTCCAGGAGGGCAAGTCGGCCTTCCTGTTCACCGGCCAGGGCGCGCAGCGGCTGGGCATGGGACACGAACTCCACGCTGCCTTCCCGGTGTTCGCACAGGCCCTCGACGCCGTGGTCGCGGCCCTCGACGAGCACCTCGACACTCCCCTGCACGAGGTCATGTGGGGTGAGTCCGCCGAGGACGAGGCGCTGCTGAACAGCACCGCCTACACCCAGCCCGCCCTCTTCGCGATCGAGACCGCGCTGTTCCGCCTCGTCGAGTCCTGGGGCGTGCGGCCCGACTTCCTGGCCGGACACTCCATCGGCGAGATCACCGCCGCCCATGTGGCCGGGGTCCTCTCCCTGGAGGACGCGGCCCGCCTGGTCACCGCACGCGGCCGCCTCATGCAGGCGCTCCCGGCAGGCGGAGCCATGGCCGCCATCGAAGCCACGGAGGAGGAAGTCCTTCCGTACGTCTCCGACCTGGTCGGCATCGCCGCCATCAACAGCCCGCGCTCCATCGTCGTCTCGGGTGCCGAGGACGCCGTCGAGGCGATCCAGGCGCAGTTCACCGAGCAGGGCCGCAAGACGACCCGGCTGCGCGTCTCCCACGCCTTCCACTCCCCGCTCATGGACCCGGCCCTCGCCGAGTTCCGCACCGTCGCCGAATCCGTGACCTACGCGCCCGCCCGGATCCCGGTCGTCGCCGGGGTCCACGGAGAGATCAGCGAGGACTGGGGCACCCCCGACTACTGGACCCGCCACCTCCGAGAGGCCGTCCGCTTCTCCGACACCGTCCAGCACCTGGCCGCCAAGGGCGTCACCCGCTTCGTCGAGCTGGGCCCCGACGCGATCCTGACCGCCCTCACCCGTACGACCCTCGACTCCGACGACGCCGTCCTCGTCGAGCCGGTCCTGCGCAGGAACCGCCCCGAGGCGCACTCGCTCCTCGCCGCCCTCGCGCAACTCCACACCACCGGTGCGCCCGTGGACTGGGCGGCCTTCTACCAGGGCACCGAGGACCGTTGGTCCGGGCTCCCGACCTACGCCTTCCAGCACCAGCGGTACTGGCTGGAGGGGGCGGCCGCCGGCGGCGGCGCCGGGCTCGGCTCCGCCGGCCTCGAACCGGTCGGGCACCCGCTGCTCAGCGCCGCCGTCCCGGCGGCCGACTCCGGCGAGGTCGTCCTGACCGGGCGGCTCTCCGTCGACACCCAGCCCTGGCTGGCCGACCACGACGTCCTCGGCTCGATCCTGCTGCCGGGCACCGGCTTCGTCGAGCTGGCCGTCCGCGCCGGCGACCAGGTCGGCTGCGACCGGATCGAGGAACTGCTCCTCGAAGCCCCGCTGATCGTGCCCGCCCGCGGGGGCGTTGCCCTCCAGGTGCGGGTCGGCGCCCCGGACGGCTCGGGCGCCCGGTCGATCTCCATCCACTCCCGCGGCTCCGCCCCGGACGCCCCCTGGACCCGCCACGCCTACGGCACGGTGGTCGCGGACGCTCCGGCACCCGCGTTCGACCTGTCCCAGTGGCCGCCGGCCGGTGCGACCCCGCTCGACGTCACCGGCGCGTACGAGCGGCTGCTGGAGCGCGGGTACGCCTACGGCCCGGTGTTCCAGGGCCTGAAGGCCGCCTGGGTCCAGGGCGACGACGTGTTCGCCGAGGTGGCCCTGCCCGAGACGGCGCACGGCGACGCGGCCCTCTTCGGGCTCCACCCGGCGCTCCTCGACGCCGCGATGCACGCGGACCTGCTCGGCGGCAACGGCGCCGCCGAGGGGGCGACGCTGCTGCCGTTCTCCTGGAACGGGGTCACCCTGCACGCGGCCGGTACGTCCGTACTGCGGGTGCACATCCGCCGGGTCCGCGGGGACGAGGTGTCGGCGATCATGGTCGCCGACGCGACGGGTGCGCCCGTCGCGACCGTGGAGTCGCTGGTCTCGCGCCCGGTCTCCGAGGCCCAGCTGGCCGCCGCCTCCGGTGGCGCCGGCGCCGCCCTGCACCGCGTCGAGTGGCTGCGTACCGCGCCGGCCGGGGCCCCGGCGGCCGAGGCCGCCGTGTACTTCGTCCCCGTCCCGGCCGGTGAGGACGCCGCGGCCCGGGTGCGGGCGGTGGTGCCCGAGGTGCTCTCGAAGGTCCAGGGGTGGCTGGCCGATCCGGAGTCCGGATCCGCCCGCCTCGCCGTGGTCACCCGCGGCGGTGCCGCCGTCCTGGCCGGCGAGGACGCCGATCCGGCGCAGGCCGCCGTATGGGGTCTGGTCCGGGCCGCCGAGGCCGAGAACCCCGGCCGGTTCGTCCTGGTCGACGTGGCCGCCGGAACCCGCGATCCGGGCGCCGACGTGGCCGCCGCGGTGGCCTCCGGCGAGTCCGAGACGGCCGTGCGCTCCGGGGAGGTGCGCATCCCGCGCCTGGCCCGGATCGCCGCCCCCGCCCCCGTCTCACCGTGGGGTACGACCGGCACCGTGCTGATCACCGGCGGTACCAGCGGCCTCGGCGCGCTGGTGGCCCGGCACCTGGTCACCGAGCACGGCGTACGGCACCTGCTGCTCACCAGCCGCCGCGGCCTCGACGCGCCGAACGCCTCGGCGATCGTCGCCGAGCTCGCGGAGCTGGGCGCCCACGCCTCGGTGGCGGCCTGCGACGTGACGGACCGGGAGTCGCTCGCCGGCGCCCTGTCCGGGATCGACGCGGCCCACCCGCTGAGCGCGGTGGTGCACGCCGCCGCCGTCGCGGGCGGCGGGCTCGTCGGCTCGCTGACCGCCGAGGGCGTCGAGTCCGTACTGCGGCCGAAGACCGACGGCGCGTGGAACCTGCACGAGCTGACGCGCGGCGCCGGCCTGTCGGCGTTCGTCCTCTTCTCCTCCGCGGGCGGCTCCGTCCTGGCCGCCGGCCAGGCCGACTACGCGGCGGCCAACTCCTTCCTGGACGGCCTCGCCGCGCACCGCCGGGCCGCGGGCCTGCCGGCCACGGCTCCCGCGTTCGGCATGTGGGGGATCAGCACCGGTCTCGGCGGCGACCTCACCGACGCCGACCTGGAGCGCATGAAGCGGCTGGGCCTGCCGGCGCTGACCGTCGCGGAGGGCCTCGCCCTCTTCGACGCGGCCGTCGCCGGGTTCGACGCCGTGGTCCTGCCGCTCAAGACCGACGCGGCGGCGCTCGCCGCCCGCGGCGAGGACCTGCCCGCCCTGCTGCGCGGCAAGGTGCGCGGCCCGGTCCGCCGGACCGCGCAGGCGCAGGCGCCCGAGACCTCCGAGCTGGAGCGCCGCCTCGCCGGGGCCTCCGCCCAGGAGCGCGACCGGATCGTCCTCGAACTCGTCCGTACGCAGGTGGCGGCGGTGCTCGGCCACCCGTCCCCGGACGCGATCGGCCCGGAGACGGCCTTCCGCGAGCAGGGTTTCGACTCGCTCGCCGCCGTCGAGCTGCGCAATCTGCTCCAGGCCGCGACCGGTCTGCGGCTGCCGGCCACGCTGGTCTTCGACTACCCCAACTCCCGGGCGGTCGCGGGCTTCGTGGTGGACAAGCTGTCGGCCACCACGGCCAAGGCGGCCCCGGCCGCCGCCGCGCCGCGCGCCACGACCCCCTCCGACTCGGACCCGATCGCGATCGTCTCGATCAGCTGCCGCTTCCCCGGCGGGGTGCGGTCCGCGGAGGACCTGTGGAACCTGGTCGCGGAAGGCCGGGACGCCGTCGGGGCGTTCCCGACCGACCGCGGCTGGGACGCCGACGCCATCTACGACCCCGAGCCCGGCACGCCCGGCAAGACGTACGCCAAGGACGGCGGCTTCCTCTACGACGCCGCCGAGTTCGACGCGGAGTTCTTCGGGATCATGCCGCGCGAGGCCCTCGCCATGGACCCGCAGCAGCGCCTGCTGCTGGAGGCCGCGTGGGAGACCTTCGAGCGGGCCGGCATCGACCCGCAGACCCTGCGCGGCAGCCGGACCGGCGTGTACGCGGGCATCATGTACCACGAGTACGGCAGCCGCCTCACCGACGTCCCCGAGGACCTGGCGGGCTACCTCGGCAACGGCAGCGCGGGCTCCATCGCCTCGGGCCGCGTCGCCTACACCCTCGGCCTGGAGGGCCCGGCCGTCACCGTCGACACCGCCTGCTCCTCCTCCCTGGTCAGCCTGCACATGGCCTGCCAGGCACTGCGCTCCGGTGAGATCACGATGGCGCTGGCCGGCGGTGTGACCGTCATGCCGACGCCCGACCTGTTCGTCGACTTCAGCCAGCAGCGCGGACTCGCCGCCGACGGCCGCTCCAAGGCCTTCGCCGGGGCCGCCGACGGCACCGGCTGGGCCGAGGGCATCGGTCTGCTCCTCGTCGAGCGCCTCTCCGACGCGGAGCGGCTCGGCCACCCGGTGCTCGCCGTGATCCGGGGCAGCGCCATCAACCAGGACGGTGCCTCCAACGGCCTCACCGCCCCCAACGGGCCGTCCCAGCAGCGGGTCATCCAGCAGGCGCTGGCCGCCGCCGGCCTCACCACGGCCGATGTGGACGCCGTCGAGGGCCACGGCACGGGCACCCGCCTGGGCGACCCCATCGAGGCGCAGGCGCTGCTCGCCACGTACGGCCAGGGCCGCGACGAGGACAAGCCGCTGTGGCTCGGCTCGATCAAGTCGAACATCGGCCACGCACAGGCGGCGGCCGGTGTCAGCGGTGTGATCAAGATGGTGGAGGCGCTGCGCCACGGCGTGCTGCCGAAGACGCTGCACGTGGACGAGCCCTCGCCGCAGGTCGACTGGACCGAGGGCAACGTCAGGCTGCTGACCGAGGCCGTCGAGTGGCCGGCGGGCGGGCGCCCGCGCCGTGCGGGCGTCTCCTCCTTCGGCCTGAGCGGTACGAACGCCCACGTCATCCTCGAAGAGGCCCCGCACGGTACGCCGGAGCCGGAGCCGGAGCCGGAGCCGCAGGCGCTCAAGCCCGCGGCCGCCGCGCCGGTCGCCCTCACGGTGTCGGCGAAGAGCGCGAAGGCCCTGCCCCGGCAGGCCGAGGCGCTGCGCGCCCACCTGGAGGCCCACCCGGAGCAGTCCCTGGCCGACGTCGGCCACTCGCTGACGGCCTCCCGCGCGGCGCTGGACCACCGCGCGGTGGTCCTCGCCGAGGACCGCGGGGCCGCGCTGCGGGAGCTGGCGAAGCTGGCCGGGGGGACGCAGTCCGCGGACATCGTGACCGGCAGCCGCCTGGACGGCGCGACCGCGTTCCTGTTCACCGGCCAGGGCGCGCAGCGCCTGGGCATGGGACGCGAACTGCACGCCGCCTTCCCGGTGTTCGCCGAGGCCCTCGACGAGGTCGCGGCGGCGGTGGACCCGTACCTGCGGACCCCGCTGTACGAGGTGATCTGGGGCGAGTCCGCCGAGGACGAGGCGCTGCTGAACAGCACCGCCTACACCCAGCCCGCCCTCTTCGCCATCGAGACGGCCCTGTACCGGCTCGTCACCTCGTGGGGCGTGCGGCCGGACTTCCTGGCCGGACACTCCATCGGCGAGATCACGGCCGCGCACGCAGCCGGGGTCCTCTCCCTGGAGGACGCGGCCCGCCTGGTCACCGCACGCGGCCGGCTCATGCAGGCACTGCCCGCCGGCGGAGCCATGGCCGCGATCGAAGCGACGGAGCCCGAGCTCCTTCCGTACCTCACCGACACCGTCGGCATCGCGGCGATCAACAGCCCGCGCTCCATCGTGGTCTCGGGCGAGGAGGACGCCGTCGAGGCGATCCGGGCCGCCTTCACCGAGCAGGGCCGCAAGACGACCCGGCTCCGTGTCTCCCACGCCTTCCACTCCCCTCTGATGGAGCCGGCGCTCGCCGAGTTCCACCTCGTCGCCGAGTCCGTGACCCGGAACGAGCCGAGCATCCCGGTCGTGGCCGGGGTGCACGGCGCGATCAGCGAGGACTGGGCGACCGCGGAGTACTGGACCCGCCACCTGCGCGAGGCGGTCCGTTTCTCCGACACCGTCCAGCACCTGCACGCCAAGGGCGTCCAGACCTTCCTGGAGCTCGGCCCCGACGCGATCCTGACCGCCCTCGCCCAGAACACCCTGGACGGCACCGGCGCCGTCGTCGAGCCGACCGTACGCAAGAACCGGCCCGAGGCGCACACCCTCCTGACCGCCGTCGCCCGGCTCCACGCCACCGGCACGGCCGTCGACTGGACCGCCTTCCACGCCGGGTCCGGCGCGCGGCTGGTCGAGCTGCCGACGTACGCCTTCGAGCGCCGTCCGTACTGGCTCGACGCCCCGGCGCCGGCCCCGGCCGGCGATGTCACCAGCCTGGGCCAGCAGCCGGCCGAGCACCCGCTGCTGAGCGCGGTGGTGGTCTCCCCGGAGGCCGGCGGCGTGGTCCTGACCGGCCGCCTGTCGGTGAAGACCCACGCCTGGCTGGCCGACCACGACGTCCTCGGGACCGTGCTCCTACCCGGCACCGGATACGTCGAACTCGCCATCCGCGCCGGTGAGGAGGTCGGCTGCGACGTCATCGACGAGCTGACCATCGAGGCGCTGATGCCGATGCGCGAGGACGGCGGCGGCCTGGCCGTCCAGGTCACCGTCGACGCGGCCGACGCCACCGGCCGCCGCTCGCTCGCGGTGTACTCGCGTCCCGACGACGGCCCGGCGGACACGCCGTGGACGCGGCACGCGAGCGGTGTCCTGGCTCCCGGGGCCCAGCACCCGCCGGCCCCCGAGTCCTTCGGGGTCGGGACCGGGGTCTGGCCGCCCGAGGGCGCCGACGAGGTCGACATCTCCGGGGTGTACGACTACCTCACCGGCCAGGGCTACGGATACGGGCCCATGTTCCGCTGCCTGCGCGGGATCTGGACGCGCGGCAAGGAGACCTTCGTCGAGGTGTCGCTGCCCGAGGACAACCTGGCGGTGGGCCACGAGTACCGCATCCACCCGTCGATCCTCGACGGCTCGCTGAGCGCGACGGACTTCATGGACGGGCGCAGCCCGCAGGACGTCGGAGGCACCCAGCTTCCGTTCGCCTGGGCCGGAGTGACCCTGCACGCCGCGGGTTCCTCGCAGCTGCGGGGCCGGATCACGGCCGTGGAGTCGCACAAGTCGCAGGGTTCGGACGCCGTCCGGATCGAGCTGTCCGACCTGCGCGGCACCCCGGTCGCGACCATCGACTCCCTGGTGGTCCGCCCGGTCACCGCCGCCCGGGTCAACGCCGCCGCGGCGGCCGGCCGCGACGAGCGCTCGTCGATGTTCCACCTGGTGTGGAACCAGCTGCCGCTGGGCGCCAGCCACACGGCGACCGCCGACCGCTGGGCGCTGCTCGGCGGCGGTGCGGACCACACCTTCGGCGAAGGCCTGACCGCCTACCCCGATCTCGCGGCACTCGCGGCGGCCCTGGACGCCGGCGCGGAGGTGCCCGAGGTGGTCCTGCTGCCCGTACCGGCCGTCGAGGGCGAGGTCCCGGACGCGGTCCGGTCCGTGACCGGCTCCGTCCTCGAGGTCCTGCAGGGCTGGCTCGACGAGCCCCGCTTCGGCCGCTCCCGCCTCGCCGTGATCACCCGCGGCGCGGTGCGGACGAAGGACACCGACACCGTCGACCTGGCGCAGGCGCCCGTATGGGGTCTGCTGCGCTCGGCGGAGGAGGAGAACCCGGGACGCTTCCTGCTGGTGGACACCGACGGCTCGGCCGCCGCCCACCAGGTGCTGCCCGCCATCGCCCTGACCGGGGAACCGGAAGCGGCGGTACGCGGCAGCGAGGTCAAGGTCCCGCGCCTGGCCCGGGTCGCCTCAAGCCAGGTCGCCTCCGACCTGCCCTGGTCGGCGGAGGGCACCGTACTGATCACCGGCGGTACGAGCGGTCTCGGCGCCATCACCGCCCGCCACCTGGTGGCGGAGCACGGCGTACGCCACCTGCTGCTCACCAGCCGCCGCGGCCCGGACGCACCGGGCGCCGAGGAGCTGAGCGCCGAGCTCGTCGGGCTCGGGGCCGAGGTCTCGGTCGTCGCCTGCGACGTGTCGGACCGTACGGCGGTGGAAGCGCTGCTGGCCGGCGTCCGCGCCGAGCAGCCGCTGACCGCGGTCGTGCACGCCGCGGCGCTGATGGACAACGCGCTGACCGCGCAGCTGACGGCGGAGCAGGTCGACGCCGTCCTGCGGCCGAAGGCGGACGCCGCCTGGCACCTGCACGAGGCGACGCTCGGCCTGGACCTGTCGGCCTTCGTCCTCTTCTCCTCCTGCGCCGGACTCGTCGTCGGCGCCGGACAGGGCAACTACGCGGCGGCCAACCGCTTCCTGGACGGGCTCTCCGCACACCGCCGCTCGCTCGGACTGCCCGCCACCTCGCTGGCGTTCGGCCTGTGGGAGACGAAGACCGGACTGGGCGGCGGGGTCACCGACTCCGACCTCGGCCGGATGAAGTCGCTGGGCCTGCCGGCCCTGCCGACCGCGGAGGGGCTGCAGCTCTTCGACGAGGCGATGACCCTCGACGAGGTGATGATCGCCCCGATCCGCGTGGACAACGCGGGGCGCGGCGCGAACCCCGGTCCGGCCCCGGTGCTCCTGCGGGACGTGCTGAAGGCCGAACCGGCGCCGCAGCAGCGCCAGGACGTACGGGCCCCGGCCGTGGCGGCCGCGGCCGCGGTGACGGCGGCCGGCTCGGGAACCCTGGAGGAGCGGCTGGCCCGGATGCGGCCCGCCGACCGGGAGCCCGCGGTCCTGGAGCTGATCCGGGCCCAGGTGGCGGGCGTCAGCCACAGCGACCCCGACACCATCGACGTCAACAAGGGCTTCACGGACCTGGGGCTCGACTCGCTGGCCGCGATCGACCTGCGCAACCGGCTCCAGACCGCGACCGGGATGCGCCTGCCGGCGACCATGATGTTCGACTACCCGAGCCCCGTCGTGATGGCCGAGTTCCTCCTGGAGGAGATCCTCCCGGCCATCGAGGACGTCGCGGAGCCCGAGCCCGCGGCCGCCGCGCAGGACGACCACTCCATCCGCGAGGCGCTCTCCTCGATCCCCGTCGCCGCGCTGCGCGAGGCGGGCCTCCTGGACGCGCTGCTCAGGCTCGCCGGTCCGGTGGAGCAGCAGGGGGCGACGGCCTCGGCGGCCGCGTCCGGTGCGCCTGCCGCCCCGCAGACCGCCGACCGGAGCGAGGAGATCAAGAGCATGAACATCGACGACCTGGTGCGTGCCGCGCTTGCGTCCGCCGAACCGAATTCGAACGAGGGCTGAGGTCATCGTGGAAGCATCAGTGGAACAACTCGTCACCGCTCTCAGACAGTCCATGCTGGACAACGAGCGGCTGAAGCGGGAGAACAGCGAGCTGGCCGAGGAGGCCGACCGGGCCTCCGAGCCGATCGCGATCGTGGGCATGGCCTGCCGGTACCCCGGCGGGGTCAACTCCCCCGACGACCTGTGGCGGCTCGTGGCCGAGGGCCGTGACGGCGTCTCCGCGTTCCCCGAGGACCGCGGCTGGAACACCGACGCCCTGTACGACCCCGAGCCGGGCAAGCCCGGCAGGACGATCACCCGCGAGGGCGGATTCCTCTACGACGCCGGCGACTTCGACGCGGGCCTCTTCGGGATCTCCCCGCGCGAGGCCCTGACCCTCGACCCCCAGCAGCGGCTGCTGCTGGAGGCCTCCTGGGAGGCCATCGAGAACGCGGGCATCGCCCCGCACACGCTCCGCAAGAGCAAGACGGGCGTGTTCGGCGGCGTCATGTACCACGACTACGGTCCCGGCACGAGCGACGGCAGCCTGGTCACCGGCCGCGTCGCGTTCAGCCTGGGCCTGGAGGGCCCGGCCCTGACGATCGACACGGCCTGCTCGTCCTCGCTGGTCGCCATGCACCTGGCCGCGCAGTCGCTGCGCTCGGGCGAGTCCACGCTCGCCCTGGCCGGCGGCGTCACTGTGATGACCGAGCCGGACATGTTCCTCTACTTCAGCCACCAGCGCGGCATGGCCGCCGACGGCCGCTGCAAGTCCTTCTCGGCCGACGCCGACGGGACCGGCTGCTCGGAGGGCGTCGGCGTCATCGTCCTGGAGAAGCTCTCGGACGCGCGCCGCAACGGGCACGAGGTCCTCGCCGTCATCCGCGGCTCAGCCGTCAACCAGGACGGCGCGTCCAGCTCCATGACCGCCCCCAACGGCCCCTCCCAGCAGCGCGTCATCCGCAGCGCCCTCGAGAACGCCGGCCTGACCATCGCCGACGTGGACGCCGTCGAGGCGCACGGAACGGGCACGACGCTGGGCGACCCGATCGAGGCCCAGGCCGTACTGGCCACGTACGGCCGGCGTCCCGACGGCGACAAGCCCCTGTACCTGGGCTCGCTCAAGTCCAACCTGGCCCACACGCAGGCGGCGGCCGGCGTCGGCGGCGTCATCAAGATGGTCCAGGCACTGCGCCACGGCCTGCTGCCCAAGGTGCTCCACCTGGACGAGCCGACCCCGCACGTGGACTGGGAGTCGGGCAACGTCCGGCTGCTGACCGAGGCCGTCGACTGGCCGCCGGGCGAGCGCCCGCGCCGCGCGGGCGTCTCCTCCTTCGGCCTGAGCGGTACGAACGTCCACGTCATCCTGGAGGAGGCCCCAACGGCGGAGGCCGCCGAGACCGGGGGCGCCCGGGAACTCCCGCTGGTCCCGGTCGTCCTGTCGGGCCGCTCCGCGCAGGCGCTGACCGACCAGGCCGCGCGGCTGCGCGCCCGGGTCGCCTCGGACGAGGAGCTCACGCTCACCGACCTCGGCTACTCCACCGCGACCACCCGGACCCCGCACGAGCACCGCGCGGTCGTCGTCGGCGCGGACCGCGAGGAGCTCCTCGCCGGCCTGTCGGCCCTCGCCGAGGGCACGATCGCCGACGCCGGTGTGGTGGAGGGCCAGGCCCAAGGCGGCCGCACGGCCTTCCTGTTCACCGGCCAGGGCGCCCAGCGCCTGGGCATGGGGCGTGAACTCCACTCCGCCTTCCCGGTGTTCGCCCGCGCCTTCGACGAGGTCGCCGCCGCCGTGGACACGTACCTCGACACACCGCTGTACGAGGTGATCTGGGGCGAGTCCGCCGAGGACGAGGCGCTGCTGAACAGCACCGCCTACACCCAGCCCGCCCTCTTCGCGATCGAGACCGCGCTCTTCCGCCTGGTGGAGTCCTGGGGCGTGCGACCCGACTTCCTGGCCGGACACTCCATCGGCGAGATCACCGCCGCCCATGTGGCCGGGGTCCTCTCCCTGGAGGACGCGGCCCGCCTGGTCACCGCACGCGGCCGCCTCATGCAGGCACTCCCGGCAGGCGGAGCCATGGCCGCCATCGAAGCCACGGAAGAAGAACTCCTTCCGTACGTCTCCGACCTGGTCGGCATCGCGGCGATCAACAGCCCGCGCTCCATCGTGGTGTCGGGTGCCGAAGAGGCCGTCGAGGCGATCCAGGCCGAGTTCACCCAGCTGGGCCGCAAGACGACCCGGCTGCGCGTCTCCCACGCCTTCCACTCCCCGCTGGTCGAGCCGGCGCTGGCCGAGTTCCACCTGGTCGCGCAGAGCGTGGCGTACCAGCCGGCGCTGATCCCGATCGTCTCCAACGTGACCGGCCGGCTCGCCACGGACGCCGATCTGGCCTCGCCCGCCTACTGGGTGCGCCACGTCCGCGAGGCGGTCCGCTTCACCGACGCCGTGCGGCACCTGGCGGCGAAGGGCGTCACCCGGTTCATCGAGCTGGGCCCCGACGCGATCCTGACCGCGCTCACCCGGACGACGCTGGACACGGACGACGTGGTCGTCGAGCCGGTGCTGCGCAAGAACCGCCCCGAGTCCCGCACCCTGCTGACCGCCCTGGCGCACCTGCACACCGGAGGCGCCCGCGTCGACTGGGCCGCCTTCTACGAGGGCACCGCGGCCCGGCCCGTGGCCCTGCCCACGTACCCCTTCCAGCGGGAGCGGTACTGGATCATCGAGAACCCGCTCGGCGGGGACGCCTCCGCCTTCGGCCTGGCCCCGGCCGGCCACCCGCTGCTCGGCGCGGTCATCCCCTCCCCCGACACGGACGGGGTGACCTTCACGGGCCGCCTCTCCGTCGACACCCACGGCTGGCTGGCCGACCACGACGTCCTGGGCACCGTGCTCCTGCCCGGCACCGGCTTCGTCGAACTCGCCCTGCACGCCGGTGAGCAGGTCGGCTACCCGGCCCTGGAGGAGCTCATCCTCCAGGCGCCGCTCGTACTGCCCGAGCGCGGCGGGGTCGCCCTCCAGGTCTCCGTCGGCCCCGACGACCTGGGCCGCCGTACGATCCGCATCCACTCGCGGCACCAGGACGCCCTGCCCGACACCCCGTGGCTGCTGCACGCCGAGGGCCTGCTGGGGACGGCCCCCGCCGCCGCCGGCGCCGATCTCGGCGCGTGGCCGCCGGCCGGTGCGCAGGAGGTGCGCGTGAGCGACGCGTACGAGCTCCTCTTCCGGCAGGGCTACGACTACGGGCCGGTGTTCCAGGGCCTCAAGGCCGCCTGGCGCGAGGGCGACTCGGTGTACGCCGAGATCGAACTGCCCGAGGAGGCGCACGAGGACGCCGCCCTCTTCGGGCTCCACCCGGCCCTCCTCGACGCCACGATGCACGCGCTCGGGGTCGGCGAGGGAGTCACCGGGGAGGAGCAGACGGAGCTGCCGTTCTCCTGGTCGGACGTGTCCCTGCACGCGGTCGGCGCCACCTCGCTGCGGGTGCGGATCACCAAGCACGGCGAGAACAACCTGTCGCTGGCCCTCGCGGACCGCGGCGGCGCCCCGGTGGCCTCCATCGGCTCGCTGACGTTCCGCCCGGTCTCGCCGGAGCAGCTCGGCGGCGGCCGGCAGGACACGCTGTTCGAGATCGCCTGGCGCCCGCTGGCGGCGCCGGCCGCCGGCTCCGGTTTCCAGGTGTGGGACGAGGTGCCCGCCGGCCCGGTATCGGGTGCGGTGGTCTTCCCCGTCCCGCGGGCCGACGGCCCCGTCCCGGAGGCCGTGCGCTCGGTGGCGGGCGACACCCTCACCGCCGTCCAGGAGTGGCTGGCCGACCCGCGGTTCGAGCGGTCCACGCTGGTCGTGGCGACCCGCGGTGCGGTGGCCGCCGGCAGCGGGGAGGACGTCGACGTGGTGCAGGCCCCGGTGTGGGGTCTCGTGCGCGCCGCCCAGGCGGAGAACCCGGGCCGCATCCAGCTCACCGACCTTCCGGCGGGCGGCGCCGGCTTCGAGGGCCTGGCGGCGGTCGTCGCCTCCGCCGAGCCGGAGAGCGCCGTACGCGAGGCGGGCCTGCTGATACCGCGCCTGGCTCCGGTCACGGACGCGGCCGCCGACGCGCCGGCCCTCGACCCCGAGGGCACGGTCCTGATCACCGGCGGCACCGGCGGCATCGGCGCCCACCTGGCCCGCCACCTGGTCACCGAACACGGCGCCGGCCACCTCGTCCTGACCAGCCGGCGCGGCCCCGGCGCCGAGGGCGCGGCCGAACTGGCCGCGGAGCTCACCGGGCTCGGCGCCGAGGTCACCGTCACCGCATGCGACGTCTCCGACCCGCGGGCGGTCGCGGCCCTGCTCGCCGGGATCCCCGCCGCGCACCCGCTGACCGGTGTGGTCCACGCGGCGGGCACCGGCGACAACGGCCTGATCGCCACGATGGACGCCGAGCGCCTCGGCGCCGTCCTGGCGCCGAAGGCGGACGCGGCCTGGTACCTGCACGAGCAGACCCGCGGGCTGCCGCTGGCCCTGTTCACGCTGATCTCCTCGGCGGGCGGGCTCACCCTGGCGGCCGGCCAGGCCAACTACGCGGCGGCCAACACCTTCCTCGACGCCCTCGCCGCCCACCGCCACGCCGAGGGCCTGCCCGCGCAGGCGCTGGCGTACGGTCTCTGGGCGGCCAGGACGGGACTCACCGAGTCCATCGAGGAGGACGTCCGCCTGATGGCGGCCCGGGGCCTGCCCGCCCTGGAGGTCGAAGAGGCCCTGCGGCTCTTCACCTCGGCCCACGCCAAGGGCCGCCCGGCCCTGGTCCCGCTCCGCGTGGACACGGCCACGCTCCGCTCGCGGGCGGACGACCTCCCGGCACTCCTCAAGGGCCTGGTCCCCCAGCCCACCCGCGCCACGGCCCGCGCCGCCGACCGCGGCACGGACCCCGCGGCGCTGGTCGAGCGCCTGTCCGCCCTCCCCGTCAAGGAGCGCGAGCAGGAACTGCTGGACGTCGTACGGGCCCACGCCGCCGCCGTACTCGGCCACGCCGGCCAGGACGCGGTCCGCGCGGACCGCGGCTTCCTGGACCTCGGCTTCGACTCGCTGACGGCCCTGGAACTGCGCAACCGCCTGGGCGCCCTCACCGGCTCCCGCCTGACGCCCACGCTGATCTTCGACTACCCGTCCCCGGTCAAGCTCGCCGCGCACCTGCGCGAGCTCCTGTTCGGCGCCGAGGACCCCGAAGACGATCTGAGCGCCGCCACGGCCGAGGAGTTGTTCGACATCCTCGACGGCGAGGAGATCTTCCAGTAGCACCCCCGGCACCCCGCCCCGCACGCCCGATGCCCCGGTCCTCGAGAGGACCGGGGCATCGGGCGTCGTGGGCCGGGTGACGCGTCAGGTCGAGAGGGTGGCGACGGCCTCGAGGCCGTAGGTGCGGGCGTAGCCGTTCTCGGTGCCGACGAGGAGGTCGACGACCTTGAAGTAGCGGTCCCAGAACGGGGTTTCGCGCAGTGCGTCGATGAGGAGCTGATAGGCCTCGTGGTCGTCGGCTTCCCAGACCCAGACGTCGGTGACGCGGGTGGAGTAGAACTCCGTGTCGTAGAAGCGCGAGCGGACGCCGGTGGTCCTGGCCTCGATCGCGGGGACGACCCGGGTCACGAAGGCGTTCATCCGCTCCCGGGGGGTCATGGCGAGCCACTCGGGGGTGGTCTTGATGAGCATGAACGCCGTGACCGGCGGTGCGGTCTTCTCAGCGGGCATGACGGGTGCCTCCCGAGACCGCGGGCCCCAGGGTCTGGGCGCACCACTGTCGGAAGGTGGTGGGAGAGCCGGTGGCCGGGGTACGGGTGACGCCTGCGTCGAGGCCCTCGTTCTTGGCCCTCTTCATGTCGACGACGCCCTGGGCGAACGCCTCGTCGAGTCGGTAGCCGAGGAGATCGGTGTACAGCTCGTCGAGGGGCTGCTGTTCGTAGCGGACGGGACGGCCCAGTTCTTCCGTCATGATGCGGGCCAGGTCGTCGGGGGAGAGGTCCTGGGGTCCGAGGACGGGGACGCTGTCGTTGCCGGACCAGGTGCGGTTCAGCAGCAGGTCGGCGGCGACGGCCGCGATGTCGGCGACGGCGGCGCGGGGGGCCTTGAGGCCGGCGTCGACGGCGTCGGTGAAGACGCCCTTCTCCCGGATCGTGTCCGCGTCCTCGAGAAGGTTCTCGAAGAAGGACGGGCAGGCCAGGGCGCGGTAGGCCGCGCCGGTGCCGGCGATGAGGTCGTCCATGGCGAGGGAGGCGCCGACGAGTCCGGCGCGGTGGGCGACCGGGGTGCCGCGGCCGAGCGCGGAGACGCCGACGACGTGGCCGACGCCGTGGGCGACGAGGGCCTTCGCGGCGGGCCGGGTGAAGCCGCAGTAGGCCTCCTCGGGGGTCAGGGACGCGTCCGGGGGGACGAGCCAGAACACGGCGTCGGCGCCCTCGAAGGCGCGGTCGGCCACCTCGGCGTCGCCGTGCGAGCCGGTGACCACCTCGACGCGGTCGCGCACCGCGTCGGGCAGCCGGGCGGGGTCCCGTACGACCACGCGCAGCTGCTCGTCGTGGGCGGGGGCGGATGCCAGGAGCAGGGACAGCAGGTGGCTGCCGATGTTCCCGGTGGGAGCGGTGATGACGATCATGAAAACCTCATGGGGCGTGCGGATCGGGACGACCCCCATGCTGTGGAAGACAAGAGCATTGCCACAATGGGAATTTGAGCACGGGATCATTGCCTGGAACGGAATAACGCCTATGAGCAGCAGCGCAGAGCCTGTCATCGACGCCAATCTCGCCGTCGCGCTGGACGCTTTGCTGACCGAGCAGAGCGTCACTCGCGCCGCCGCCCGCCTGCACACGTCGCCGGCCGCCATGAGCCGCACGCTCGCCCGGCTGCGGCGCATCCTCCAGGACCCGCTGCTGGTCCGGGCCGGCCAGAGGATGGTCCCCACGCCCCGCGCCCAGGCCCTGCGCGAGGAGACGGCCGCGGTGGTGCGCCGCCTGGGAGCGCTGCTGGCTCCCGGCGCCGGCGTCGATCCCGCCCTCCTGCGCAGCACCTTCACCGTCCAGGCGGCCGACCTGGTCGGCGCGGCGCTGGCCCCGGGGATGCTGCGGCTCGCCCGGCAGGAGGCGCCGGGGATCTCGCTGCGGTTCCGGGCCGAGGAACTGGAAGCCGGATCGGCACTGCGCGACGGCCGGATCGACCTGGAGATCGGGTCCATCGACCACGTGGACCCCGAGACCCGGATCGAGGAACTGGTCACCCTCCGGATGGCGGCGGCCGTCCGGCCCGGCCACCCGCTCACCGACGGGACCCTGACCCCGGACCGGCTCGCCGGCGCCGATCACGTGGTGGTGAGCCGCCGCGGCCGGTTCACCGGTCCCCTGGACTCCGCTCTGGCCGAGCGGAACCTCCGCCGGCGGGTCGCCGTCGTCCTCCCGAGCCACATGGCCGCGATGACCCTCGCCGCCCGGAGCGAGTACGTCTGCCTCGTCCCCACCACGCCGCCCGGCGGCGCCCCCTCCCCCCTCACCGACATCGCCACCACCCTGGGCCTGCGCCTCCTCGACATCCCCCTGCCCCTGCCGCCGCTGACCATCGGCATGGCGTGGCACCCCCGCCATGCCGCCGACGGAGGCCACCGCTGGCTCCGCGACGCCGTTCGCCGGACCCTTCACGCACCCGGCGGTCCGACGGTCTGAGGTCGTCCCGGCCGGTACGGCGCCACCGGCGCCCTCGTCCCGGAGTACAGCGCTCCTCCAGCGCTCCTTGGGACCGTGAGGACTTCACCTCGACAAATCGTCAAGTGGTCAAGTCGTCATGTGGGAGGCAGCGCATGTCCGCGTCCGTCACCGAGCGCCCCGCCGCGGCCGGGGCCGGGGCCGGCACGCCGGCCGCGGCCGGCGCGCACCGCTCGCGCCCCGGGCTCGCGCTCGCGGTCATCGCGGGCTGCAACGCGATGATCCAGCTCGACGACCCCATCATGAACATCGCGCTCCCCGGCATCCGCGCCGATCTGGGGCTCTCCGCGCTCGCCGCGTCCTGGGTGATCGGCGCCTACCTGCTGGCGTTCGGCGGCCTCCTGCTGCTCGGCGGCCGGGCCGGCGACATCCTGGGGCGGCGCAAGGTCTTCGTCGCGGGCGTGGCCCTGTTCACGGCCGCCGCCGCGGTCCGGGCCGCGGTCCCGAGCGGTGAACTGCTGATCGCCGTACGCGCCGTGGAGGGCGCCGGCGCCGCGTGCGCCGCGGCCAACGGGTTCGTGCTGATGCTGAGCACGTTCGCCGAGGGGCCCGCCCGCAAGCGGGCCATCGCCGTCTGCACCGCGGTCGGCGCGGCCTCCACCGCCGGCGGCCTGCTGCTGGCGGGCGCGCTGACCTCGGCGGGCTCCTGGCGCTGGGTACTGCTGCTCAATGTCCCGATGGGATTGGGCGTCGTACTGCTCGCCCCGCGCGTGATCGCGGAGACCGAGCGGATCCGCGGCCGCTTCGACCTGCGCGGCGGGCTGCTCTCCGCGCTGGGCGCCGCCGCGCTCGTGTACGGGCTGTCGCAGGCGGCCGAACACCCGTGGACCGACGCCCTCGTCGCCGGCCCGCTGCTCGCCGGCCTGGTGCTGCTGTCCGTGTTCGTCGGTACGCAGCGCCGCGCCGCCGAACCGATCGTCCGGCTCGGGCTCTTCCGGGACCGGGACCGGGCGCTGGCCTTCGCCAGCATGCTGGTCCTGCCGGGCGGCCTGATCGGGGCCTACTTCTTCCTGAGCCAGTTCTTCCAGCAGCACCACGGCTGGTCCCCGCTGGGGGCGGCGTTCGGCCTGCTCCCGGTGCCGGTGACGATGGCCGCCATGGCCGGTGTCGGCGTACGGGTGGAGCGGGCGATCGGCCCGAAGCCGATGATGGCGATCGGCACGGCCGCGCTGCTCGCCGAGAACCTGTGGCTCTCGCGCCTCGGTCCGGGCGACGCGTACCTGACGGGCGTACTGCCCGGTCTGCTGCTGCTGGGCGCGGGCATGGCGTTCTGCGTCATCCCGCCGACCGTGCTCGCCACGTCGGGGCTGCGCCCCGAGGAGCTGGGCTCCGCGGCCTCCGTGCTCAACGCCCTGCAGTCGGTGGGCGGTTCGCTGTGCATCGCCCTGATGGTGACCGCCTCCGCAGGCCACGCCGACTTCTCGGACACGATGTCCGCGGGCTTCACCGCGGGCGCCGCCTTCGCGGCGGCGGCCCTCCTGATCGCCCTCTCCCTACGCCCCCGCCGCCCGTAACACCCGCACCGCACACGCGTCAGCCCCCGTTCGGCCCCTTCCGGGACCGTACGGGGGCTGCCAAGGTCCGCCGTTACTTCAGCAGGGTCCGGAACTCCTCGAAGTCGAGGACGCCGTCGTGGTTCGCGTCGGCCTCCATGGCCTTCTTGACCTCTTCCGCGAGGTGTCCCTGGCCGCCCTCGGCCTTGATCCCCTCGGCCAGTTCGACGATGTTGATCCGCCCGTCGCCGTCCGTGTCGATCTCGTCGAACAGCGCCCTGAGCTCAGCCTCGGTCATGACGTTCCCCTCTCACATTCACACAGGACCGTGCAGGTCCACATGACCCACCAGCCTGGCAGACGCCCTCCGTGAACAGGTGCGCCGCACCCCCGAACGGGTGTATCTCCCCCGTGGAGCGGGCGGGTGGCGGAGTGGCCCCGCTACGACTCGTGGCGGGTGGCCGCCCACAGGGCGCGGGAGAGGTCCTGGGCCGAGGCCTGGCTGCCGTCGGCGGTGCCGCCGATCGACACCAGCGGGGCCCGCCAGCCGTGGGCGCCGATGCGCTCGGCCACCTCGTACGCGACGGCCCCGCCGCCGGAGAAGCAGCCCAGCAGCAGCGGCTCCGCCGCGGCGAGGACCGGCCGCAGCGCGGCGAGGCAGGCCGCGGCATCGGCCGGGGCTTCGAGGGTGACCAGCGCCTGCAGGCCCCGGTGGGCCCGCGCCACCGCCGCGTAGCAGTCCGCGGGCGCGTCCGGGGGCGGTACGAGCAGCACCGTCCCGGCCCCGGGGTACGCGGCGGGGCGCAGGGTGACCAGCCGGGGCGCGGCCGCGTGCGGCAGGGCCACCGCGCCCGGTACGGGCAGGCCGTCGAGCAGCGTCAGCGCGTCGGCGACGGTGGTGCGGCGGAGGTCGGCCTCGGGGAGCTCGCGCAGCAGCAGGGCGGTCTGGGCGAGGATGCGCGCCGCGTCGGCGTCGGCGAGGCGGGCCCGGTCGCTGTCGGCGGTCAGGACGAGGCCGCCCGCGCGGTCGTGGCGGGCGGTCAGGGCGAACGGCAGCCCGGTGTACGCCTCGACGGCCTCCGGCGGGCCCACGCGTACGTCGGCCCCGGCCAGTTCCTCGTCCAGCGGATCGACGGCGCCGCCCGCCCCGAAGCGGGCGGGCACCCGGTCGAAGGTGATCAGCGATTCGGTCTGCGGCGCTTCCCCGGAGCGTCCGGGCCGCTCCCGTATCTGCCCGGCCGAGAACCACTCGTGCGCGGCCAGGCCCAGCGCCCCGTCCCGGAGGCCGGTCAGCAGCCGGGTCAGCGGGGCCGCCGGGTCCACCTCCACGGACAGCGGGAGCGGGTTGCCGAGCGGGCCGGGCAGCCGGTCGGCGCCGTCAAGGGCGATGCCGCGCCCGGACACGGTCACGCCGAAGGCGACGGTGAGGGGCGCGGCGGAGGAGGAGGCCGGCCCGGCCGCCCGGTGCAGTTGGAGGGCCCAGGCGGCGTGCAGGGCGGTGCTCTCCGCGACCCCGCACGAGGCCGCCCACCCGCGCAGCCGCACCACCTCGGTGGGGTTGAGCCGTTCCACGGCGCGGCCGTACCCGCTGCCGCCCTCGCCCGACACCGGCCGGCGGCCCGCCACCGGGACCGCGGGGAGCGTACGGGCCCCGGCGGGCGGGGCGGCCCGGTCCCAGAACTCCCGGGCCGGGCCCGGGTCCCGGGCGGCCAGCCAGCGCAGGTGGTCGGGGAGCGCCGGGCGGCGCTCGCCTCCCGCGGGACGGCCGTCGGCCGCGTACGCCCGCAGGAAGGAGCGCAGCAGCTGCTGCACGCTCGGGGCGTCGAGCAGGGCCTGGTAGTACGTCAAGGCGATGCGGGCGTCGGGGCCGTGGGCGCCGGGCTCCCCGTCGACGCGGCGGATGCGCAGCGGGCCGGGCCGGCCGGGGTCGAAGGCCTGCTCCCGCTCGCTGCGGAGCACGGCGGTCCAGGCGGCCGCCCCGCCGGCCGGGCCGGCCGCGTCCCCGGGCTCGTACGGATCGTGCCGTACCTGGATCTCGACCCGTTCGTGCAAGGTGACGACGGGCCCGCTGCCGCCCCGGCCGGGGCCGGGTGCGAACGCGGCGCGCAGCACTGCCTCGCGGTCGGCGACGCTCTGCCAGGCCTCGTCGAACCGCTGCCGGTCCAGCGGCCCGTACCAGCGCAGGTGCAGCTGGCCGAGGTGGAGCTGCGGTCCGGGCGGGGCGGCCATCGCGTCGAGCAGCACCTCGCGCTGGCGGGCGGAGGCGGGCAGTCCGGCGGCGGCTCCGGCGGGGTGCTCCTCCCGGCCGGGGAGAGGCTGCTGCGGCAGGGCGGCCAGTACGCCCGACCACCAGCCCGGGCGGCCGTCGGCGGCGGCCGGGTCGGTGAGCAGATCCGCGAGGCGGCCGGCCAGGCCGGGCCGGTCGGCGGGCCGTTCACCGGGTCGGCAGGTCAGCTGGAGCGTGTGGTGCGTGGCGGTGTGCCGGCGCAGCGTCGGCCCGCATGGCGCGGCCATGGCGAGGGCATTGGCCAGGAGCGGGGCGTCGAGGGGTCCGAGCAGGTCGAGTGCGAGCGGCGTACCGGGTGCGATCACCACCGTCATGGCGCCGTCCATCCGCCCCTCCCCCCGTGCCCGTCGCATGCCGCAGACACGCCTCCGAGAAGGACGAGTCAAGTAGGGGTCAATTCTAAGGTAAAAACAGGTCAAACAACATGCCTCAGGCACCGGAGTGTCTTATTCCACATGGAAGTTGGCAAATTCCATGTGTAACTGCCAGCTTTTTCGGGGCGATTCAGACAGCCGTTTGGATCAGGCCGGCTCGGACCGGGTCAGGCCGGGTCGAGAAGCGCCGACACCATGCCGACGAAGCCCTCGTCGAGCATCGTGGACACGGAGCTGTCGCGGGACGTGTCCAGCCCGGCGTCGTGACAGGCGACGCTGAGCAGGTAGCGCCCGGCCACCGGGTACGTGCCGAACGCCCATTCGCCGTGCGTGGCGGGCGAGCCGTCGGGGGTGAGCAGCCCGGTCTCCCCGCTGGTCTCCGTGGCGAAGCCGAACTCGGCGAAGCCCATCCGCAGCCCCAGTCCGAGCGCCTTCGTGTACGCCTCCTTCAGCGTCCACAGCCGCAGCATGCCGGCGCTCTGCCCGCGCTCCCCCAGCGCCGCGAGCTCGGCGCGCTCGGCCGCGGTGCACACCTGGTCCTGCAGCAGCTCGAAGGACAGCCTGCGGTCGGCGGGTTCGGTGTCGACGCCGATGCGCCCGTTGCGGCTGATACCGACCGCGATCAGGTCGTCGGTGTGGGTCAGGCTCAGGTCGATCTGGTCGAATCCGCGCAGGTAGGGGCGGCCCCCCGGCTTGTACGAGAGGTCCAGCTCGGCGGGCCCGCAGCCGAGCGCGGCGGCGGCCGTGTACCGGATCGCCAGCCGGGAGGCGACGAAGCGGTGCCGGGTGGTGGCGTCGGCCGTGTCCCGGTAGCGCGCCCAGTCGCGGCCCAGCAGGATCCGCAGCGCGGTGGGAGAGCCCGGCTCGGCCGGCCACTCCTCCCAGGTGGTGTACACGCAGGCGTTGCCGGCCCGGGTCATGCCGTCGGCCACCTCCGCCCAGGGCCCGTCGGGCCCCGCCGCGTGCACGGGCACGCTCAGCAACGGCGAGTTGTGCCAGGTCATCAGGTGTCCCCTCCGGTCACTGGGCCAGGTCGGTGGCGTCGAGGTCGCAGCTGCGGCCCGCCCGGTAGCGGCGTACGAGCTCCTCCAGCACCTGCCCGAGGCAGTCGTCGGGCAGCTCCGGCACCGGGATGCCGAGCCGGCCGCCGATCCGGGTCAGCGCGAGCACCGCCCAGGCGGGCGAGGCGAGGAAGGGCTCGCTGCCGTCCTGGCCCTCCCAGGTGCCCAGGACCGCGGCCGCCGCGAGCACCAGCGCGTAGCGGTCGCTGAGCACGCACCAGGCGGGGTCGGCCAGGGCGGCCGCGCCCTGCGGGATCGCCCGGCACTGCTCGCGCAGCGCCCGCAGTTCGGTGACGAACGCCTCGGCCAGGTCGGCGAGGACGGCGAGCTGCCCGCCGACCCCGCGGACCTCCGCCAGCCGGGCGGCCGAGCCGACGAGGGAGGCGGCGAGGAAGTCCCCGCCGTCGGCGATGCCCAGGAGCCGGTAGTCCAGGTGCGGCAGGCCCGCGCCGGAGCGGAACAGCTCGGAGGGCGGCTCCTCCTCCCTGAACCAGGCCCGCTCGGCCAGCGCCCGCAGCTGCGGCACGATCACGGCCTGGCAGGCGGCGGTCCCCGCGTGGCCGAGCCCGGCGACGGGCAGGTCGCGCGAGAGCTTGTCGAGCGCCCCGTACTCGGGCGTGCCGTGCCGGTAGCCGCGCGAGCCGAGTACGGCCGCCAGCTCCTCCAGGCTTTCCCGGAGCAGGTCGGGGACGACGTACTTGACGGCCGCCGCGAGCACGTGGGTGCGGTCGGGCAGCAGGCTCAGGGCGCGCAGCGCGACGGTGGCCATGCTGTCGCAGGCCAGCAGATCGGCGAAGACCCCGGCCAGGGGCTTGTGGAAGCGGCGGGCGACGGGACGGCTGCGGCCGGTGGTGGCGGCCCGTACGGCGGAGTGCAGGACGGTGCCGGCGGCGGCGACGGCGGTGGCCGAGATCACGCAGCGGTTGACCTGGTACGTGCGCAGCGCCAGGGCGACGCCTTCGCCGACGCGGCCGACGAGCGCGTCCTCGGGGACCTCGCAGTCCGTGAACTGCAGTCCGGAGAAGAGGGATCCGCGCATGCCGGCGGTGGGGACGCGCGGCAGCCGGGCCAGCCCTCCGGCGGCGGTGAGTTCGGCCGGGTCCAGCAGGAGGACGGAGTGGCTGAGCGGGCTGCGGGCGCGGTCGGTCCGGGCGTAGACCACGTACGCCTGCGCCCGCGCGGCGTTGATGATGACGTCCTTGCGGCCGTTGAGCGAGAAGCCCCCGCCCGCCAGCGGGGCGGCGGCGAACTCGTCGCGCAGGATGGCGTTCGCGTGGGCGAGCTCGTGGTGGACGATCGAGGCGCGCCCGCCGCCGAGCAGGACGTCGGCGGTGGCCCGGCGCTGGGCCGTGCTGCCGGCGGCCCAGACGGCGGAGGTCGCGAACAGCGAGGTGATGCCGGAGCCGAAGCCGAGGGCGAGATCGCGGCGGAAGACCGGGCGCAGCACCTTGACGAGCAGGTCGGCGCGGGTGAGCCGGCCGCCGAACTCGGCGGGCACGAACTCCGCGCCCAGGCCCGCCCCGACGAGCAGCCGCTCGGTGGCCGCGGGCGGCTCGCGCCGCTCGTCGGCGGCGAACAGGGCACCGAGGCCGTGCGGGTTGGCGGGGTCGTACGGGTCGCCGAGCAGGGCTTCGAGGCGCGCGGCCCGGCGCAGCGCCTCGGTCTCCTCGGCGGCCCGCCCGGCGGCGGTCCGGCTGTCGGCGCGGCCGACGGCCCCGCTCTCGGGACGCGTGGGGGTCTCGGTGGTGGTGGCCATGGCGGCGGAGATCAGCTCCTTCGTCCGGGACTCTCGGCCTGCTGCGCGCAGTCCGCGGGGCTGGTCCGTCTTCTGTTGCGGGTCTTGCGGGTCTTGCGGGTCTTGCAGGGCTTGCGGGCCCTACGGCCTACACGCCCTACGGGTCTACGGGTCCTGCCGCTCTTCAGCGTGCGGGGATCCGCTCGACACCCGCTTGAGGCGTCCTACAGCGGCCGCGGGGAAGAGCCGGAGACCGGCCGCCGGGGTCACCGGTGGCGGCCTGCGGCCTGTCCTTCGGTCCGTTCGGGCCCTTCGATGTGCGGCAGCACGGCCCGGGCGGCGCGCAGTTCGCAGCCGGGCAGGGTGTCCTCGGGGTCGGGCCCGCAGGGGTGGGGGCGGGTGAATCCGGCCGCTTCGAGGGTGCGCACGGCGTCCGCGGTGCGGATGACCTGGTGGGTCTGGAGCAGCAGCCGTTCGGGCCGCAGGGGGCGTTCGTCCGGACCCGGGCCGATGGCCCGGCCGGTGGCGGTGCAGACGAGGTCGACGGACCGCGGCGCGGTGGCGCTCTCGCGGGCCGCCTTCAGGAACTCGGCCTCGGCGGCCCGCGCGGCGCCGGGTGCGGGCCGGGGCGGGACGAGGCGGCCGAGCGCGGCGACGAGTCGTGCCGCGTCGGCCAGGGTGAGGACGCCCGCCACGTGGGCGGCGGAGAGTTCGCCGGCGCCCTGACCGGCGACGGCGTCGGCGCACAGGCCCCAGCTCTGCCAGAGCCGGTACACGGCGACCTGGAAGGCGAACAGCGCCGGCTGGGCGAACTCGGCCCGGCGGATCAGGCCCGAGTCCACCCCGCCCTCGGGGGCGAAGACCACGGCGGCCAGCGGCAGCCGCAGCCAGGGGTCCAGTGCGTCGCGTACGCCGTCGTACGCGGACCGGAAGGCGGGGACGGCGCAGTACAGCTCGCGGCCGAGGGCGAGGCGGCGGCCCGCGTGACCGGTGAACAGGACGGTCAGGGGCGGGGCGGGCGCTCGCCGGGGCGGGCGCGGCCGGCGGGGCCGGCGGGCGAGGAGGGCGGCCGCGTCATCGGACACCGGGCGCCGCCTCCACGGTCTCGTACAGACCGGGCTCGGGGGTGGCCAGCGGGCCGAGGTCCTTGACGAGGGCCTGGAACTGCTCGCTGCGGACGGCGTTGGCGTGGGCCGCCGCGTCCTCCCACACGGCGAGTTCGAGGAAGACCCGCTGGTCGCCGAGGTGACGCAGGGCCTCGTGGCCGATGTAGCCGGGCTGGCTGCTCATATAGGCGGTCAGGCGGTCCTTGACGGCCAGGAACCGGTCGATGTCACCGTGGACGGTCAGCTTGTTGACGAAGGTCACCATGAGGGCTCCTCGGGTCTGCGGGGTGTAGGGGGTCCGGGAGCCACGCTCGGTGGCGCGGCTCGAAGAGCCCTGGAAGACGGCTCGACCACCCCTCCAGCCCGCTCGGAGGATCCTTCCCCGGGCGCGGGCGCCCACCCCCCTAACTCCGGGAATCAGCCGTACAGGGGGTGTGCGAGGGGAAACCCCAGAAACCGGGAACCTCCATGGATCCTGCCGGATTTCCGTAATAGCTTGAGGATTCCTCGACCGCTGGCCCTGGAGGTGCCCGTGCGCATCCGACCGATGCCGGGAGTGCGCGTGGCCTCCGTGGACGCCGACGGCCGCCTGGAGTTGCTGGCCGCGTCGACCGCCGGCCCGGAGAGCTACCGCTGCGGCCCGGTGGGCACGGCGATGTGGATCGCCCTGCGCCAGCACGACGGCGACACGGCGGCCGCGGCCGATCTCCTGGCCCGCCTCTGGAACACGGTCCCGGAGAACGCCCGCGCCGACCTGGACGTCTGGGTGGAGGAAATGCGCGACGCGGGCCTCCTCCACGCCGTCGCCTGACCCCCTGGACCGCCGGGCTCTAGTCCCCCGGCGCCCGCTTCCAGTCCTCGACGAGGAGTCCGAGCAGTACCTCGTCCAGGAACTCGCCGAGCACCCAGGCCGAGGAGCGCAGCACGCCCTCGCGGACGAAGCCGTTGCGCTCGGCGGAGCGCAGCATCGCGTCGTTGTCCGACAGCGTCTCGATCTGCAGCCGCCGCATGCCGCGTACGACGAAGCCGTAGTGGCAGAGCGCCGCGACCACGTCGGTGCCGTATCCCTTGCCGCGGGCGGACGGCAGCAGGCCCAGCCCGATGTGCGCGGACCGGTTGTGGTTGTCGATGCCCCACAGGTTCGCCATGCCGACCAGGGTGCCGCCGTCCAGTTCGACCACGGAGAACGGGACGCGCCCCTGGTCGTTGTCGTCCACGACGAGCCGCGAGTCCTTCGTGCCGGGCGTGATCGGCCGCCAGGGCCGTCCCTCGGCCCGCGCGCCGTTGACCACGTCGTCGTAGAGCTCGGTCCGCAGGACCGGGATGTCTTCCTCGTACCGGGCCCTGAGCCCGATCTTGTCGCCCCTCAGCATGCGAGCTTCTTATCCGAGGATCATGACCGGCGGCAAACCGATAATCCGCTCAAGGGCACCGCTCAGCGGGCCGCGGCCGCCGTCAGCGCACGGGAGAGGGACTCGGCGTCCGCAGCGACGGCCACCACGGGCGCGGGCCAGCCGAACGCCGCGACGCGGCGGGCGATCTCGTGGGCCAGCGGGGCCCCGCCCGCATGGCACCCCAGTACCAGCGGCTCGCCCGCCGCCAGGACCGGGCGCAGCGCCGCCCCGCATCCCGCGGCGTCCACCGGCATGTCGAGAGCGGCCAGTTGCCCCTCCCAGGGATGGATCCGGGCCAGCGCGGTGAAGCAGCCGGCGGGCGAGCCCGGCGGCGGGACCAGTACGACGGCCCCGGCCCCGCGACGGGCGGCCTGCCGCAGCACGACCAGCCCCGCGGCTTCGGCGGGTCGCCGCGCGGACGGCCGTACGGCCGCGGGCGGGGGCGGCGGCGCGGGCGGGGGCGCGGGCGGCGGCCAGGGGCCCAGCAGGCGGAGGGTTTCCGCGACCGTCGTCGACCGGCGGTCGGTGGTGGGGAATCCGCGGAGCAGGCGCGCCGTGTGGTGGACGGCTTCGCGGGCGTCCGCGAGCCCGCTGCGGTCCTGCACCCCCGTCAGCACCAGGCCGCCCTCGCGGTCGTGGTGCGCCGTCAGGGACAGGGCGTGGCCGCCGGGCGTGGCCACCGCTTCGGGTTCCGTCAGGCGTACGCCCTGCGCCGCGAGGTCCTCGTCCAGGGGGTCCGCGTCCGTCGTCGGCGGCGGGTCGAAGGACAGGACGCTCCGCGCGAGCGGCGTGTCCGGGGTCCGGCCGCTCCACGCCTGGACCTGCCCCATCGAGACCCATTCGTACGCCGCGAGGTCCAGCGCCCGGTCGGCGAGATCGGACAGCAGCCGGCTGAACGGCTCGGCGGGGTCCACCTCCACCGACATGGGCAGCGGAGTGCGCAGCGGGCCCGGGAGACGGGACGCGCCGTCGAGGGGGATGCCCCGGCCGGACACGGCCGTCGCGAACGCCACCGGGACCGGACCGCCCGCCGGCACGGAACGGCGCAGCTGGAGGGCCCAGGCCGCCCGGAGAGCGGTGCTCTCCGTCACTCCCTGACCGGCCGCCCAGTCCCGCAGGAGCGAAGCCTCGTACGGGGCGAGCCGTACCGTCGTGCGGACCCCGGCCGCGCCGCCGCCCCCCGGCGGCAGCGTGGCCGAGCCCGCCTGCGGCGCGGCGCCGGCCCAGAACGCGCGGGCCGCGCCGCGGTCCTGGCCCGCCAGCCAGCGCAGGTGGTCGCGGACATCAGGGCGCCGCTCACCGCCGACGGCGCCCCCCTCGGCGAGGTAGGCCCGGGCGAAGGCGCGCATCAGCAGCCGTACGCTGCGCCCGTCGAGCACGGCGTGGTGGTACGTCAGGATCACGCGCTTCGGCCCCGCCGGCCCGGGCTGCTCGTCGAGCAGCGCGATCCGCAGCAGCCCCGGCCGCGTCGGGTCGAAGCCCCGCCGCCGCTCGCCCGCGAGCAGCGCCTGCCAGTCGGTGGATCCGTACGGATGGCGCACCAACTGCGGGACGACCCGCCGGTGTACGACGACCCGCGGGCCGCCCCGGGCCCCGTACGGCGCGAACGCGGCCCGCAGCACGGCCTCCCGGTCGTACACGCACTGCCAGGCGGCCTGGAACCGCCGGGTGTCCAGCGGCCCGTACCAGCGCCAGTGCAGCTGCCCGACGTGCGGCCCGGAGCCCGGCCGGGCGGCCATGGCGTCGAGCAGCACGTCGCGCTGGCGGGCGGAGGCGGGCAGCCCGGGCCCGGAACGTGCGGGTCCGGCGTGTGCGGGCGGGCCGGCCTGCTCGGAACCGACGCTCATCCTCTCCCCCTCGTCTCGGCCTCCGACTTCAAAGGGGTCGAGTATGCGCGGGGTTCCCACGTTTCGCTGACGCGCTCCTGACACGCCACCGGAGTACCGGTCGAGCGGGCCTCACAGCATGCGGATGGCGGTCTCCGCATGGCGCTTCGCCAGCCCCAGCGTCGTGAGGCTGTTGCGTCCGAGCGCCTCCCGCACGTACGTCCTGGCCGCGACCAGGTCCGCATCCGGGCCCAGCACCCGCTCGACCGCCTCCTCCCGCAGCAGCACGCTGTGGTGCGCGACGGCGGTGACCCCGCTCTCGTCCGGGATCAGCGACCACTCGCCGGTGTGCGCCGCCATCAGGGCCGGGGTGGCGGTCTGCTTGTAGACGATGCGGCCGGCCGCCGGGAAGCACACCCGCACCGACTCGGTCGTGTGCGCGGACCCGTCCGCGGTCACCGTGTCCATGCTCAGCAGCTGCACCCCGGGCGCGTCCTCCGTCACGGCCACGCGCGAGACGTGCGGCACCCGGTCCGGCCAGTCGGCGGCCTCGTACAGGAACTGGTAGGCCAGATCGGCCGAGCCCTTGATCCGCACGGAGTCCTCGAAGGACAGGAGCAGGCCGTCGAGCCGGGTCCAGCCCTCCGCGGCCTCCTTCAGCGTGGCCAGCTGGGCCCGGCTGTTGGTGTCGGTGGCCTCCTTCGTCCAGTCGACGTCGGCGGGCCGGTCGCCGGCGACCGCGAAGTCGTGCAGCAGGACCAGCCGCGAGCGCCCGGTGCCCCGGGGCTCCACGATCCAGCTGCCGCCCATCGAGACCACGGGGGCGGCGGGGACCTCCTGGCGGAAGTCGATCCGCAGCCGGGCCGCGTCCAGGGTGCGGCGCGAGAGCCAGGACCTGACGGTCCCGTTCGCGGTCACCCAGATGTGGAACCGGTCCCGGGACCCGTCGAAGTCGAGCCGCTCCACGTGGATGCTCGACGGGAAGTACAGCGGCCACTGGGTCGTGTCCGCGATCAGCCCGTAGACCACGCCCGCGGGAGCGTTGACGTCCACGGAATAGGACGTGCGGTGCACCTGCTGGACCGACATCGCCACACCTTTCCGTCACAAGTGATCCAGAGTCTGTCCGTACCGGCCGGAGCTCCGGTCGAGACGACCTGGAGCCCGATCCGCAACACCGTCCCCGCGCCTCAGCGCGCGAGCGCCGACTCCGCGTACTGCTTCGCGTACGCCATCGTCGCCGTGCTGTTGCGGCCGAGCGCCTCGCGCACGTACCGGCGGGCCGCCGCGAGGTCGGCCGACGCGCCCAGCACCCCGGTGACCGCCTCCTCCCGGAGCACCACCCCGTGCCGCGAGGTCACCGTGGAGCCGTACGCGCCGCCCGTGACCGTCCACACCCCGGTGTGCGCGGACATCAGGGCGGGGGTGCGGGTCTGCTTGTAGACGATGCGGCCGGCCGCCGGGAAGCACACCCGCACCGACTCCGTCGTGTGCGCGGACCCGTCCGCGGTCAGCGTGTCCATGACCATGACCTGTACGCCGGGCAGCTCCTCCGGCTCGGTGAGCTCCAGCCGCGACACGTGCGCCAGCAGCTCCGGCCACTGCTCGGCCCGTTCCAGGAACGCGTAGACCAGCTCCGGCGGGGCATCCACGCGCACGGTGTCCTCGAAGGACATCACGAGGTCGTCGAGGCTGCCCCAGCGCTCGCCGAGGCGCGCAAGGTTCGCCAGCTCCGCCCGGCTGTTGGTGTCGGTGGCGCGCTCGACCCACTCGACGTCCTCGGCCCGGTCGCCCGCGACCGCGAAGTCGTGCAGCAGGACGAGCCGCGAGCGCTCGGCGCCCAGCGGCTCCACGATCCAGGTGCCGTTCATCGCCGACAGCGGGGCCGCGGGGACCTCCTGGCGGAACTCGATGCGCCGCGCGGCCGCGTCGAGCACCCGGCGCGAGGTCCAGGACTTGACCCGGCCGTTCGCCGTCGCCCACATCCGCAGCCGCTCGTCGACGCCGTCGAACTCCAGGCGCTCCACGTACACGTTGGGCGGGAAGTAGAGCGGCCACTGCACGGGGTCCGCGATCAGTCCGTAGACCACGCCCGCGGGGGCGGCCACCTCGGTCTCGTGCACGGTGCGGTGCACCCGCTCGGCCGCCATCAGAAGTTCCCCAGCCCGCCGCAGACGTTCAGCGCCTGCGCGGTGACGGACGCGGCGAGGTCCGTGGTCAGGTAGCCGACCATGGCCGCCACCTCCTGCGGGGTCGCGTAGCGCCCCAGCGGGATCTTCGCCTCGAACTGCTCCTGCACGTCCTCGGCGGTGGTGTCCCAGGCCGCCGCGTAGCCGGCCCGCACGCGCTGCGCCATCGGCGTCTCGACGTAGCCCGGGCACACCGCGTTGACCGTGATCCCGGCCGGGGCCAACTCCTTGCCGAGGGCCTTGGTGAAGCCGACGACGGCGTGCTTGGACGCCGAGTAGGGGGCGCCCAGCAGGACACCCTGCTTGCCAGCCGTGGAGGCGATGTTGATGATCCGGCCCCACGGGGCCCCGCCGAGCCCGCCGTACTTGAGCACCTCGCGGGTCAGCAGGAAGACGCTGTTCAGGTTGGTGTCGATGACGTCGTACCAGAGCTCGTCGCTGATGTCGGCGGTCGGACCTCCGCCGCTGCGCCCGGCGTTGTTGACCAGCACGGAGACCGGGCTCCCCCACTCCGCCACGGCGGCGGCCACCAGCTCGGCGACGGCCTCGCGGGAGCGGACGTCGGCGGCGGCGCCGGCCACGTCGAGGCCGTCGGCGCGCAGCTCCTCGACCGTCTGCTTGACGTTCTCGGGGGTGCGCGCACACAGGAACACCCGGTGACCGCGCCCTGCCAGGTCCCGTACGACCGCCAGGCCGATGCCGCTCGTGCCGCCGGTGACGAGGGCCACCGGCTTCTCCGGCGCCGACGGCACCGGCCGTGTTGTCGTCGTGGTCGTCGTGGTCATCGCTGAGCCTCCAGAACCCGTGGTGGAACTCCGACCGTGTCGCGGCGCTCTGGAGGTGCGGTGGAAGCGGGATCGAGGCCCGGTACGGATCCTGCCGCGGCCGGGGCCGCAGCGGAGGCCGGCGCCCGTGCCGCGTCGGGTTCGGCGGACGGCAGGGCGGCCCGCGGCCCCAGCGGCGCCAGGGCACGGGCGAGGGCGCCCCGGGTCAGGGCGGCGCCGCCCGCGGCGACGTAGCCGTCGGGCCGGATCAGCAGCCAGCCGCCGGGCCGCAGCCCCAGCGCGCGCCGCAGCACCCCGTCGGGATCGGCCAGCGGGCGCGGGCCGCCGGCCGCGTCGGGCACGCCGTCCGCACCGTCCCCCACCGTCCGCACCGACAGCCAGTCGCCGTGCGCGCGGGCCGCCGCGGCCGCCACCGCCCGCAGGGTTCCGCCCGGACCGCCCGCCTCCCACACCAGGGACCAGCGGGTGTCGCGCAGTTCGGCCCGCAGCGCCTCGGATCCCGGGTCCCCGCGCCGTTCGGCCGCCGCGGCCGCCCGGGAGCCGACGGGCAGCCCGGTCAGCGGGTCGGCGGTGCTGAGCGGGCTGTCCTCGTACGACAGCCGCAGCCCGGACATGCCGCCGAGCACCTTGCGCTGGATGGCCCGGCGCAGCGGACCGACGTTCCGTACGAAGGTGAAGACGACCGGCAGTGCCACCCCGGCCAGGACGTTCTTGAACTGCACCAGGAAGGTGGCCTTCCGGGTCGATCCGATCAGGGCCTTCCCGATCGGCACCCGTTCCTGCCCGTACGTGGCCAGCAGCTCCGGCCCGGCCTGCCCCCGGGCGGCCATCGCCAGCTTCCAGGCCAGGTTGTACGCCTCCTGGATGCCGGTGTTCATGCCCTGACCGGAGGCGGGGCTGTGCACGTGGGCCGCGTCGCCCGCCACGAAGCAGCGGCCTTCGTGCATGCGCGGCACCATGCGCTGCTGGAACGTGAACACCGAGGTCCACTCGGGTTCGCCGACCTCCACCGGGCGGCCGAGCCCGGCGCTGAGCTTCTCCGAGAGGAGCCGCGCAGCGTCGTCGCCCTCCCGCCGCGGCCCGGGGGCGGTGTCGAGCAGCCGCCAGTGCCCCTCGCGCCGGTACGGGACCATCATCAGGGCCTGGCTGCCGGTGTGGACCCAGTAGATGGTGTCGGGCGGCAGGTCGGTGACGACGGGCGCGTCGGCCAGGGCCCAGGTCTCGCTGGACTCGCCGAGCAGCGGCAGCCCCAGCTGTTTGCGCACGGTGCTGTGGCCGCCGTCGCAGCCCACCAGCCAGGGCACCTCGTACTCCTCGGCGGTGCCGTCGGGGTGTTCCAGGCGGGCCCGTACGCCGTCCCCGTCCTGGGTGAGCGAGCCCAGCCGCACCCCCCATTCGACGGTGACGCCGAGCCGGGCGAGGGCCTCGCGCAGCACGGCCTCCGTCTCGGTCTGGGCGATGACGAGGCTGTACGGGAAGCGGGTGGGCATCGTCCGGTAGTCCGCGTCGAGGCGGACCAGCCGGCTGCCCCGCGCGTACATCGTGAAGGCCCGGTTCTTGCGGCCCCGGGCCAGGATCCCGTCCACGAGGCCCATCTGGTCGAAGGTCTCCAGGGTGCGCGGGTGGACGGCCACGGCGCGGCTCTCGCGGGCCGGTCCCGGGGCTGCGTCGACGAGGCGTACGCGCAGCCCCCGCCGGGCCAGTTCATGGGCGGCGGTCAGGCCCACGGGGCCCGCCCCCACCACGAGGACCCTGGCGGACCCGGCCGTCCCGGACGGTGTGCCGGTACTGCTCGCCACGTGTTTGCTCCTCTGCTGTTCGTACGTACGGAAGGAAGACGGGCGCGGGCCGCGGATCACCCGGCCGCGGGTCACCCGGCCGCGGGTCACCCGGCCGCGGGTCACCCGGCCGCGGCCTCCGCGGCGGCCCGCGCGCGCAGGCTGAGCCGCAGCGGGCGCCGGTCGGGCTTGCCGACGTGGTTGCGCGGCACGGCGCCGAGCACCTCGACGCGGCGGATCTGCTCGAAGTCGTTCAGGCGGGCGTTGGCGCGCTCCACGATGGAGTCGAGGACGTCGAGCAGGCCGGGGGCGGTGGGGTCGCGCAGCACGATGCCGGTCCACACGAGCGCGCCGTGCACCGGATCGGGCCAGCCCGCCACGATGCATTCGGCGACGCGCGGGTCGGCGCCGATGACGTCTTCGACCCCGCTGGGCGAGACGAGTTCGTTGTCGTACTTGAAGACGTCGTCGAGCCGGTCCACGAGGAACAGCACGTCGTCCTCGCCCAGGTATCCGACGTCCCCGGTGGAGAACCAGCCGTCCGCGTCGATCGGCGAGGGCGCGGTGCCGTCGAGGTAGCCGGCCATCACCTGCGGCCCGCGGACCTGCACCTCGCCGGTGGCGTAGACGTCGAGCGGGGTGCTCGTGTCCACGGCGACGATGCGGCATTCGGTGCCCGGTACGGCGGGCCCCACCGAGCCGCTCTTGGGACGCCGGGGGTCCTGGCAGTGGGAGAGCGGGGAGAGTTCGGCCAGTCCGTAGCCCTGGACGACGGGCACGCCGAGGCGGGCGCGCAGGGTCCGGGCGGCGGTCGGGGACAGGGCGGTGCCGCCGGAGAGCACGGCGGTCAGGCGGCGCCCGCCCGGGAAGTCGTGGGTGAGCCGCTCGTCCTGGGCCAGCCGGTGCAGCCGCGCGGGCAGCCCGTAGTAGTGGGTGGCCTCCGCGCGGGCGGAGGCGGCCAGCGAGGCGACCGGGTCGGGGTCGGTGCACAGCACCTGGCAGGCTCCCGCGTACACGCCCGAGTTGAGGTGCATGGTGTGGTAGAGCGGCAGGTGGTTGAGGGTGACCGAGTCACTGCCGAGGTCGTGCGCGGCGGCGGTCTGGGCGGCGTTCGCCACCAGGTTGCGGTGGGTGAGCCGGACGCCCTTGGGGCGGCCCGTGGTGCCGGTGGTGAACTGGATGCAGGCGTCGCCGTCCATGTCGACGACCCCGGGCGAGGCCGTGCGCTCGGGTGCGCGGGCCAGTGCTTCGGCCAGCGGCAGGGCGTCGCCGGGGACCACCCCGTCGGGCGCGTCGGTCACGACGACGGAGCGCAGCAGCGGCAGCCGGTCGCCCACTTTGACGAGCAGTTCGGCGGTGGCGGTCGGTACGAACGCCACCTCGACCCCGGCCGTCCGCATGACGTGGACCAGACCCGCCTCCTTGATCAGCGGGTTGACCAGCACGACCGTGTTTCCGCTGCGCACGGTCCCGTAGTAGGCGGCGGCGAAGACGGGGTCGAGGACGTTGGCGACGCCGACCCGGGCCCCGCGGCGGCCGAGGGTGTGCTCCAGGTGGGCGGCGAAGCGGTCGGCCCGGGCGTCCAGTTCGGCGAAGGTCACCGTCTCCGTGAAGCCGGCCCCGGTCGCGGTCCGGATCGCCCGCCCGGCGGGGTCGCGGACCGCAGCCCGGCGCAGCAGGCCGTCCAGCGGGAGTTCCGGGTACACGAATCTCGGCATGGTGCTCTCCTCCTGGCTCCCGAAGGGGCGGCCGCGGCGGCGCCCCCTGGGGCTTGTCCGCCGGACAGGCCCTGGACTCTGTCGGCCCAGCCTGGGCAGCGGCGCTTGAGGAGTCTTCGAAGAGCGCTCGATCTGCGGTGCGGATGCTGTCGGGAACCGATGGAACGGAGTCCCCCCGATGACAGCGACGACGACGGCGGCAGTCAGGGAGTTCGGCCTGCTGTACGCGGAGGTCCAGCAGTTCTACTCCCGCCAGATGCAGCTCTTCGACTCCTTCGAGGCCGAGCCGTGGGCGCGGACGTTCACCGAGGACGCCGTCTTCGACGTGCCGACGCTGCCCGCGCCGGTGGTCGGGCGCGCGGCCCTCGCCTCGAACGTCCGGCGCAACGCGGAGGTCCAGGCGGGCAGCGGCGAGCAGCTGCGGCACTGGCTCGGCATGCTGGACGCGCGGCCGCAGCCCGACGGCACGGTGCACACGCGCAGCTACGCACTGGTGTACCTGACCCCGCGGGGCGGTGAGTCGAAGGTGCACCGGGTGTGCGTGATGGAGGACGTGCTGGTCCCCGCGCCGGGCGGCTGGCAGGTCGCCCACCGTCTGGTGACGCGCGACGACCTGCCCTGAGCCTGCCCGTCTCGGCCCGGCAGGAACGGCCTGCGGGAAACGGCCTACGGGAGCCTCATGGGGACCGGCCTACAAGGACCGGTCGAAGTGCAGCACCGGGAACAGGTCGGTCCGGACCCCCGCCGGGTCGTGGCCGTGCGCGACCTTCCGGGTGATCTTCGCTCCGATCGGGGTGCGGGTGACGACCGCCGCCGCCCGCGCCCGCAGGAACGCGGCGGCCGGTCCGCCCCCGCCGAACAGCGAGCGGGCCTGCAAGACCTGCATGCGGTGCACGGCGGCCGCGGCCGGGGCGCGCCGGTCCCGGTAGGGCGCGAGGCGCTGCGCCGTGGGCTCCCCGTCGGACAGCGCGGAGACGAGCACGGGGTGCAGCGCGGCGGCGTCCTGGAGGGCCAGGTTGATGCCCTGGGCGCCGATCGGCCCGTGGGTGTGGGCGCTGTCGCCGAGCAGTACGAGCCCGTCGCGCACCCATTCGCCGGCGTGCGAGGCGAACACGTCGAGCAGGGTCAGGTCGGCCATCGAGGTGATCTGCTCGTGCACGAGGTCGGCGTACTGCGGCAGCACCTCGGCCAGTTCCCACCGGATGTCCTCGATGCCGCGCCGCACGGCGCCGTGCCAGCCGCCGTGCGGCAGGGTCCAGCCGATCCGCAGCCGGTCGGGGTGGGTGTCGTGGACGAGTACGGCGCTGCCCGCCGCGCGGTGCACCCGTACCTGCCCGGTGGCCCGGTCCGGAGCGTGCAGCGAGAACCACACCACGTCGTGGGCGAAGGACTCGCGCCGCCCGGCGTCGATGCCGGCGAGCGCGCGGGTCTTGGAGAACCGGCCGTCGGCGCCGACGACCACCTGGGCGCGGACGGTGACCGGCACCCGGTCGGGCCCGTTCACGACGGCGCCCGTGCAGGGGCTGTCCGGGCGCTTCTGGCGGAGCGCGGCGATCCGGTGCCCTTCGAGCAGGGTGAATCCGGGCAGCTCCCGGCAGGCGGCGAGGAGTTCCTCCAGCAGGTGCGGCTGCGGGAGGGCCAGCAGGTGGTCGTACGGGGCGGACAGCCGCCCGTAGTCGATGTCGAGCACCACCCGCTCCCGCTCCAGCACCTGGAACCCGCGCAGGCGGGCCGCGCCGCGGGCCGTCGCCCCGGCCAGGACGCCGAGCTCGTCGAGGATCCGCTGGCCGCCTGGCTGGAGGATCTCGCCGTGGAATTCGCGGCGGAACGCGGTGGAGCGTTCGACCAGGGTCACGCGGACGCCGGAGCGCAGCAGCATGAGCGTCAGTGCCAGCCCGGCGGGTCCGGCGCCGATCACGCAAACGTCGGTGTCGAGGGTGGCGGTGGTGTCGGTGGTGGTGGGGGTCTCCTGGATCACGGATCAGACCGCGGCCCGTGCGGAGAGCACCTCGTTGACCATGGCGAGGTAGCGGCGCGGGGTGTCGGCGTCGTCGAGGGCCTCCTCGTCGAGGAGCACGTCGTACTCGCGCTCGATGTACCCGGTGGTCTGGAGGACGGCGAGCGAGTCGTAGCCCAGCTCGAACCAGTTCAGGTCGAGGACGTCGCCGTCGAGGTCGACGCCCTCCTCCTCGCCCGCGCATTCGCGCAGGATGCGCTTCAGGTCGTCGAGTTCCAGCCGGTCCATGGTCTTCCTCTGTTCTGCGTCGGCGTGCGGGGGTCGGTGGGGGGATGCGGGTCAGGCGTCCGGCGCGCGTACGACGACGGCGGAGTTGAAGCCGCCGCGCCCGCGGGCCAGGACCAGCGCGGTCCGCAGCGGCAGCCCGAGGGCCGGGCTGGGCGCGCCGGTGACCAGGTCCAGCAGGTACTCCCCGGCCGGGAGCTCGGTCCCGGTGGTCGGCGGGATCAGCTGGTCGCGCAGGGTGAGCAGGGCGGCGGCCACGTCGAGGGCCGCGCCTCCGGCGGCGAGCCGCCCGGTCATCGACTTGGGCGCGGTGACGGGCACCCCGTACGGGCCGAACAGGGCGGTGATGGCCTCGGCTTCGGCGCGGTCGGCGCCGCGTTCGCCCGCCGCGTCGGCGAAGACGACGTCGATCTCGTCGGGGTGCACGCCCGCGTCGGCCAGCGCCAGTTCGGCGGCCGCGCCGAGCCGGGAGGTCCCGTCGGCGTCGAAGGTGGCGGCGTGCCCGGCGATGGCGCCGTAGACGCGCGCTCCGCGCCGGCGGGCCTCCTCGGCGCCCTCCAGGACCAGGAGCGCCCCGCCCTCTCCCGCGACGTGACCGCTCGCGTCCTCGGCGAACGGCAGGTAGGCGCGGGCCGGGTCCTCCCGGTCGGTGAGCCCGCCGCCGGCCAGGTAGGCGGCCCAGCCCCAGGAGCACAGTGCGGAGTCGATGCCCCCGGTGACGACGAGCTCGGCGCCCTTGCGGATCTGGCGGCGGGCGTGGGCCATCGCGTCGAGGCCGCCGGCCTGCTCGGAGACGATCACTCCGGAGGCGCCGCGCAGGCCGTGCCGGATGGAGATCTGGCCGCTGTTGACGGCGTAGAACCAGGCGAAGGACTGGTACGCGGAAACGTGCTGGCCGCCTTTGCTCCACAGCGCCTGGAGTTCCTGCTGGCCGAACTCGAAGCCGCCGAAGGAGTTGGCGGTGACCACGCCCGCGGCGTGCTCGGGCAGCTGCGCGGGATCGGCCCCGGCGTCGTCGAGCGCCTCCTTCGCGGCGGCGAGCGAGAGCCGGGTGACGCGGTCGGTCTGCGGCATCAGCCGGCTGGAGACGTGCTCCGCGTCGACGAATCCGGGCACCTCCCCGGCCAGCTTCGCCGGGTAGCCGCTCACGTCGAACCGGCTGACGGGCCGGATGCCGGAGCGGCCGCGCAGCACGGCGGACCACCAGGCCTCGGTGCCGAGCCCGTTGGGCGCGGCGACCCCGATGCCGGTGACGACGGGGGCGGCGGTACGGGAGGGCGCCCAGGCGGCGGGGGCGATCGGGGCGGCGAGAACGGTGGTCATCGGTCCGCCTTCAGGCTCGGGCTGGTCAGGATCATCGCGCTCTGGAACCCGCCGAAGCCGCTGCCGACGGTCAGGACGGCGTCGGTGCGCTGCCGGCGGGCGGTCAGCGGTGTGTAGTCGAGGTCGCAGGCCGGGTCGGGCTCGTGCAGGTTCGCCGTCGGCGGGACGGTGTCGTGCTCGATGGCCAGTGCGCAGGCGGCCACTTCGAGGGCGCCGATCGCGCCGAGCGAGTGCCCGATCATCGACTTGATCGAGCTGACCGGGACCTCGTACGCCCGCTGCCCCAGGCTCCGCTTAAACGCCTCGGTCTCGTGCTTGTCGTTCTGCTTCGTGCCGGAGCCGTGCGCGTTGATGTAGTCGATGTCCCCGGGCACCAGTTCCGCCTCGGCGAGCGCGGCCGTGATGGCGGCGGCCATCTCGATGCCGTCGGGCCGCAGTCCGGTCATGTGGTACGCGTTGCTGCGCGAGGCGAAGCCCGAGATCTCGGCGTAGACGTGCGCGCCCCGCGCGCGGGCGTGCTCGTACTCCTCGATGACGAGGACGGCCGAGCCCTCCCCCAGGACGAACCCGTTGCGGGTGCGGTCGAAGGGCCGCGAGGCGGTCTCCGGCTCGTCGTTGCGGGTGGAGGTGGCGCGGATCGCGTCGAAGCAGGCCGCGGTGATCGGCGTGATGGGCGCCTCGGCCGCGCCGGTGACCATCACGTCGGCGCTGCCCTCGCGGACGAGGTCGACGGCGTGGCCGATCGCGTCGAGGCCGGAGGTGCAGCCGGTGGACACCAGCGCGACGGGCCCCTGGGCGCCGACGGTACGGGCCACCTCGGCCGCCATCGAGCTGGGGACGAAGTAGTCGTAGAGATGGGGTGCGGCCTTGGTGTGGTCGACGAGCGTACGGGTGCCCTGCTCGCTGACGACCCCGTACTCGGCGTCCAGGCCGGTGGTGCAGCCGAGCGCGCTGCCGAGGGTGACCCCGGTGCGCGTGGCGTCGTACGAGCCGGCCAGGCCGCTGTCGGCGAGGGCCTCGCGGGCGCTGACGACGGCGAACTGGGCGGCGCGGTCCAGGCGGCCGGCCTGCTCGTCCGTGAGCCCGGACTCCCGGGGGTCGAAGTCGGCCTCGGCGGCGATCCGGGAGCGGAAGCCGGAGGCGTCGAAGAGGGTGATGGCGCGGGTGGCCGTACGGCCGTCGGTCAGCAGCGACCAGAATTCCTTGGTGCCCGGGCGGCCCGGGGCCACGACCCCGATGCCCGTGATGACGACTCGTCTCATCGCCCTTCCCCCTGTCCTGTCCGGTCTGACTGGTCTGTCCCGTCGTGGTGCCCGCGCAGCACGACGCGGGCGGCCCGGCCGAGCATCCGCGGCAGTTCGGCGCCCCGCACGAAGAAGTGGCCGCCGGGCACGGTCCGCCGCAGCAGCCGGCCGGTGGTCCAGCGCTGCCAGCCCGCGGCGGCCCCGGCGTCGACCAGGGGGTCCTCGGTGCCGGTGACCGCGAGCAGCGTTACGGGCACGGGGCCGGGCGAGGTGGGCGCGAGGGCGGCGGCCCGCAGGCTGCGGGCGAGCCGGAGGTCGGCGCGGAGCACGGGGAAGACGGACCGGAACCACACGTCCCCGGGCCGCACTCCGGGCGGCAGCGCGTCGAACCGGTCCAGTACGCGCAGCAGTTCCTCGTCCGGCAGCTCGGCGGAGTTCGCGAGGGCGGCCGGCAGGTCCGGCGGCGGGCTGGCGCCGACGGCCAGCAGCGCGGGCATCGGCAGCCCGTACTCCAGCGCGGCGTGCGCGACCGTGAGGGCGACCGACGCGCCGAGGCTGTGCCCGTAGAGGATGTAGGGGGCGCCGGATTCGTCGGCGATCTGCTCGAACAGCGGCTTGAGGTCGGCCAGGAGCTCGTCACGGCCGGTCAGCCGGATCTCACGGCGCCGCTCGTCCCGCCCGGGCAGCAGCCAGGGCGTGGTCCTCACCCCGCTCCCGGCGAGCTTGTCCCACCGGTAGAACGAGGACACTCCGGCCCCCGCATGTGCGAAGCAGTGCAGCCGTACGGCTTGTCTGTCGCCCATCGCCACCTCCCAGGAACCCCACCGCGTAGGTCTCGACACTCACCGACCGCGCTTGAGACCGGCTCGAATCGGTGTGTACGACCGCCGTGGAAGGCACTGGGAGGGACTGGAGGGACCAGAGGGACTGGACGGACGGATCTAGGCCCCGGCCACGATCCGCCGGCAGGCCCTAGGGAGTGTCGTCGAAGTGGCGTCGGCCGCCCGGGAGGGCGGGGCCGGCGGGGCCTGGTGCGTGCGATCGCAAGGCGGAGGAGGGAATCGACGCGGAGCGTCGATGACCGACGACAACGCGGCGAGCGTGCGTGCCAGGCCCCGCCGGCCAGACGGGACTTGGACGACACGACCTAGGCGGCGTACAGGTCGAACGTGGACCCCCGGCGCGGCCCCGCCACCACGTCCAGTGCCGGATCCACCGTCAGCATCGCCTGGTGCAGGCGCTGCAGCTGCGGGGACGGCTCCACTCCGAGTTCGTCGATCAGCCGGTTGCGCAGCCTGCGGTAGACGTCCAGGGCCGTGGCCTGGCGGCCGGACCGGTACAGCGCGACCATGGCCTGCGAGTGCAGGCCCTCGTGCTGCGGGTGCCGGGCGATCAGCTCGATCAGCTCGGCGATGACCTCGACGTGGCGGCCGAGCCGCAGGTCCGCGTCGATGCGCCGCTCGACCGTCACGAGCCGGCTCTCCTCCAGCCGCATGACCTCGATCTCCAGGATCGGTCCCACGCGTACGTCGACCAGCGCCGGGCCGTTCCACAGAGCGAGCGCCCGGCGCAGCATGTCGGCCGCACGCTCGTCGTCCCCGTCCTCGTAAGCGTGCTGTCCGCCCACCACGAGGCTTTCGTACGCGTGGACGTCCACGGCGTCCGGCGGTATCTGCAGCAGGTAGCCGCCGTGCCGGGTCGCGAGCACGTCCTTGGCGCTGCCCGGGACGCCCGGCCCCATGGCCGTGCCCAGTCTCCTGCGCAGCTGCAGGATGTATGTCTGCAGGGTGGTGAGCGCGCTCTGCGGGAGGTCGGTGCCCCAGATCTCCTCCATGAGGGTCTGCACGGGCATCACCCGCCCCGGATAGAGCGCGAGCAGCGCCAGGATCTGGCGCGGCTTGCCAGCCGTCGGAACAATCGAGCCCCCGTTGACCTCGGCACTCAACGGACCCAGAACCTGAATCTTCACGGTGTCCTCCGTATTTCGTCGAGTTCCCATCGATTTCCAGCCTTCGACTCCGGCACGGTAGCGGTGTCCAGCATGCCGTCCCGGAATTCTTGAGCGGGTGTCGAGCAGCCCTCCGCTTCAAACTGTTGCAGGCTGAAAACAAGCTGGTAGATTCCGCTCAGGGGATAAAAACCGGCACATATTTCATTTCCGCCGGGAGGGGGCACGGGATCCATGGGCGACGGCACCGGAACGGACTTCGGCACGGACTTCCGTGTCCTGGGCCCGGTGGAGGTGCTCGACCGCCGCACGGGGACGTATGTCGCGCCCTCCGGAGCCAAACAGCGGGCACTGCTCGGCGCCCTGGTGGTCCGGGCGGGCCGGGTGCTGCCCGCCGAGCGGCTCATCCACGAACTGTGGGGCGAGCGCCCGCCGGCGAGCGCGGCCAACGCCCTGCACGCCCACGTGGCCCGCCTGCGCCGGCTGCTGCAGGACGCGGCGGGCCAAGACCCGATCTCCACCCACGCGACGGGCTACGCCCTGGGGCGGCCCGGAACACGGACGGACGCCCACCACTTCCAGGACCTCTCCTCGAAGGGCCGCGGGACACTGGCCGCCGATCCCGTACGCGCGGCGGAACTCCTCGGTGACGCCCTCTCCCTGTGGCGGGGCCCGGCCCTGGAGGGCAGCGGGCAGGGTCCGCTCTGCGCGAGGGAGGCGGAGCGCCTGGAGGAACTGCGGCTGACCACGCTGGAGACCCTGTACGAGGCCCACCTGCGCAGCGGCCGGCACGCGGAGGCCGCCCGCGAGCTGGAACGGCTGACGGCCCGCCACCCGGTGCGCGAGCGGCTCTACGACCTCCAGATGCTGGCCCTCTACCGCTGCGGCCGCCAGGCCGAGGCGCTCGGCGTGTACGAGCGCGCCCGCCGGCGCCTGGTGGACGAACTCGGCGTGGAACCGGGCCCGGCCCTGCGCGAGCGGATGGAGGCGATCCTGCACCACGCCCCGTCCCTGTCGACGCCGGACCCGGACGCCTCGCTGCACGAACTGAGCAGTGCGATAGCGCGCCTGGGCACCCGGATCGAGGCCCTGGCGCGCGAGCAGCAGAGCCTGATCCGCCGCCTGAACGGCCTGACCTCAGGCGTGGCACTCCGGAGGCCGCCCGTGGAAGGCGGTCATCTCCGCGAACAGGGCGCCGACGTCGAGAGGTGATCCCTCGGGCAGCCGGCCCTCCGCCTCCGCGTACCCGCGGTGGAGGTTGGGCAGCAGCCGCTCGGAGTCGAGCAGTTCACCGTAAGGCCCGAGGTCGGTGCCGCGGGCCAGCTCCAGCGGACTCACCCCGGCCGCGACGCCCTCCCGGGCCAGCTCTCGCACCCAGCGCAGGTACTGCTCGTTGACGTCGAACACCTCGGGCCCGGCGACGGCCCCGTGACCGGGTACGACGACCGCGGCCCCCAGCCCCCGCAACTGCTCCAGGGCCCGCAGGCTGCCCTCGACGGACCCCATGACACAGAACGGGGTGACCCCGTTCATGACGAGGTCACCGGTGAACAGAACGCCCTGATCGGGCAGCCAGACAACGGTGTCGTCGGTGGTGTGGGCGGCCGGTCCGATGTGGATGAGCTCGGCGCGGATGTCCCCCACGTGCAGGGTGGTCCGGTCCCGGAAGGTCAGCTCGGGCGGCCGGACCTCGATGTCCCCCCAGCACACGTCGGGCCACAGCCCGGCCATGTGCAGCCCGGCGGCCCGGACCATGGCCCGGGTCCGCTCGTGCCCGATGGTGAGCGCCTCGGGGAAGAGGAAGTTCCCGTAGGTGTGGTCCCCGTGGAAGTGCGTGTTGACGAGCGCCCGCGGCGCCTGCCCCGCCACCCGCAGCGCGGCCCTGCGCAGCTCCCGGGCCCGTTCCTCGGTGGCGACGGTGTCGACGAGCGCACTGGACCCGCGGTGACTGATGATCCCCGAGTTGTTCAGGCACCACCCGCCCTCGGGCTGTACGTGGGCGTGGACCCCGTCCGCCACCTCAAGAACGCCGCTCTCCCGACCCACGCCGCACCCCTCGCCATTCCCCGAATACCCGGCCCCCGAATCCTCCCTCGCCCCGCTCGATTCCCCCTGGATTCCGGATATCCCCGCCCCGCGAACCGCCCGGAATTCCCCGTCGCTCAATCCCCGGTCGAGCAGAATTCCGATGACCCTGTTTTCTTTTGCCGGTCGGGAGGGCCTCAGACCCCGGCCGGCGCCGGGAGGACCAGCCGGCGGGGGGCCGCTCGGCCCCACGGGAAGCCGTGGTGGAGGTGGACCGCCGGAGGGCGCGCGGCGTCGACCTCCACCGCCACCGCCGCCAGTACCTCCGGCACCGGCTCCACCTCCAGGAAGCGCCACCGCTCCGCCGAGTCATCGGCCGGCGGCCGGAACGAGCGCACCCCCCGGTCCTCGGCCAGCGTGAACGCGAACGAGTCGAACGGCAGCCCCAGCCCCAGCCCCCGCGCCTTCGAGTACGCCTCCTTCAGCGTCCACAGCCGCAGCGCCCGCCGGTCCCGCGGCCGCCCCGGCGCGGCGCTGGCGATCCAGTCCTGCTCCTCCCCGGAGAACGTCGCGATGATGTTGTCCAGCCCGCGTTCGCCCCGGTCCAGCCGCTCCACGTCCACACCGATCCGCAGCCCCCGTGCAACCCCCAGCAGGTTGTACGCGTTGGCGTGGGAGAGGTTGAAGTCCAGCGCATCGGCGCCCCGCGGCAACCCCCCGGCCGGCGTCTGCAGGAACGGCCGCCCGCGCGACGACCGCCAGATGATCGCCTCGGCCTCCGGGATCCCGGTCTCCAGCGCCAGCACCCGCCGTACCAGCGCGTGCGCCACGAGGTACTGCCGGCGGTCGCGTTCGAACAGGAACCGGCCCGCCACCTCCTGCTCGTTCTCGTCCAGCCAGTACGAGGCCAGCGTCGCGGCGATCCCCGGCGCGAGGTCCTCGTTGGGGCAGAACCACAGATTGACGGGGGCCGGCTCGTTCTCCCCCGGCCCCGCCGGGTCGAGCGGCAGCGTCGTCATGCCGGCCCCTCCTCGCCGCCCAGCCACAGCGGTACGCGCAGGAAGGCGGACGCGGGCAGCGACACCGGCTCAGCCCCGGCGCCCACCGGCTCCAGCACCGCCCAGTCGACGTCCAGCCCGGACAGCCACAGGCCCCGCAGCTGGTGCAGGTGCCCGGCCTGCCAGAGCGCGGCGAGGTACCCGTCCGTCTCCGGTACGGCTCCCAGCCCCAGCGGGTCGGCCCCACCGCCGCGCAGATCGGCGCAGGGCGCCCCGTCGCGTACGAACTCCTCCAGGGCCCGCACCAGTTCGCCGGTGTCCCCGACGACGGCCGCGAAGCGGCAGTCCATGGCGGCCCGGCCGGTCCGAAGGGCCCGCGCGAGCCGCCCGAGCGGCGGCACCGGCCCGGCCCCGCCCAGCATCCCGGCGAACCGCCGCGCGGTGGCCGCCAGATGCGCCGGGGTCGGTGCGGACAACAGGAACAGCTCGGGGCCCGCGGATTCCCGCGGCTCGGGGGCGTCCGGCAGGTACTCCTCCAACACCACCTCCGCGTCCGCGCCCCCGGCCCCCCGCACCCCGACGCTGATCCGCCGCGGCCCCCGCTCCTCGCCCTCCCAGGGGCGCGCCCGGGCGTGCCCCGCCCCGGGCGCCAGGACCCGGTGCCCGAGCTGCAGGGCGGCCCGGGTCAGCACGGCGACCCCGGTGGCGACCCCCGCGTCCCCCACCAGCGCCCGCACGGCGCCGGCATCCTCACGTACGAGACCGTCCGCCCCGCCCACACCGGCGACCCTCAGCGCCTCCCGCGACACCCGCCCGGGTACGCCGTCGGGGACGGCCTCCTCGAGCGGTGATCCCGCTGCCCTGGCGGCGGCTGCCGTACGGGCGCCCGCGGAGCGGGATCCGCGGCCGGGGCCGGGGGCCGTCGGGTCGGGCGCGGTGTGGCCGACCGCGCTGCCGCGGACCAGGCAGTGGATGCCGTCCCCGTCGGCCAGCGCCCGCGCCAGCGGCTTGAGCAGCAGCGCGCCGACGCCCTCGCCCGCGCCGGGGTGCCGGCTGGAGGGATGCAGCAGCAGCCGTGCGCCTCCGACGAGCGCGGCGGCGCACTCGCCCCGCCGCAGCGCGGCCACCGCGAGATGCAGGGCGACGAGGACCGAGGACTCCGCGGTGTCCACCGACTGGCTGGGGCCGGTCAGGCCGAGCAGGGCAGAGAGCCGGTTGGGCAGGCTCCACTGGCCGCCCCTCGGCATGGGACGGGGCCGCTCGCGCCGCCACGTCCGGGCGGCGAGCAGCGCGTAGTCGCCGGGCCCGGCGCCGGTGAACACCCCGACGCTGCGCGGTGTCCCGTCGGCGGCGGTCAGGGCGTCGAGGCGGCCGCCGGTGCAGCCGGCGTCCTCGAGTGCCTCCCACGCGGTTTCGAGGAACAGCCGCTCCTGGGGGTCCATCAGGGCCGCTTCGCGCGCGTCGATCCCGAAGAACTCCGGGTCGAAGTCCTGTACGCGCTCCAGGTAGTGGCCGCGCTCGTCCCCGGGCCGGCCGGCCGGCGGGGTGGAGGCGCTGTCGTACCCGCCGCGCGCCTGCCGCCAGAACGCGGCCAGGTCGGGCGCCCCCGGATAGCGCCCGGCCATCCCGACGACGGCGACGGGCTCGGCGACCGGCTCGGCGACCGGCGGCGCGGCCCGCTCCACAACCGGCTCCACGACCGGCTCGGCGACCGGCCCGCCGGCCGGCTCCGCGGGCGCGGGACGCGGCCGAAGCTCCGGCAGTGCGAGGACGACGGGTCCCGCCCCGGTGGCGGCGCCGGTCAGCAGCGCGGCGACCTGGGTCCGGTCCAGCTGGCCGTTCTTGAACCGGGTCAGGACTTCCTTCTCGTCCATCTGGACGTGCTCCTTCTGGGGGGTGTCCGGCGGATCGGCTTCAGCCGCGACGGCCGAGCAGTACGAGGGCCTCGTCCACGGTGAGCCGGTCGTCGCGGATCGCGTCCAGCAGGACGTCGAGGTCGCTCGCGGGAAGCGGCCGTACGGAGGGCGCCGGAACGGCCGCCGCGGAGACCGCGGCTGCGGAGACCGCGACCGCAGCGGCCGGGCGGAACGCCGGTTCCGGTGTCCGCGGGGCCGGGGTGAGGTCGTGCGCGGGGAGCGCGTCCTGGACCGCTTGCGCCGCCGCCCCCGTCCGCGTCGCGATGTACGCGGCCATGGCGGCCAGGTTCGGGTGCTCGTACAGCAGGACGGACCGCTCCCGCAGGCCGAAGCTGCGGTTGACGACCGCGATGAACTCCGCGCCCACCATGGAGTCGACGCCGAGCACGTTGAACGCGGCCGTCGTGTTGATGTCCCAGGGGTCGCAGCACAGGATCCCCGCGAGCTGCTCGCGCAGCACCTCCGCGATCCGGGTCGCCGCGGCGGCCGCCGGCGACTGCCGGACGGCGGGGGCGGCCGGCGCTCCGGGGCCCGCGGCCGCCGCGACGGGAACCGGTACCGCGGGAACCGGGGCCGCGGCCGCGCGGTTCGCCGCCGCCCGCGCGACCTCGCGCGCGAAGGACGCCGGGGTCGGGAAGTCGTACAGGTCGGTCGCGCGCACGCGCAGCCCGTACCGGGTGTTGACGACGGCCACGAACTCCACGACCAGCAGGGAGTCGAGCCCCATGGACTGGAAGGTCTGCTCGGGGTCGATCTTCTCCGGCTTGACCCGCAGGACGTCGCCGAGCACCCCGATGAGGTCGGTCAGTACGTCCGCAGGATGTTCCATCGTCATCGCAGGCTCCTCCAAGCCGTCGGGTGGCACACGGTCACGCGCTGCTGCCGGAGTACACGGGACACGAGGAGTGGTGGTCGCCCTCGTCCCCGTCCCGTACGTCCCCCACCCGCCACGGCGCCGTGTCGGGATCCGGCATCCCGACCCGGAACTCCCGTTCGGCCCCGTCCGGCACCAGGCCCGGCAGCATCAGCGACCACAGCCCCGACACCCGCCGCTGCAACTCGGCGTACGGCATGCCCGTGGCCGCGAGCGCCTCGATGCCGCAGGCCGCCGCGGCGACCAGGGACTCGATGCTCTCCCAGCGGCCCTCGGCGCGCAGTTCGCCCGCGTCCCGGGCCTCGCGCAGCAGCCCGCAGACCTCCGCGAGCCAGACCCGGTGGAAATCGGTGGCGAGTGCGGGCAGTCCCGCGCATTCCTTGGTGATGCGGAAGCTGGCCGGGATCGCCGGTTCCTCGCGCAGGTTGAGCGCGAGCCAGTGCGTCGTGTCGACCAGGGTCTGCAGCGGGGAGCTGCCGGATGCGCGCAGTTCGCGCACCGATTCGCGCAGCAGCTCGCAGCCGCGGAGCTGGACCGCCTCCGCCAGTTCGTCCTTGGAGGCGAAGTGGAAGTACAGCGCCCCCTTCGTCACTCCGGCGTACGCGGCGATCTCCAGGAGCGTCGCGTTCGCGTAGCCGTTGCGGTGGAACATCTCGGCGCCCGCGTGCACGAGCTTCCTGCGGGTCCGCTCCGACCTCTCCTGCACGGCGCTGCCTCCTCGGCCCGCGGTCCGGACGCGCCCCCGGCCCCGGGCCCCGGCCCCGGCCGCGTTCCCGGTGTCGGTTTCGGTGTCGCGTGCGGCGGCCATCTCAGCCCACGCGCGCGAGTCGCTCGCCGTTCGCCTCCGCCGCCACCGGAGTCTCGGGGCTGGCCATGAGGATCGAGCGCTGCAGCCTGCGCAGGGCGGCCGAAGGCTCCAGCCCGAGCTCGCGCACGAGCGTGGCGCGCAGCCGCTGGTAGACGTCGAGGGCCTCGCCGCGCCGACCGGAGCGGTGCAGGGCCAGCATGAACTGGCCGTGCAGGTTCTCGTGGGTGCGGTAGCGGCTGGCCAGCACGGTGAGTTCGGCCAGCAGTTCGCGGTGCCGGCCGATCCGCAGATCGGCCTCGATGCGCTGGTCGAGCGCGCAGAGCCGGGTCTCCTCCAGCCGCCGTGTCTCCATGTCCAGCTGGATGCCGCCGTGTACGTCGGCGAAGGCCGGACCGGACCACAGCGACAGTGCCTCGCGCAACAGCCGGGCCGCGCCCGGGAAGTCGCCCGCGTCCATCGCCCGGTAGCCCATGCCCGCGAGCCGGTCGAACTCGCGGACGTCGCTGGTGCCGCCGCCGCTGTTGAGCAGGTAGCCGCCGGGCAGCGTGACGAGCACGTCCTTGGCGGTGCGCCGGCCCGCGGGGGCCGTTTCGCCCTCGCCGGCGGCCTCGCCCTGTTCCAGGGCGGTCGCGATGAGGGCCCGCAGCTGCAGTACGTAGGTCTGCAGCGTGGTCCGCGCGCTGCGCGGCGGCGCCCCCTGCCACAGTTCCTCTATCAGAGCCGACACCGGAACGACCTGGTCGGCATGGAGCGCCAGCAGCGCCAGCACCTGTCGCGGCTTCGGGGCGGTCGGCGTAACGGAGATTCCGCGTTCCCGCACCGCCAGTGTGCCCAGTACTTCGATGTCCACGCCGTACTCCCCTGTCCGTGGATGAGCCTTCGCCAGTAAAAAACAGGACCGGCGGTTTGTCAATACGAAACCGACCGCGCTGTTTTGTTTCTTAGCTCAGCTAACCAACCCTCAAAACACGTCCTTGACCTGGGGTGTTGTCGGAGCGTCAGGACCCGGAGACTGCTGCAGCCCCACTCCGCACCCTCTCCAGAACAGCCCTAGATTTGGCAAAACAAACCGCGAAGTCTTCGTGCGGGCAGGGTGAACAAACGCACCCGGCCCTCCGCGCTGGTGCGCGAAGGGCCGGGGCACATGAGAGGAAGTGCAGGGACTACAGGGACTACAGGGACTACAGGGACCGGGACCGCGTACGGCTACCCGGGCCGCCGGTTGGTGCCCGCGGCCTCGAAACCGGCGAGGCGGTCCGCCGACACGAGCGTCGGCAGCAGCAGCCGCCAGAACCGGGTCACCGTCGCCGCCGACAGCCACGCCCCGTCCCGTACGGCGAGCACCTCGAAGCCCACGGTCGCCGCCACCACGGCGGTCACCACGTCCCCGGCCGCCGCCTCGGGGCGCAACTCCCCCTCCAGCTCCGCCAGCTGCAGCGTGTCCTCGACCCAGCGCCGCCAGCGTTCGCGCAGATCGCCCGGACGCGGCCGGGACAGCTCGCCGCTCAGCGCGAACCCGGCCCGCAGCACCGGATCGCCGCGCAGCGCACCCGCGAGCCCGTGGGTGACGTCGACGAGGAGCTGCACACGGCTCGCCCCGGCCGGGAACGCGTCGTCCTCCACGTCCCCCGTCAGGGCCAGCAGCCGGGCCAGCGCCGATTCCTCCACGGCGTTCGCCAGTGCGGCCTTGCTGGGGAAGTGGAAGTGGAGCGCCCCGTTGCTCACCCCGGCCAGCGAACTGATCGCGGTCAGCGAGGCCACCGAGAAGCCGTCCCGGTCGAAGGTCTCGGCTGCGGACCGGATCAGGGTCTCGCGCGTACGCGCCGCGCGTTCCTGTTTGACCATCGACTGCTCCGTCACTGCGAGGGGTGCCGGGCCCGCGAAGGCGGACCGGCGGGTGCTTGCCGCGGAGCATCGCGAGGCGGCCGCTCACTCCGGACTCCACTATAACAAACCGTCTGTGCGGTTTTTGGGAAGAGGGCCGACACGGTTTAGCGTCAGCCGAAGTTGGCCGAAGAACACGCCGGGCGACCGGCGGCATTCGGACACCGTTGATCAGCAGACTTGAGGATCACTTAGGCCGCACTCGACCCACCGGGGGCCACGAAGGGCTCCGAAGGGTGCACCCAGAGTGGGGCAGAGGCCAGAAGGGCTGCCCTGACCAGCGAAAACGTATCATTCGGAAGGAAGTCGTCCGCAGCTTGCACGAGCGGATGGTCGGATACCGCTAGAAATTAAACCGGTTGGTATGTATCTTTCCCAGCCAGAGGCAACACGCCCTTCTCGCCAGCGGAGCCCAGGGGGAGCAATGTCTGCGAGCACGTTCCGAGTTGAGCGCACAACGGTCAGCGACGAGCAAACGAGGGGCCTCTCAGCTGGAACAGCCCAGCCGAGCGGCTTCCGCTTCCCGTCCCTGACCTTCACCGTTCCCAAGGAATTAGTGCATCGAGCGTCCGTCGCCGAGGTCGTCCTGACCGACTGGCAGCGGGTGGACGACACGCACTTCGAACTGACCGCGCAGTGGCCCCGGGGACACAGCTTCTTCACCCCGGTCGCGGACGGCTACCACGATCCGCTGATCGGCTGCGAAACGATCCGCCAGATCGGCATGCTCCTGGGCCACGCCGAGTTCGGCGTCCCGCTGGGCCACCAGTTCATCGTCTGGGACATCGACATCGCCGTACGCCCGCAGCACCTGCGGGTGGGCTGGGCCCCCGCCGCACTCGACATCGAGGTCGTGTGCACGGAGGTCAAGCGGCGCGGCAAGAACCTGTCGGGTCTGCGCTTCGAGGCGGTGCTGCGGCGCGAGGGGAACATCGTCGCCACCGGGGGCGGTTCCTTCTCCTGCATGCCACCGGGGGTGTACGAGCGCGTCCGCGGTGGCCACAACCTCGGAGGCGACTGGTACCAGCTCCCGCTCATCAGCCCGGCCGCGCCGCAGAGCGTGGGACGCATGTCGCCCATGGACGTGGTCCTCTCGCCCACGGGCGAGGCCGACCGCTGGCAGCTGCGGGTGGACACGCGCCACCCCATACTCTTCGAGCACGCGGTGGACCACGTACCCGGCATGGTGCTCCTCGAGGCGGCCCGGCAGGCGACGGCCGCCGTACTGGGGCGGTCCTCGTACCTCCCGCTCGGCATCGCCGGCGAGTTCAAGCGGTACGCCGAACTGGACGCCCCCTGCATGATCGAGGCGAGCCGCCTCCCCGAGCGGGGCCCCGACGGCGAGGAGACGGTCCTGGTGACCGGGCACCAGGACGGCGCCGTGGTCTTCAGAGCCACCGTGACCGCGGGGGAGCACGGCCTCTGACCCGCGGTGGCAGGCGGCGAGCCGCGAAACCGCGGAACATCTTCACAGGGACGAGAAGGCGCCTCGATGATCCTCCGCCCACCCGCGGAAGGTACCCGCGGGACGGCCCAGCAGCGCGGGGACCGTCGTCTCCACCCCGGCCTTCGCCCCCGCACGCTGACGCTCCGCACCGGCCAGGAGCGCCTCGACGAGGTCGCGCGGATGACGCGCGGCCAGTGCCGTGCGCGCCTGCTCCGGAGCGAGTTCCTCGAAGCGCAGCGGGCGGCCCAGCAGCTCGGCGAGCTGGGCCGTCTGTTCCGCCGCACTGATCGCCCGCGGTCCCGTCAGCGTGTAGGCCCGTCCCGCGTGCCCCGCCTCGGTGAGCGCGCGTACGGCCACCTCCGCGATGTCCCGCGGGTCGACGCACGCGTTGGCCGACCTCCCGTACAGGGCGCGCACCACGCCCTCCGACCGGATGGACCCCGCCCAGGACGCCGCGTTGGACATGAACGCGCGCGGGCGCAAAAGGGTCCAGTCCATCCCCGAGCCGCGCACCAGATCCTCGGTCGCCCGCTGCCACCGGGTGATCACGTCATCGGCCCGCGGGTCCACGACGGCCGCCGCGGACAGCTTCACCACGTGCCGCACCCCGGCCGACCGCGCGGCCCGTACGAAGCGCTCGTCGTCGTCCCCGACCCGGCTGGTCACCAGGAACGCCGCCGTCACGCCGCCCAGTGCCCGCGCGAGCGACTGCGGATCGCCGTAATCCGCCCGTACGACCTCGGCCGCCGCGGGCCCGCCCGCGACCCTGGCCGGATCCCGGGTCATGACGCGGACCGCCGAGCCCACCGGGAGCCGCCCGACCACTTCCCGCCCGACCGTCCCCGTGGCACCGGTGACGAGAATCATGGGCTTCCCTCCCTGACTTGACTTCTTCTTCCGCCGCCCGCGGCCGATGATGGTCACCCGCTGTAAGATACGAACTGGGCGGTTTTTTTATGACCGCTTTGGACGACAACCCTGAGGAAGGGAGGAGGCACAGTGGCTGAGCAAGTCCGGGCCATCCGCACACGGCAGGCGATTCTTTCCGCGGCGGCCAAGATCTTCGAGGAACACGGCTACCAAGCCGCCACGATCTCCCAGATCCTCGGCGAGGCCGGGGTGACCAAGGGAGCGCTCTACTTCCACTTCCAGTCGAAGGAAGACCTGGCCCAGGGCGTGCTCGCCGAGCAGGACCAGCAGCTCATGGTCCCCGACCGCGCCTCCAAGGTGCAGGAGATCGTGGACGTGGTCATGCTGCACGCCCACCGCCTGCAGACCGACCCCATGGTGCGCGCCGGCGTGAGACTGTCGATGGACCAGTTGGCGCAGGGCCTCGACCGCAGCGGCCCCTTCCTGCGCTGGGGCGAGGTCGGCACCACGCTGCTGGAGCGGGCGCAGGCCCAGGGCGAGCTGCTGCCCCACGTCGTGGTGCCCGAGACCGCGGACGTCATCGTGGGCTCCTTCGCCGGCATCCAGTCCATGTCGCAGGCCATCTGCGACTACGGCGACCTGGTCGTCAGGGTGTCCGCCCTGATGCGCCACCTGCTGCCCAGCGTCGTGGTGCCCTCGGTCCTCGCCTCGCTCGACCTCGCCGAGACCCGCGGAGCCACGGTCTACGCCGAGGCCCGCAAGGCGGCGGACGCGCTGGAACTCGCGCCCGCCGGCTGAGCCGCCGCCGTCATCCGGGCCGGGGCCGCAATGCCCCTGCCCGTACGCCGACTTCGGCCGGAGCCCGGGCCACCGCCCGGCCCGGAGCCGGGGCCCGCGCCCCGGCCTCCGCTCCGTCACGCGCATTCCGTACGGGCACCCCGGGCGAAGTACACCGACAGCGCGGCGCCCAGGTCCGCGCCGCCCGGCGCCCACGCGATGTAGCCGTCGGGCCGCACCAGCAGCGCCTCGTACGGCACCTCGGGTGTGGGGCGGGCGCGCACCACGCGCACGACCCCCTCCCAGCCCCGCGCCTCCTCACGGTGGCCGGCGCCCTTCTCACCGAGGAGCAGCAGCAGCGGCCGGCCGCCCTGGAGCAGCCGGATGACGTCCGTCTCGCCGGTCGAGGTGGTCAGTACGGCATTGTGCAGAAACGTTCCTGCCAACGGGCAGGAGGGTCCGGGCCGCGTCGGCAGCACCGCCGGCAGCACCGTGTCCTGCGCGCTGATGACCCCGCCGAGGTGCCCCTGCGCGCCCTCCTGCGCCAGCAGTCCCGAGAACACCCCGCGCAGGGCGTCGAGCTCGGGCCCCGGCCGCATCAGCGCGAGCTGGGCCCGGGTGTTCTCGACGACCCGCCGGGCGACCGGCCTGCGCTCCGCGTCGTACGTGCCGAGCAGGTCCGGGCCCGCCTCCCCGCGCACCGCGAGCGCGAGCTTCCAGGCCAGGTTGAGGGCGTCGAGGACCCCGGTGCTGAGGCCCTGCCCGCCGATCGGGAAGTGCACGTGCGCCGCGTCCCCCACCAGGAAGACCCGCCCCGCGCGGAAGGTCCGCGCCAGCCGGGAGAAGTCGCTGAACCGGCCGAGCCAGCGCGGCTCCGCCATCCCGATCTCGCGTCCGGCGATCCAGGACACCTCCCGGCGCAGCTCGTCCAGGGTGGGCGGCAGGTGCCGGTCGGCGTGCGCACCGGTGCAGTTGAGCGTCCGGATGTGCGTCCTGCCCTCGGCGTCGCCCTTGGACACGATCCAGCCGCGCGGGGTCCGGTGCCAGCCCGGGGGCAGCGCGTCCGGTGCCGCGAGCCGGACCGCGCCCATCAGCGCGGAGATCGTGGCCGGGTGGGTGTCGGAGCCGATGCCCGCCTGCTCGCGGACCGTACTGCGCGCGCCGTCCGCCCCCACCACGTGCTCCACCTCGTACACGGCCGGTCCCCGCGGCCCCTCGGCCGTGATCCGCACCCCGTCCGGCCCCTGGACCATCCCGGTCACGCGGTGCTCGCGCAGGATCCGCGCACCCGCCTCCCGGGCCCGCTCCTCGAACTGCCGCTCCAGCTGCGCCTGGGGGCACTTGAGGATCGGCTCCGGCTCGGTCTCGGGCGCGGTGATGAACAGGCCCGGCAGCCCGGCGAAGTGGAAGGGGCTCCCGGTCCGGGCGCCCCGGGCACCGGCGTACGGGGCGGCCGGCCCCGGCAGATGGCCGCGCCGGGCCAGGCACTGCACGGCCCGGGCGTGCAGCGTGGTCGCCTTGGGCCGGTCGCAGACGCCGGACCGGGATTCGAGGAGCAGCGTGTCGACTCCGTACCCGGCCAACTCGGCCGCCACGAGCATCCCGACGGGTCCCCCGCCGACCACCGCCACCTGTGCCCGCATACGACGCTCCCCCTGCACCGCGGTGCCCTCCCCGTGGGCGACCCCTCAGGCGCAGAAATATACCGGGTGTCCCGTTTCTTTTCCAAGGAACGGGAAACCTCGCAGCGAGCAGCGGAACGGGCTGCCCAACGTGGCGCCCACCGGCTACGGAAGGATCCCGCCCACCGCCGAGGACATCGGCCCGCCCTCCGAACGCTCCGTCTTGCGCCCCTTGTTGCCCGGTGCCAGCGTCCGGGCGTCCACGGCCTCGGCCGGCGCCCCCGTCGCGTACAGCCCGTCGGGGGCGGTGTCCCGGTCGTGCGGCAGCAGCCAGAACACCCGCCGCCGGAAGGTGCCGGAGGAGCGCGAGGGCTTCGCCTTCGGCCCGAGCAGCGCGTAGCCGACCATCCGTCCGTCGCGGTGGTACGCGGGCCGCCCGCGCCGCGTCGGCAGCCGGTCCAGGCTCTGGCGGACGTAGTCGAGCCGGCTGATGTCCTCGAGCCAGACGAGCTCCACCTCGTGGACGATCTCGTCTTCTGCGATGAGGGCGCTCATACTGTCTCCTCGTCCGCGAGCAGGCCGATGCCCGGGTAGTACTTGCGCTGGTTGGACAGGATCATTTCCTTCGGCGAGGCCAGTCCCACCGACTCGCGCACGCGCGCCGCGAAGGCCCGGGAAGAGATCGCCGGGGCGCCCTCATGCTGGCACCAGCCCCTGTACGCCGCGTAGAGCTGCGCTTGTTCCACCCTCAGATCGGCCTCCAGCCGGCAGGTCTCGCCGATGAAGCGCCCGGTGTGGTCCTCGGTCTCCGCGTACGCCGTCGTCGCGATCCGGACCCGCTCCGGACCCGTGAGGTCGCGGTCGCCGCCGAGGTAGCGGCGGGCGCCGTCGATGAGCCAGTTGAGGATGCCCGGACCCTCCTGGGTGACGAGTACGTCCGCCAGGTTGTCGATCTTGCGGTCGTCGGAGACGACCCGCTCGAACGGGATCAGCCGCATGCGCCGCCAGAACGCGAAACCGCCGGTGCCGACCTCGGGCCGGTGGTTGCCCAGCAGCCACATCTTGTGCGTCGGCTCGAAGCTGAAGAAGTCCTGGCGCATCCGGCGCGCCTTGATGCGGTCCCCGCCGGTGAGCAGTTTGACGCGGGCCTCGTCGAAGCGGTCGCCCGGTTTGACCTCGCTGCACACGATCACGCGGCGGCCGTGCAGTTCGGCGAGGTCGGTCGGGTGCCCCTCGTACGGGCGCGACATCAGGAACCCGGGGGGCGCGGCGTCCGCGTAGTCCCCGAGCAGCTTCATCAGGACGTCCAGCAGTACGGACTTGCCGTTCTTGCCGGAGCCGAACAGGAACGGCATGACCTGGGCGCCCACGTCCCCGGTGACGGAGTAGCCGAGCAGCAGCTGGAGGAAGTCGATCATCTCCGCGCCCTCCGGCCCCTCGCCGAAGGTGTCCGTCAGGAAGCGGTTCCAGCGGGGCGTGGGCATCTGCCGCGGCGCCGCCGAGGTGGAGCGGGAGTGGAAGTCCTTCGTGGGCTCGGCCGGGCGGATGTGCCCGGTCCGCAGGTCCACGACTCCGGCGGGCGTGCACAGGGCGTACGGATCGGCGTCCAGGCGCGCCGCGTTGAGCACCATGCCCGGGGCGGACTTCGCCTGGGTGAGCATGGCGTTCATGCCGCTGGTGCTGAGCGTGCGGCGGCGGTGCTGCTGGAGTGCGGCGGCGGGGTGGACGCCCCGGGGGTCGGTGGTCGCGATGGACTCCGCCAGGTCGCCCGCGGACCACATGACGGTGTCGTCCTCGTCGATCTGCCAGCGCGTGCCGTCCCAGCGGAACCAGCCGATCCCGGGAACGTGCCGGTAGTCGTTGCGGTAGAGCTTGACGAACAGCTTGGCGTTGCCGCGGTCGGTGAGCGTGTCGGGCAGCAGTCCGTCGGCCGTCGCCTCGCCGCCGGCCACGGCCAGGGCGTCCAAGGCCTCCAGGGGCTCTCGCGGGCCGCTGTCGGCCCTCTCCCGGCCCGTCGCGTATCCGGCGGACTCCAGACTCTCCAGGCTCTCCAACGACTCCTGGGACCCGCGCGGCGCCGGTACGGGCTGCGCGAGGATCTGCGCCGCGACGGCCTGTACGTCGAAACCGGCCGGCATGCCGTCGTTCTCCGCACTCGCGTGCGGCCTTGCCTGCGGCCTCACACGCGGCCTCGGAGGGCCAGCGGACGCGCCAGGCCCGCGCTGAGCCCGCCGCGGATGATGGCGCGGCAGCGGCCCTCCTGCCCGGGGCGGGCCTGTTCGGCCGCGTCCTCCAGGGCCCGCAGGGCCTCGGCCTCGGTGACGTGTCCGGCGGCCACGAGTCCCCCGGCGGTGTAGGCGGCGCGGTTCAACTTCTCGGAGAACGCAGCCCCTTCGGGTATCGCCGCGCAGCCGGCGACCTCGGCCAGCACTCCCGCCAGGACCCGGTCCGACACCGCTCGTCCGCCTCCGGCCGCGATGACGGCCTGCCGGGCCCGGGGCGGCACGGGCCGGGGGCCGGGGACGGCCTCGGCGGGCAGGTGCCCGGTGCGCTCCAGTTCCCCGGCCAGCCAGCCGGGGAGCGGCGCGGGATGCCGTACGGGCCCCAGCGGCCGGTAGACCCCGGCGGGGGTCACGGTCCCGGGGGCCACGATGTACCCGCCGTGCGCCCGTACGTCGACCTGCCAGGCGAGGGCCCGGCCGCTGCCCGACCCGGCGGAGCACTGCCAGCGCAGGCCGCCCTCGTTGCGGTACCAGACGTGCAGGCCCCCGGAGGGGGTCCGTACGCGCAGGGTCGTCTCGTCGTCCGCCGGGCTCGTGGCACCGCGTAAGGCGGCCAGCACGCCCAGGGTGTGGAAGCCGTCGGCCAGCCCGGTCAGATCGACGGTGTCGGCGATGGGGATGCCCGGCAGCAGCCGTTCGCGGCCGGGGAGTTCCGTCGCGTGCGCGTCGATGTCGATGACGACGAGGCCTGCCGGACCGGTGGCGACGCCGACCCCGAGATCGGGCCGGGCACCCCACCACTGCCGGATCCGCTCGCAGTCGAGCGTCGCGGCGTGGAACCCGTGGCACCAGCGGCCCGCGCGCAGGCAGTCGCAGGCGCCGCGGTCGTGGCCCGGAACGCGGCACGCGTCGCAGTTGGCCACGGGCGTCTTGCGGCCCGGCGCAAGAGGGTGAACCGGCCACCCCTGGCGCGCGCACCACGTGGCAGTCGTCAGAGGCTGCGACACGACCGCGGCGGTTCTCGTGAACTGCCTTGGGTCGCTGCGCGAAACCCGCAGCTCAGCTGCCATCCACTTCCCCCATCAGCGACTGAAGCGACTCAACGCCCGACAACAGGTTAGCGAAACCGGTGGGAGGCGAGAGGCATATGAGCCAGAACAGATGTACGCGTCCACGAACGGCCCCAGCGACTGAGCGACTGAAGACACAGCGACCGAGTCTCGTTCGGTAGCTCGTTGAGTCGCTCACAGAACACCAGGTCACAGCCTCACGCAAGGCAAAACAGCGACTGAAGCGACTCAAGACCCCTATATATGACGCGCACACGCGCAAGCGCACGCGCACGCCAATGTCTCCATATACCCGGACCTTGAGTCGCTTCAGTCGCTGTTTTCTCCGTCCATGCCATCTGACCTGCACTTTCTCTTCCGCTCTGAGAGCGACCGAAGAGTCGCTCAGTCGCTTTCCTTCAGTCGCTGCCCCCCGCCCCGCGCGCTCCGGGCTTTCTTGAGCGGTTCTGGATCCCCGCTCCGGCGGGAAGCGAGCAGCGACTGAACGGCGCGAAGGGGCGGCGCACCCCGACGTGGTGTCGGAGTGCGCCGCCCCGGGGCGGGCCGGGCGCTCCCGGCTACTTCGGGTCGCGGTCGAAGGCCGACTTCGACCAGCAGTAGCCGAGCACGCAGAGCGCGAGGCACCAGCCGAGCGCGAGCCACCCGTTGATGCCGATCTCGGTGCCGAGCAGCAGCCCACGCAGCGTCTCGATGGCCGGCGTGAACGGCTGGTACTCGGCGATCGGCCGGAACCAGCCGGGCATCGCGTCGACCGGGACGAAGGCGCTGGAGATGAGGGGGAGGAAGATCAGCGGCATCGCATTGTTGCTGGCCGCCTCGGCGTTCGGGCTGACCATGCCCATCCCGACCGCGATCCAGGTGAGCGCCAGGGCGAACAGGGTGAGCAGTCCGAACGCCGCGAGCCATTCGAGGGCGGTGGCGTCCACGGAGCGGAAGCCGATGGCCACGCCCACGGCCCCCACCAGGACCACACTGGCGACCGACTGCAGCACGCTGCCGACGACGTGCCCGACGAGCACCGAGCCCCGGTGGATCGCCATCGTGCGGAAGCGGGCGATGATGCCCTCGGTCATGTCGTTGGAGACGGACACCGCGGTACCGATCGTGGTGGAGCCGACGGTCATCAGCAGGAGGCCCGGCACGAGGTAGGCGATGTACGCGGAGCGGTCGGCGCCGCCGCCCATGCCCGCGCTCATCACGTCACCGAAGACGTAGACGAAGAGCAGCAGCAGCATGATCGGCGTCAGCAGCAGGTTCAGGGTCATCGACGGATAGCGGCGCGCGTGCAGGAGGTTGCGGCGCAGCATCGTGGACGAGTCGCGGACGGCGAGGGCGAGCGTGCTCATCGGGCGGTCTCCTTGGGCTGGTCGGTGTCGCCGCCGCCGGTCAGGGCGAAGAACACGTCGTCGAGGTCGGGGGTGTGCACCGTCAGCTCGTCCGCCTCGATGCCGGCGGAGTCCAGCCGGTCGAGGAGGGAGCGCAGCTCGCGCTGGCTGCCGTCACTGGGGATCTGGACCGACAGCGCCTCGTCGTCCCGGGTGACCCCGCGGAGCGCGAGGGTGGCGTTCCGGTAAGCGGCCGGGTCGGAGAAGCGCAGGCGGACGTGTCCGCCGGGGATCAGCCGCTTCAGCTCCTCGGCGGTGCCCTCGGCCGCGATCCTGCCGTTGTCCAGCACGGCGATGCGGTCGGCGAGCTGGTCCGCCTCCTCCAGGTACTGCGTGGTGAGGAAGACGGTGACGCCGTCCGTGACCAGCTCGCGGATGATCTGCCACATGTTGTGGCGGCTGCGCGGGTCGAGACCCGTGGTCGGCTCGTCCAAAAAGATGATCCGCGGGTTGCCGACCAGCGTCATGGCGATGTCGAGGCGGCGCTTCATGCCGCCGGAGTACGTGGAGGCCGGCTTCCCGGCCGCCTCCACCAGGTCGAAGCGCTCCAGCAGCTCTGCGGCGACGCGCCGCCCCTCGCTGCGGGAGAGGTGGTGCAGGTCCGCCATGAGGAGCATGTTCTCCTCGCCGGTGATGAGCCCGTCGACGGCGGAGAACTGCCCGGTGACGCCGATCGCGGCGCGCACCCCTTCCGGTGAGGCGGCGATGTCGTGGCCCGCGACCCGGGCCTGACCGCCGTCGGCGGTGATGAGCGTGGACAGGATCTTCACGACGGTGGTCTTGCCGGCGCCGTTGGGTCCGAGCAGTGCGAACACGGATCCGGCCGGGATGTGCAGATCGACGCCGTCGAGGACGGTCTTGTCACCGTACGACTTGCGCAGACCGGTGGTGGAGACGGCTGCGGGCGACGTGTGACCGTTCGCCCGCCTTGGCGTGGGCATGACAGAAGAAGGCATGGGGCCCTCCGTTCGAAGGCTGAAGTGGTCGGAAGACGGCGTCGTTCGAGGGGTGGGGGATCAGGCCTTGGCGCGGCGGACGTCGATGTTGCCGTGCCGGGTGCGGGCGCGGACCTGGACGGTCTCCTCGGTCCCTCCCGGGGTCTCGGACGGGGTGAGCGCGTTGCGCACCTGGCCGGAGGCCGAGCTGACGTCGAGCCAGGCGGCCGTGCCCTCGCGGACGCCGACCTCGATGGCGCCGTAGGAGGTCTCCAACTGGACGGTGCCGCGCACCACTTCACCGACGCGCAGGGTGCCGTGGGCGGTGGTCGCGGTGACCGAGTCCTCGGCGCGCCGGATCTCGATGTCGCCGTTGGCGCCGCTCACGCGCAGCTCTCCGGTCGCGGCGCCGACCGTCGTGGTGCCGTGCGAGTTCTTCAGGACGGCGGACCCGTCGACGAGTCCGACGCGCAGGCTGCCGGAGCTGGTGGTGATCTCGGCCGTGCCCTCGACCCGGTCGACCGTGATGGACCCGTGCGAGGCCTTCAGGTGCAGCGGACCGGTGGTGTCGAGGCGGACGTCGCCGGAGGAGGTCTTCACACGGACCTCACCGAGCCGGCCCTCGCCGAGCACCTGGGTCCAGGAGCCGGTCGTGTCGATGCGCGAGCCGGTGGGCAGTTCGACCGTCACGTCGACGACGCCGGTGCGGCCGAACATGTTGGACTTGGGCGTCCTGACGGTCAGTACGCCGCCCGAGTACGTGACCTCGGTCTGCTCGGCCGTCCGCACGTCCAGGTCCTTCTTGGGGTCGCGGGGGTTCACCTCGACGACGGTGTCGGTGCGGTCGCCGGCGACGAACTGGATGGAACCGGCCTCCACGCGCGCCGTGGCCGAGATCGGTTCGGGGGTGTCGAAAGAAGGCATGGCTGTCCCGTCCTCTTGGGTCTGTGGGGTGAAGTGGTGGCGTGTTGCGGGCTTGAGGCTTGAGGCTTGCGGGCTGGGGCCCGGGGCCTGGGGGCTAGCGCACCCAGCCGGTGATGCTCTGTCCGACGTTCTGGGTCTTCTCCGCCGGCCGCGGCCGGGCGCTGCCGTCGACCGCGGCCGACACGGCCCGTACCAGCCAGGCGTTGACCGACAGGCCCTCGCGGTTCGCGGCCTCCTCGGCGCGTGCCTTGAGGTGGGCCGGCAGGCGCAGGTTGACGCGGGCGGTGCCGCCCTCGTCGCCGTCGGCCGGGGCCGCGGCCGGCAGCGGCTCGACGAACGCGTCCGGCTCCGCGGGGGCGCCGCCGCCGGTGGACGGCAGCGTCACGACGAAGTCAGGGTCCAGACCGCGCAGCCGTACGTCGACCGAGCCGGGGGCGAGCTCGCGGGTGATCTCGTCCATCGCGGCGGAGAGCACATTGAGCATGGTCAGCCGGGTCGCCGACTCCAGAGGGGCCGTGAGCCGCTCGGCCAGCTTCCGGGCGTCTTCCCCACCGGCTTCGGCGGCCACCGCGAGCTCGCGGCGAAGGTTGTCGACATAAGGCGTGAGGTCCATGGCTCAATGATGGCACCACAATGGCGCCACTTGCAAGCCTTCATGGCACCAAGCATGGCGCCGACTTGGCCAAACACTCCCTCACCTGCGAAAACGCGAGAAAACCCATGGGGCTCGCGATGGCGCCACACGCACTGACGCACCCTCGAAGGCGCCACATGACACCACGTGGCACCGAATGGCGCTCCGTGGTGCCACGTGGCACCACGCCGGGAGCCGACCCGGCGGCACTTCGAGTACGAAACCCCTTGCGCAATGGTCAAGAAGTGTTGACCATTGAGCCATGCCTACCGATGATCTTCCCGAGACGTTCCACGTCACCACGGACGAGCAGCTGCGCGCCGTTTCCAACCTCACGCGTCACCGGATCATGGCCGTCCTCCGCTTCGAGCCCGCGACGATCACGCAGATCGCCGAACGGGTGGGCCTCGCGAAAGGGAGTTCCAGCTACCACGTACGGCTGCTGGAGCGGGCCGGCCTGGTGAAGGTGGTGCGAACGCGGAAGGTCCGGGGGGTCACCGAGCGGTACTACGCGATGGCCGCGCGGGCGATCGTGCTGCCGGATCCGGGCGAGGGAGGGCCGGACGTGCTGATGCGGCATGCGGTGGCGGACCTGGAGGCGGCGCCGGCGGACGCCGAGCGGCACGTGGGGATGGCGCACCTGCGGCTCACCGACGAGCAGTTCGCGGAACTGGGGGCGCGGCTGGAGGCGCTGGCCAACGAGTACCGGCAGCTGTCCGACCCGTCGCTGCCGGACGCGTCACTCGTCTTCGCACTGTTCCACCCGGCACCGCGCCGACAGGCCGAAGGGGACGCCAAGTGACCTCTGACATACGGAAGTTGCCGACCGGGTTCGGACGCCTGTGGACCGCGCAGACGGTGTCCTCCTTCGGTGACGGGGTGACGCATGCCGCGCTGCCGCTGCTCGCGCTGACGCTGACGCGGGATCCGATGGCGCTCGCCGTCGTCACGGCCGCCGGAACGCTGCCGTGGCTGCTGTTCGGGGTGCTCGGCGGTGCGCTGGTGGACCGGTGGGACCGCCGGTGCACGATGTGGATCACGGACGCGGCGCGTGCGGTGCTGCTCGCGGCAGCGGCGGCAGCGGCGGCGCTCGACGTGCTGGGCATTCCACTGCTCGCGACCGTCGCCTTCCTGCTCGGCCTCGGCGGACTCTTCTTCGACACGGCCGCCACTGCCTATCTACCGGATCTGCTCGGCCGCGACCCCGCGCTCCTGGAGCGCGCCAACTCCCGCCTGCGCGGCACCCAGACCGCCGCGTCCGGCTTCGCGGGGCCGCCCGCGGGCAGTGCGCTGCTCGCGCTCGGGCGGGCGGTTCCGCTGCTCGCCGACGCGGTGTCGTTCGCGCTCTGCGCACTGCTCGTACGGTCGCTGCCCGCCGCACCGCGGCCTGTACCGCAGGCCCGTGAGTCGCTGCTGCGACAGGCGCGGGCCGGCGCCGCCTACGTCCTGCGGAACCAGTTGCTGCTCGGGCTCGCGCTGCGCCCGGCGGTCGGGAACATCGCCTTCCTGGCCGTGGAGACCGTACTCGCCCTCTTCGCGCACGACCGTCTCGGCATCGGCACCTTCGGCTTCGGCCTGCTCCTCACGGCGGAGGCCACCGGCGGCCTGCTCGGCGCGGGCATCGCCTCCTTCCTCGGCCGGCGCCTCGGCACCGGCACCGCGCTGACCTGCACGGCCGCGGTCGAGGGACTCGCCATCCTGGGCCTTGCCGCCGCCCCGAACCCGTACGTCGCCGGCCTCGCGCTCGCCGTCTGCGGGGCGGGCATGGGCGCCACGATGGTGCTCGCCCCCTCCCTCCGACAGGCGATCGTCCCCGCCCACCTGATGGGCCGCGTCGCCTCCACCTCCCGCATGCTCGCCCTGTGCGCCGCCCCGTTCGGCGCCTTCCTCGGCGGCTGGCTGGCCACCACCTACGACGTGCGCACCCCGCTCTACACCGCCGCCGGTCTCCTCCTCACCATGACCGCCGTCACCGCGACCATGACCGGCAACCGCCGGGTCGAGGCGGCGCTGCGTGCCGCCGCCCTCGGGGACGACGCCACCCACGACGCCGCGAGCGGCTCCTCGCCCACGAACCGACCGGTGTAGGGGGCCGGGCCCCGCGCAGCCTCAGCCGGTCTGCGGGCCGTACTCCCCCGTCAGCAGCAGCTTCTTCTGCGGCTTGCCCATCGCGTTGCGCGGGATCGCCGCCACGAACCGCACCTCCCGCGGCCGCTTGTGCACGGACAGGTACGCGGCGACGAAATCCGTGAGCTCCGCCCCCGTCACCCCCTCCGCCACCACGAACGCCACGACCCGCTGCCCCAGGTCCGCGTCCGGCACACCCACCACCGCGGCCTCGCTCACCCCGGGGTGGTCCAGCAGCGCGTTCTCGATCTCACCGGCGCCGACCCGGTACCCGCCCGTCTTGATCATGTCGATGGAGGCCCGCCCCACGATCCGGTGCACCCCGTCCACCTCGTCGACGGCCGCGATGTCGCCCGTACGGAACCATCCGTCCTCGGTGTACGCGGCCGCCGTGGCCTCCGGCCGGCCCAGGTACCCGGCGAACAACGTCGGCCCGGTCAGCTGGAGTTCGCCGATCTCGGCACCCGGCTCGGCGACGATCCGGGTACGGATCCCCGGCAGCGGGGTGCCGACCGTGCCGGGCCGCACCTCGCCGCCCGCCCGCCCGCTCACGGTGATCAGCGTCTCCGTCATCCCGTACCGCTCCACCGGCCGCAGCCCCGTCAGCCGCTCCAGGTCCCGGAACACGGGCGCGGGCAGCGCCGCGCTCCCCGACACCAGCAGCCGGGCCCCGGACAGCGCGCCCGCGGCCTCGGGGTCCGCGGCGATACGGGACCACACGGTCGGCACCCCGAAGTACAGGCTTCCGCCCGCCTCCGCGTACGCCTCGGGCGTCGGCCGCCCGGTGTGCACGAGGCGGCTGCCGGTGCGCAGGGCCCCGAGCACGCCGAGTACGAGCCCGTGCACGTGGAACAGCGGCAGCCCGTGCACGAGGGTGTCCTCGGCGCTCCACTGCCAGGCTCCGGCCAGCGCGTCCAGGTCGGCGGCGAGCGCCGCGCCGGTCAGCACCACGCCCTTGGGCGCGCCCGTGGTCCCGGAGGTGTACAGCACCAGCGCCGGGTCCTCGGGCGCGGCGGCGGGCCCGGTCCAGTCGGAGCGCCGGGCGAAGTCCACCTCCACGACCTCGGCCCCGGAGTCCCGCAGGACGTGCTCGCGCTCGGCGGGCCCGGCGTCGGGCGGCAGCGGTACGAAGGGCACCCCGGCCAGCAGCCCCCCGACCGCGGCGGCGACGGTCTCCAGGGAGGCCGTCGCGGTCACCGCGAAGGACTTCGCCCCGGCCACATCGGCGGCCACCGCCCGGGCCGCACCCAGCAGTTCCTCGTACGAGGCGGTCCGCCCCGCGACGGAGACCGCATCCATCCGATCCCCGTACACCCCGTCCAACGCCGTCAGCACGGTCACGTCCCCCTCGGTGTTCACTCCGGCAGCTCGGCCCCAGGCTACGGCCGCCCTCTCCACCGGGGCTGGAGGAGCGGGGTCCGGAGAGGAGCGGGGTCCGGAGCCGAAGCCCCGGACCTCCCGCCCGCGCTCGGGTCCGGCGCTCAGATCACACCCTGGGCGAGCATCGCGTCGGCGACCCGCTCGAAGCCGGCGATGTTGGCGCCCGTCACGTAGTCGCCCGGGCTCCCGTACCGCTCGGCGGTCTCGTACGCGACCGCGTGGATCGAGCGCATGATGCCCGCGAGCTCCTCCTCGACGCGCTGCGCGCTCCAGGCGATACGGGCGGCGTTCTGACTCATCTCCAGGGCGCTGACGGCGACTCCGCCCGCGTTGGCGGCCTTGCCGGGCCCGAAGGCGACCCCGGCCTCCTGCAGGAGCCGTACCGCCTGCGGGGTGGTCGGCATGTTGGCGCCCTCGGAGACCGCCTTGACCCCGCTCGCGATGAGCGTACGGGCGTCCTGGCCGTCCAGCTCGTTCTGCGTGGCGGAGGGGAAGGCCACGTCCGCCGGGACCTCCCAGACCCGCCCGCCCGGCACGTACCGCGCCGAGGCGCCGCGCCGCTCCGCGTACTCGCTCACGCGGCCGCGCTCGACCTCCTTGACCTGCTTCAGCAGCGCGAGGTCGATGCCCTTGTCGTCGACGACGTAGCCGTGGGAGTCCGAGCAGGTCAGTGGGTTCGCGCCGAGCTGCTGGAGCTTCTCGATCGTGTACAGCGCCACATTGCCCGAGCCGGAGACCACAGCCGACAGGCCCTCCAGCGACTCGCCCCGCACCTTCAGCATCTCGGCGGCGAACAGGACGCTGCCGTAGCCGGTGGCCTGCGGCCGGATCGCGGAGCCGCCCCAGCCGGCTCCCTTGCCGGTCAGGACCCCGGCCTCCCAGCGGTTGGTGATGCGCCGGTACTGGCCGAACAGGTAGCCGATCTCGCGGCCGCCGACGCCGATGTCCCCTGCCGGGACGTCGGTGTGCTCGCCGATGTGCCGGTGCAGCTCGGTCATGAACGACTGGCAGAACCGCATGACCTCGGCGTCCGAGCGACCGCGCGGGTCGAAGTCGCTGCCGCCCTTGCCGCCGCCGATGCCCAGCCCCGTCAGCGCGTTCTTGAAGATCTGCTCGAAGCCCAGGAACTTCACCACGCCGATGTCCACGGAGGGGTGGAAGCGCAGGCCGCCCTTGTACGGTCCCAGCGCGCTGTTGAACTCGACGCGGTAGCCGCGGTTGACGTGGACCCGGCCGCGATCGTCCTGCCACGGCACCCGGAACACGATCTGCCGCTCCGGCTCCGTCAGCCGCTCGACCAACGCCACCGCAGGATCCGCGTACTCGGGCCGGGCGGCGAAAACGGGTGCCAGGGTCTCCAGGACCTCCCGCACCGCCTGGTGGAACTCCGGCTGAGCGGGGTTGCGGCGCTCGATCTCGGCCCGCAGTGCTTCCAGCCTGTCCTTCGAGTCCTTCACGTGTGTCCTCCAGAGAGTGCGCGGTGCTTAGACGACGGCAGGTGCATGCATGGTGCCAGCAGGTCCGCGAATATCGGTCGTTTCCGAGCGGAGTGTGTCCAGGACGCGCATTTTTTGCAGAGCCCTAGGATCGGCAGCCTTGAGCTTCGACGACCCGCACATGACCGCGAGCAGACGATCAGCAGGGGGAACCGGACGTGGACACCGCGAGACTTGCCGCACTCATCGCCGCCACCGTCACCACGGGCCTCATGGCGGGCCTGTTCTTCGCCTTCGACGTGTCCGTGATGCCGGCGCTGCGGCGCTCGGACGACCGGACGCTCATCCGGGTGATGCAGCGCGTCAACGTCGCCATCGTCAACGGCCTGTTCATGACCGCCTTCCTCGGCTCCCTGCTGCTGACGGCCCTCGCCCTGGTCCTGCACCTCGCCTCCGGCGCGGGCTCCGTGGCGCCGCCGCTGATCGCCGCCCTCGTCGCGTACGCCCTGCAGCTCGGTGTCACGGGCCGGATCAACATCCCGCTCAACAACGCCCTGGACAGGGCGGGCCCCGTCGAGCACATCGCCGACCCGGCCGCCGTCCGGCAGGCCTTCGAGGCGCGCTGGGCGGCGGCCAACCGCCGGCGGACACTGCTGTGCACGATCGCGCTCGGCTGCCTGGCCTGGGCCCTGGTCCTCAGCGGCCGCCTCTGACCGGGCCCTGACGGCGCCTCACCGGGGGCCGGTCGCCCGCCCGTACAGCACCAGCGCCCGCACGAGGGCGATCAGTGCCGCCGTACTGGACACCGTGCGCACGATGTTGGCGGCGACCCAGGTCCCCTCGAACCGGTCCACGATCGAGAAGTCGGTCAGCCGGGCCGCGTCGCCCGCGTCCGCGAGCTCGTTGTTCAGCGGGATGTTCACGGTGAAGGTGATCACCAGGACGGCGAGGTAGAGCACGGCCGCCGCCCCCGCCCACACCGCGACCCCGCGCCGGCCCCTTCGCAGTTCCACGGCCGCCGAGGCGAAGGCGGCGAGCAGGGCCACCACGAAGACGGTGCCGAACAGCCCGCTCCCGTCGATGACGGCGTTCATGTTCTGCATCGCGGTGACGTACGTCCGCTCGTCGCCCCGCGCCAGCCCCGGCATCACCGAGACGTCGAACGCGAAGAACAGGCCCGCCATCAGGCCCACGAGCACGGTCGAGACCGTGAGCAGGACGGTCGCCATCCGGCTGCCGCCGCCGACGGCGATGGTGTTCGTCTGCATGGGAAGCTCCCTTCTGCTGGTACTGATACTTGGTACTGGTACTGGCACTGATCGGATCCCGTCGCCGAACATCCGCCGCCGGCGCAGGACACGGCCTCGGCTAGGGTGCGGCCATGAGCACCTCCGCACTGCGCCTGGAGCCGGTCACCGCAGCCAATTTCGATGCGGTGTGCGCGGTCCAGGTACGGCCCGACCAGGCCCATCTCGTCTCCCCCGTGGTCAAGTCCCTCGCCGAGGCCTACGTCCACGGGGACACCGCCCGGCCGCTCGCCGTCGTCGACGGCGACGAGGTGGTCGGCTTCGTCATGGCCTTCGTCGACATCGCCTGGAACCCGGAGCGCGACCCCGCCGACATCCGCTCGGGCATCTGGCGGCTGAACGTCTCCGCCGCCCACCAGGCCAAGGGCTACGGCCGCTTCGCGGTCCAGGCCCTCACCGCCGAGCTCCGCAGCCGCGGCGCCGACCGCGCCTACGTCACGTGGGAGCAAGGCCCCGGCACGCCCGAGCCGTTCTACCTGGGCCTGGGCTTCCAGCTGACCGGCGAGACGAGCGGCGGCCAGACCGTGGGCGTACTGGACCTGTCCCTCTAGGCATTCCCCGGCAGGACCACGGTGCGCGACGGCCCGCCCGCCTCCGGCCGGGCCGTCGGCGCAGCCGCCGCCCCCGTACGGAACTCCTGCGGGCTCACCCCCCGTACCCGCTTGAACGCCGTCGACAGCGCGAACGCCGACCCGTACCCGACCCGCCGGGCCACCGTCGCCACCGTGGCGTCCGGCTCCCGCAGCAGATCGGCCGCCAGTGCCAGCCGCCACCCCGTCAGGTACGCCATCGGCGGCTCGCCCACCAGCTCCGTGAACCGCCGCGCCAGCGAGGCCCGCGAGACCCCGGCCTTGTGCGCGAGCTCCTCCACCGTCCAGCCGTGGGCCGGGTTCTCGTGCAGCAGCCGCAGCGCCCGGCCGACCACCGGATCGCCCTGCGCCCGGTACCAGCCCGGTGCCCCCGAGCCGGGATCCGCGAGCCACGTCCGCACCACCCCGATCAGCAGCAGGTCGAGCAGCCGGTCCAGGACGAGCTCCTGGCCCGGCTCCTCCCGGGAGATCTCGGTGGCGAGCAGTCCGATCAGCGTGGCGTCCGCGGCCGCCGCCGGCCGGACCACGATCGTCGGCAGCGCGGCCAGCAGCCGGCGGCCGATCTCGCTGGGCGCCTGGTACGTGCCGCTCAGCATCACCGCCGACCCGGCCTCCTGGAGCTCCGCGCCCCACGTCCGCACGCCCAGCGCCATGCTGTCGGTGACGTCCTCGCCGTCCGAGGTGCTGCACCGCTGGTCCGGGTCCACCGTGATCTGCACCGGCGTGTCCGGGGAGTCGGCGATCGTGTAGGGCTCGGGCCCCCGTACGACCGCCACGTCCCCGGGGCCGATCCGTACGGGCTCACCGCCGTCGGGGAGCAGCCAGCTCGAGCCGTGCACCATCGTGGCCACCGAGAGCGGGGCCCGGTCCTCGATCCGCACCGCCCAGGGCGGGTTGTAGACGGCCTTGAGGAGGAAGGCACCCCGGGCCTTGGGTCCTTCGAGCAGACCGGTCAGCGTGTCCATGGCCCCATCCTCTCCCCGGCCCCGTGTCAGGAACTCAAACCTCCCAGACACCGGTGGCCGCCGCCTCGCGAGCGAAGTCGGCGAAGTCCTTGGGCCGGCGCCCGAGGACCTCCTCCACCCCGTGCACCAGATGCGCGTTGCGCCCGTCGAGGATCTGCGTGAACAGGTCGGCGAACTCCTCGGGCAGGCCGTTCTCGCGGAGCGCGGCCCGGTACTCCTCGTCCGAGACGGGCGCGTACGCGATCTCACGCCCCGTCGCCTTCGACAGCTCGGCGGCGACGTCGGCGAAGCTCATCAGCCGCGGCCCGGACAGCTCGTACGTCCGGCCGATGTGCCGGTCGCCGGTCAGCGCGGCCACCACCACGTCGGCGATGTCGTCGGTGTCGACGAACGCCTCGACGGCGTCCGCGGTCGGCAGGACGATCTCCCCGGACCGTACGGGCTCCAGGAAGAAGTCCTCGTCGAAGTTCTGGTTGAACCAGCTGGCCCTGACGACCGTCCAGTCGGCCCCGGACGCCTTCAGGCTCTCCTCCCCACGCCGAGCGGCCTCCTCACCCCGCCCGGACAGCAGCACCAGCCGCCGCGCCCCGGCGGCCACGGCCGCCTCCGAGAACGCGCCGACCTGCTCGGCGGCCCCCGGAAACCCGAGGTCCGGGTAGTAGGTCACGTACACCCGGTCGACGCCCTCCAGCGCCGGCCCCCAGGTCCCGGGCACGTTCCAGTCGAAGGCGGGGGCCCCGGTACGCGACCCGATCCGCACGGCACGCCCCTGCCCGCGCAGCTTCTGCGCAACGCGCCGCCCGGTCTTGCCGTTCCCGCCGATGACGAGGGTGAGGGAGTGGGTGTCGTTCGTCGTCTGTGCCCGTGTCTGTGTCATGCCTCAAGTCAAGCCCGCCCCGGCGAGACGCGACATCGCCGAAAAGCTCAACTCCATGCGCAAGCGTCCACGCGGCGCTCAGGCCCGTCCGGCGTCCTCACCGAGGGTGTGCGCGACGAGGGCGTTGGCGTGGCCGTGCCCGATCCCGTGCTCGGCCTTGAGCCAGGAGACCAGCTCCATGTGCTTGCTCAGCGGCGAGGACCGGATCAGGTCCTTCCACTCCGCGACGGGACGCCCGTACTTCTTCTCGATCGAAGGGAAGTAACTGGCGGGGCCCTTCACCGGCTCGCTCATCTCTGCGATTCTCCTGTCATCCTGGCTGTCGTCCGCGTCGTACAAAGGGTTGGACCCGGTCCCGCCCCGAAACTCATCGCTGTCCCCGCAAGAATCTTGGAAGAGGTCCTCCACGCGCCTCCTGGCCGATCTTCTCGCCAAGTCAGCCGGAAACGGGACCGCTTCGGTCAAACCGGCCGATCAGAGTCCCTCAACTAGGGTCGAGATCAAGCAATGTGATCACATGTCGGTATGACCCCCACGAGGACTCTCTACCTGCTCTGCTCCGCAGCCCCGCCCGTCTTCGACGTGGCCCACGTGATCGAGGACGCCCAGTCCCGCGGCTGGGACGTCTGCCTCGGCCTCACGCCCACCGCCGCGCACTGGGTCGCCGGAAGCCTCGACGGCCTGGCGGCCCTGACCGGGCACCCCGTGCGATGGCAGTACAAACTCCCCGGCGAGCCAGACGTATGGCCCGCCGCCGACGCCCTGCTCTTCGCCCCGGCGACCTTCAACTCCCTCAACGCCTGGGCCCTCGGCCTCACCGACAGCTTCGCCGTCGGCGTCGCCGCGGAGGCCATCGGCAAGGGCACCCCGGTCGTCACCATGCCCTGCACGAACGCCGCCCTCGCCGCCCACCCGCAGTTCGACCAGTCCCTGGCCACCCTGCGCGGCGCCGGCGTCCGCGTCCTCTACGGCGAGGGCGGCTTCATCCCCGGCCCGGCCGGCGTCGACGCCCCGCCCCACTTCCCCTGGCCGGCGGCCCTCACCGCCCTGGACTCCGCGACCACCCCGCACACCCCGTGAAGCAGGCGGCTACTCCCCGGTCGCCCCGTCGATCGCCTCGCGCAGCAGATCCGCGTGCCCGTTGTGCCGGGCGTACTCCTCGATCATGTGGGCCAGGATGTAGTGCAGCGAGTACGCCTGACCGCCGTCGTGCCCCGTCACGTCGAGCGACTCGGCGGCGTCCACGATCGCCCGGGAGCGCGCGCACGCGTCCTCCCAGATCCTGAACGCCTCCGCCGGATCCGCGTCCTCGACGTGGAACTCCGTCCACTCCCCCGCCGCGTTCCTCGGGAAGCAGCCGCGTACGTCCTCGTCGTTCAGGACGTTGCGGAACCACCCCCGCTCGACCTCCGCCAGGTGGCGCACCAGCCCGATCAGACTCAGCCCGGACGGCGCGACCGCCCTGCACCGCAACTGCTCGTCGGTCAGCCCCGCGCACTTCATCATCAGGGTGTCCCGCTGCCACTGGAGGACGCTGGTCAGGGTGGCGCGCTCATCGCCCGTCAGTACGGGCCGGGTCCGCTGCTCGTCGATCACCACCCGATGATCACAGCCGTACGCCGTCCCGCGCCCCCCGTTCCACATCCCGGACCGTTAACGCCGTTAACGCCGTTAACGCCGACAACCCCGGGGGCTCATCCATGTGGATCATTAACGGCGTTAACGCCGGCCCCGGCCGAGGGCCCGGGGTGCCCGGGCAGCGGGACCGTTAACGGCGTTAACGGCGTCAACGCCGCGCGCCGACCATGGCGGCCTCGGCATCCGGCTCCCCGGCCCGCGCCCGCAAGGCCCGTACGACCGGCCCGGTCACCGCGGTCGTCACCAAAGCCATCAGCACGAGCGCCGTGAACAGCTCCGCCCCGATCACCCCGAGCCCGAGCCCCACGTTCAGCACCACCAGCTCCGTCACCCCGCGGCAGTTCATCAGCGCCCCCAGCGTCACCGCGTCCCGCGCCGGCTGCCCCGCCAGCAGCGCGGCCCCCGCCCCGCCGCCCCACTTCCCGGCGACCGCGACCGCCAGCACCGCCACCGCCCACAGCCACACAGTGCCGCCGCCCAGCAGCCCCACGTCCGTCTTCAGCCCGCTCCCGACGAAGAACAGCGGCAGCAGCACCGGCACCGCGAACGCCCGCATCCGCTCCGCCGCGGCCCCGACCACCGCCGTCCTCGGCACGACCGCCCCGAACACGAACGCTCCGAACAGCGCGTGCACCCCCATCGCGTTCGTCGCGTACGCCGCCAGACAGAGCCCACTGCACAACCAGACCACCGGACCGGCGCCGGACTCCGGATCCGGCGCCCACCTCTCCACCCCCCACGCCAGCAACGGCCGTACGCCCCACCACATCCCCGCCAGGAACAGCCCGGCCAGCGCTCCCATGCCGACGGTCCCCCAGGCACCCCCTCCCCCGCCCCCCAGCGGCTGGGCGATGGCCACCACCAACGCCAGGAGGCACCACGCCACCACGTCGGCCACCGCCGCACACGCCATTGCCAGCGCGCCCACCGGCGTCCCGTACAGCCCCTGGTCCTTCAGGATCCGCGCCAGCACCGGAAACGCGGTCACGCTCATCGCGACGGCCACGAACAACACGAACTCGGCCCGCCCGACCCCTTCCGGCGCGAGGGACCCGTACATCGCCAGCGCCAGCAGGCCCCCGAGCCCCAGCGGGATCCACACACTCGCCTGGCTCACCAACACCACGGCCCGCCCGCGCCCCCGCAGCAACCCGGGGTCGAGCTCCAGCCCTACCAGGAACATGAAGACCAGCAGCCCCAGGTTCCCCAGTACCCCCAAGGACGGAAGGACCTCCCCCGGCAGCAGCCACCGGCTCCCCGCCGGCCAGAGCCACCCGAGCAACGAGGGACCGAGCAGGATCCCGACCAGGATCTCCCCGACCACGGCCGTCTGCCCGAGCCTGCGCATCACGGCGGCGGCCACGCCGCACGCGAGAACGACGACGGGTACGGCCACCAGCACGGCTTCGAGCGGATCACGTGACGCTCCCACCATCACAGGCTTCCGCCGATCCCCCGGCCCCGGCAACGAACCGCCCCACACTTCCGGGGGTCCGACCGTTAACGGCGTTAACGCCGTTAACACCTCGACGCCCGCCGGAAAGAAGAATCGCCGTGCAGTGAAGGCAACCCACCAAGACCACGGGAGACCACAATGACCGCACGCATGGGAAACCCCGCCCTCGTCGTCCCCGGCGCCATGGCCGGCCTGTCGGCCATCGGGAAGGCGGTCGCCGCCACCGGGATCAGCGAGCGGACCCTCGAACTCGTCCACCTCCGCGCCGGCCAGATCAACGCCTGCGGCGTGTGCCTCGACATGCACCCCAAGATCGCGAAGAAGCTCGGCGAGACCGACGAGCGCCTCTTCGCGGTCGCCGGCTGGCGCGACACCCCGTACTTCACGGAGGCCGAGCGCTCCGCCCTCGCCCTGGCGGAGGCCGTGACCCGCGTCGCGGACCGCAGCGACCCGGTCCCGGACGAGGTCCGGCGCCGAGTGGTCCTGAGCCGCGACCGTTAACGGCGTTAACGCCGTTAACGGTCGCCGGTTCCGACGAACCGTCAGTCACTCCCACTTAAAAGTACTTGTCGACTGGTTTTCTTTGGGGTCGCGCCACTAGATTGAACCTTGTACGAGCTTCAGCAGCGGCAAGCGGCAACGCACCAGGAGACCCCCACATGGCAAGGGCCCGGCAGGAACGCGCCGAGATCACCCGGCAAGCAATCCTCGACGGCGCAGCCATCGCCTTCGACCGCTTCGGCTTCGGCGCCGCCAGCCTCAGCGACGTGGTCAAGCACGCCGGAGTCACCAAGGGCGCCCTGTACTTCCACTTCCAGTCCAAGGAAGCCCTCGCCCGCACCCTGATGGACGAGCAGTTCCAAGTCTCCGAAGGCGTCCCCGCCATCGAGGAGCCCGGCCTCCAGACGGTCATCGACCTGACCCACCAGATGGCGTACGGACTGCGCTCCAACGTCCGCATCCGCGCAGCCATCCGCCTCGTCATCGAGTTCGGCTCCTTCACCAACCCCGACCCCACCCCGTACAACACCTGGATCGACACCGCCTTCGGCTGCCTGAAGCCGGCCCAGGACAGGGGCGACGTCTTCCCGACGCTCGACCTGTACGACCTCTCGACGCTCCTCGTCGGCGCGTTCACCGGTATCCAGGTCACCTCACACGTGCGCACCGGCCGCGAGGACCTGCACACCCGCGTCTTCGACCTGTGGCACTTCCTCCTCCCGGGAATCGTCCCCGCGGGCCGCCTCCCCCGCTTCGACCCGGCGGGCTCGCCCGAGTGCCGGGCCGAACTCGGGCTGACCACCATCCCGGACTCCCCGGCGGTGCCGGTCGGCTGACGGCGTGTCCAGGGCGGCCTCGCACACGCCGTGGTGAACCACGGGGGTGCTCGCTACGGAGTGTGCGAGGCCGCCCTGTCGCGTACCCGGCGCCCGTAACTCCACCCCTCACACGAAACGACGGACCATTTCGTTAGCAAAACCCAAGCGTGGCGCGCACATGGACCCGTGAACGTTAGTAAAGTCCCTCTCATGACTTCGCCCTCGACCCAGAGCGACCGAGAGAAGGTCGTCTCCAAGCTCCCCCCGTGGCTCCGCCAGGAGTTGAAAATCCGCACCGCGCAACTGCGGGTGGACATCCAGGACGCCGTGCACCAGGGAATCGCCCACTGGAGCGCCCTCGCCTCCGCCCCCTCCCCCGTCGACACCTCGGGCGCCGAATCGTTCTCCACCTGGCTGCCCTCCGGCCAGTGGGAGTCCTTCCGCGCCGGCTCCAAGGACCGCGGAGTCTCCCTCATCCAGGGCCTCGCCCAAGCGGTCCGCCTCTGGCTGGAGATGAACCCCGCGCCCACCGTCAGGCGTCCCTCCGTCGTACGCCGCATCGTCGTGTGCAACCAGAAGGGCGGCGTCGGCAAGACCGCCATCACCGCCGGCACGGCAGAGGCCCTCGCCGAGGACCCGGACAGCCTCCACCCGGTCCGCATCGCCCGCCAGCTGGCCCGCCGCTCTGCGACCGAAGACGGCGAGGACGGCAGGGTGGGCGGGCACCAGCCCCCCGAGACCACCCCCCTCGACCTCGAAGACCTCCCCGGCCTCGGCATGCGCGTCCTGCTGATCGACTTCGACCCCCAGGGCCACCTCACCAAGCAGCTCGGCCAGCAGCCACTGCCCATCGGCGGCGACAGCCTCACCTGCCACATGGCCGGCGAGGCCAAGGGCCCCCTCGCCGACCTGATCGTCCCCGTCCCGGACCAGCGCTTCGGCAACCGCCTCCACCTCCTGCCCGCCTGCACGGACGCCTTCCTCCTCGACGTCCGCCTCTCCACCGTCCGCGCCCGCGAGGCCGCCCTCGAACGCGCGCTGGCCCCCGTCGAGTCCGAGTACGACGTCATCCTCATCGACTGCCCGCCCAGCCTGGGCCTCAGCATGGACGCCGCCATCTACTACGGGCGCCGCCGCGACACCGAGCAGCCGGGTGCCTCCGGCGCGCTGATCGTCGTACAGGCGGAGGATTCGTCGGCCGACGCGTACGACCTCCTCACCTCCCAGATCAACGACCTGCGCGACGACCTCAGCCTCGACATCGACTACCTCGGCCTCGTCGTCAACCTCTACGACGGCCGCCGCGGCTACATCGCGACGTCCTCGCTGCAGGCCTGGATGGACATAAAGGATCCGCGTGTCGTGGCGATCGTGCCCGACCTCAAGGAACAGCGCGAAGCCGTCCGCGTGAAGCAGCCGCTGTTCGTCTACTCACCCAAGGGCGACCAGGCCATCGCGCTGCGCGCCCTCGCCAGGGAGATCTCATGAGCAAGGCCGACAAACTCGGAGTCTCGGCATCCTTCGCCCGGGCCCAGCCCGTCGGCGTCAGCCCCCGCCGCGCGGCGATCGCGGAGGCCACGGGAGCGCCCACCTCCGGCATGGTCGCGCCGTCCGAGGTCCCCATCGAGGCACTCGCCCACAACCCGTTCAACCTCCGAGAGGACCTCACCGAACTCGACGAGCTGGCCCAGTCCCTCATCTCCCGCGGCCAGCTCCAGCCCCTCGCCGTCGCCACCCGCATGGCGTTCATGGAAGCCCACCCGGGCCAGACCGACGGTCTGGGCCGTGCCCCGTACGTGGTCATCGACGGCAACCGCCGTCTCGCGGCGGCCCAGCTCGCCGGACTGAAGACCATGCACATCCATGTGAACGACGCCCTGTCCGCCTCCGCGGCGGACATCCTGGAGTCGGCGCTGATCGCCAACGTCCACCGCGTGGACGTGGCCCCCATGGACCAGGCACGTGCGCTCCAGGAGCTCGTCGACGTCCACGGCTCCCAGGCCCAGGTCGCGAAGCGGCTGGGCAAGACGCCGGCCTGGGTCTCCCAGCGCCTGACCCTCCTGAACCTGACCCCGGCGCTCCAGGAGAAGGTCGACACCGGGGAGCTCAAGGTCGAACCGGCCCGCCGGATCGGACGGCTCCCCCAGGAGAAGCAGGAGGAGGCGGCGGACGAGACCCTGAGCTCCCCCAACCCGCCGCGCCAGCGCACGCACACTCCCCCGCCGACCGTTAACGGCGTTAACGCCGTTAACGCTCCCACCCCGGCTCCGGCTCCGGCCCCTCCGACCGTTAACGCCGTTAACGCCGTTAACGCTCCGGCCGCGGTACCCGCCGCGCCCCGGATCACGATCGCCACGGACTCCCCGGAAACGATCGCGGACGGCCTCACGGCCCACCTCACCCCGGACGACCTCAAGGCCGTCACCGAGCTCCTGATGCAACGGCTCTGAGCCGGGCCTCCGGGGCAGCACCTACGCCGGGGGCGTTAACGCCGTTAACGCCGTTAACGCTGTCAGCGCCCCCACGTGCGCTTCATGTGCGTTCAGCCGTGCGGTTCACCTAGGCTGCACACGGAGGTAAGTACCGATGCCCGACGAACAAGAGAGCCTCTTCGCAGCGGTCGACGCGCTGCTCGAAGAAGCCGCCCAGGACCCGCTCCCGCACCCGGACGAGCGCAAGCGCCTGCGCGAAGCCGCGGGCCTGAGCCAGGACCAGATCGCCAAGGCCCTCTCCGTCCGCCGCGAAACGGTCACGTCCTGGGAGACCGGCCGTACGGCCCCCCGCGCCCCCAAGCGCGCTGCCTACGCCCGCCTCCTCGAAGGCCTCTCCACCCTCCACCCGGACCCGACCGTCAACGCCCCGGCCCCGACCTCGGCCCCGGTACCCCCGACCGTTAACGCCGTTAACGCTCCGACCCCGGAACAGCCGACCCCGGCACAGCCCCCGGCACCGGCCGCGTCAGCCCCGCCGACCGTTAACGCCGTTAACGCCGCCGGAGCCCCGACCCCCGCGCGCGCCGCAGGCGCCGCCCGCCCCACCCCCCTGGAAGGGAACGGTCCCCTCGTCGTCCTCGACGGCACCGACAAGGCCCACGCCGCCCACGGCCTCCTCCTCCCCCTCCCTCCCAAGGCCCGCACCGACCTCCCCACCCTCATCTCCTGGGCCCTCGGCCCCGACGCCGATCTCCGCTCCCCCCGCCTCCACCGCAACGGCAAGGACGGCGACCCCCTCCTCGTCCTCACCCCCGCCGCCGCCGAGGCGCTCGGCCTGCCCCCCGCCCTCGAGGACCGCCGCACCCTCCGCCTCCCCGACAACCACCCCACCCTCAAGCTCCTCGCCAAGGCCAAGTGGCAGCTCACCCGCCGCGGCTTCGGTCCCTGGCCCCGCATCTACCGCCCCGCCACCCCCACCACCGGCCGCCAGTGCGTCCAGCTCGCGGTCCTCCCATGGGGCGCCCTCGACGCCCGCGCCTGGGGCGAGCACACCGCCGGGCTCCCCGCTCCGGAACTGGCCGCGCTGCTCACCACGTACGCCTCCCGCGTCCTGACCCCCCGCGGCTCCACCGCCGTCTCCGGCCTCGAACTCATGACGGCCCTGCGCCCGCCCACCCGCGCCGCCCGCAACCCCGAGACCAACACCTGGGAGTCCGCACCCGTCGCCGGCTCCCTCACCCGAGCCGTCGACCCGGCCCCGCCCGAGGCCCCCGACGAGCACCCGGTCGTCGCCGCCCTTTACCCCCGCGCCCACCAGCGCACCCCGGACCAGGTCCTCGACGAAGAGGCGTACGACTGGATCCGCGACCCCCAGCTGCTCACCGACGCCGAATGCACCCGCACCCACGCCGTCGGCATCGACGTGAACATGGCCTTCGCCGCGGCGGCCAACCGCCTCCCCGTCGGCATCGGCCCCGCCGTCCACACCCAGGGCCCCCGCTTCGACCCGAAGATCCCCGGCTGCTGGCTCGCGGACCTCTCCTCCCTCGAACTGGACCCGCGCCTCCCCAGTCCCTTCACACCCAACGGCCACCCGCCCACCGGCCCCGCCTGGTACGCGACCCCGACCCTCGCCTACGCGCAGGAGCTCGGCCACCCCGTCCACGCCGCCGAGGCCTGGCTCCGCCCGGACCACGGCCCGTACCTCGACGCCTGGTACACCCGCCTGCGTGACGCGTACGTGGCGACCATGGCGGACCTCGGTGTCACCTCCGCGCTCCCCGAGCCCGCGTTCCTCGCGGCGATGGCCGAGCTCCAGGAGCACCCCGACCCCGTCCTGAAACCGGTCCTCTCGGCCATCAAGTCCACCGTCAAGGGCGGCATCGGCAAGCTCCGCGAACGCCCCCAGGGCGCCGCGTACCGCCCGGGCGAACCCTGGCCCGCCCTCGAACGCCCCACCTGGCGCCCCGACATCCGCGCCGCCGTCATCTCCACGGCCCGCGTCAACATGCACCGCAAGATGAACAAGCTCGCCGCCGCCGGGCTCCACCCCGTCGCCGTCCTCTCCGACTGCGCGGTGTACCTCTCCGACGGCCCGAGCCCCCTCGACTTCCTCCCCCGCACCCCCGAGGGCAAGCCGCTCCCCGGCGGCTTCCGCCTCGGCGTCAGCCCCGGCATGGTCAAGCACGAGGGCACCCAGTCCCTCCTGTGGGCCGTCGAGATGCTCGACCAGGGACTCAACCCCGCACGCCACATCAAGGGCCACGACGCCGCGGCCGACGGAGAGTAGCCGGACATGCCCGAGATCGACGACAGCCTCACCCGAGCCGACGAGCAGCACTTCACCCGCCCCGTCCCCAAGTCGGCGGGTGCCCAGATGCGGTTCCTCGTCAAGCAGCTCAAGTCCACCCGCGAGGCGGCCCGCCTGCTCGGCATCTCCCAGCGCACGGTCGAGCGCTACGTCAAGGACCGGCTCCGGCAGCCCAAGCCCGCCCTCGCCGCCCGCATGGAGTCCGAGGTACGCCGCCGCTGGCAGCCCCTGGTGCGCAAGCGGGCCCGTACGAAGGCCGCCCGGACGACCGGCCTCGTCATCGAGACCCGCGCCCGCTTCGGCTTCACCGCCGCCCCCGGCACCACCGACGACGGCCGCATGCGCCGCATCACCCAGCACCTGCCCCCGGAGTACGCGGGCCGCCTCTTCGCCGCCCAGGAGGCCGGCGCCGGCGAGGCCCAGCTGCGCGCCATCGCAGCGGAAGGCCTCCAGGAGATCTACTTCAAGGACAACGGAGCCCGCGCCGGCGGCCTGCTGGTGGAGTTCACCGACATCGACTACGTCGACTTCGCGTTCTGAGGACGCACCCGACCGACGCCCACAGGGTCTGAAGGGACCGAACACGCCATGCCGCTACGACCTGTCCAGGTGAACATCAAGGCCCTCGACGCCTCGGCGCTCGGCCGGTTCTGGGCGGCGGCACTCGGCTGGACCGCCTCCGCCGGGACACCCGGCGTGACCACCTACGTCGGACCCGCCGGCCCCTTCGTCTGGCCGGACCCGGTCGCCGTCGGCATCGACGTGGTCACCGTCCCGGAGCCCAGGACGAACACCAAGAACCGTGTGCACCTCGATCTCGCGACGACCTCCGCGGCCCACCGGGCGGAGCTCGTCGCGCGCCTTCGGTCCCTCGGTGCGACGCCCGCCGACGTGGGCCAGGGCGAAGTGCCGTGGACGGTCCTCGCCGACCCCGAGGGCAACGAGTTCTGCGTACTGGAGCCCCGGGAGGTCTACCGGGACACCGGACCGATCGCCGCGGTGGTGGTCGACTGCGCGGATCCGCGGGCGATGGCCCGGTTCTGGGACGCGGCGATCGACTGGACCCTGCACGAGGTGTCCGACGACCAGGCGGTGCTGCGCTCCGCCCGGGGCGTCGGCCCGTATCTCGAGTTCATCCGCACGCCCGACGTGAAGACCGTGCCGGACCGCGTCCATCTCGACCTGCTGGGGTATCCCGGTGACGACGAAGCGGCGGAGGCGGCCCGGCTGCGGACCCTCGGCGCCGTCGATCTCGACCTCGGCCAGGGCGACGTTCCGTGGACCTGCCTGGCGGATCCGGAAGACCACGAGCTCTGCGTCCTCGCCCTGTCCTGACCCGGAACGGGGGACAGGACAGGGACCGAACAGGGACCGGAGGGACTCAAGGGACTGAAAAACGGAATCACGAACAAGAAACGGAAACCAGGAATCCGGAAGCCGGGCGACGGAACAAAGCAGCCGAAATCAGGCGCGGAAGGCGGCCGGTGTCACGCGACCGTGGGCGCCGACAGACCGCGCTGGGAGCGCTCGGTCTTCCTGCCCACCTGCCGCGGCCCGATCGTCCGCGGGTCGACGGCCTCGCCCGGCGCGCCCTCCCGGTACAGGCCGTGCGGCTCGGCATCCCGGTCGTGCGGCAGCAGGTAGAAGACGCGCCGCTTCTGCAGACCGCTGTCCGGATCCGCCTCGGCGGTGTCGCCGAGCTCGGTGAAGCCGATCATGCGCCCGTCCCGGTGGTAGCGCGGCTTCCCCCGGCGGCGGGGCGTTTTGTCCAGGGCCTGGCGCACGTAGTCGAGCTCTTCGGGGTCCTCCAGCCACACCACTTTGTCCTCGTGGGCGAGATCGCTTGATGTCAGTAGCGAGCTCATGGCCTGGGTCCCTCCTCGATCACGTGGGCCCGGTGGAGCCCCTGGTCCCTCCACGCCGCGGACGGCGGCGCCGATGCCGGTATACAGCAGGGCCCTGCGGGCCGCTGCCGGGTGGTGGGTCTGTTCATCGTCCTTGTCCATCGTAGGCGTGCCCACCCCGGGGCGGCATCACCCATCGTCCGATCACGTCGTGGTTGCCCTGTTCGCCTCGCGCGGAGTCTGCTCCTCATCGGCCAGGAGAGCCAGTCCGGGGTAGAACTTCTGCCCGTTCGAGCGGAGCATCTCGTTGGGCGAGGCGACGCCGACCTCGGCGCGGATGCGTGTCGCGAACGCGCGCGTGGTCGCGGGCCGCAGCCCCTCGCCGTCGAGGCACCAGGCACTGTACGCCCGGTACAGGGCGCCCTGCTCGACCTTGAGGTCGCGGGGATCGGGCAGGTCGGCCCCGCCCGTGGTGCAGCACTCGCCGAGGAACCGCCCGATGTGGTCCTCGGTCGTCGCGTACGCCTGCGTGGCGCTGCGGACGACGCTCGGCCCCGTCAGGGCCGGCTTGGCGGCGAGATAGGCCTTGGCCCCCTGGATCATCCAGTGCAGGATGCCGGGGCCCTCCTCCTGTACGAGCGTCTCCGCCAGATTGTCGATCTTGCGGTGGTCGGGGACGACCTTCTCGAACGGGATGAGCCGGATGCGGCGCCAGAACGCATGTCCGCCGGTGCCGACCTCGGGACGGTGGTTGCCGAGCAGCCAGAGTTTGTGGGTGGGCTCGAAGCTGAAGAAGTCCTGCCGCATCCGCCGGGCCTTGAGCCGGTCGCCACCGGTCAGCAGTTTGACCCGGGCCTCGTCGAACTTGTCGTGCGGCTTGAGCTCGCTGCAGACGAACAGGCGCCGGCCGTGCAGCTCGGTCAGCTCAGTGGAGTGCTCGTTGAACTTGCCGCGCTCCATCAGGAAGCCGGGCGGCGCCACGTCCGCGTAGTCCCCGAGGATCTTGATGACGACGTCGAGGAGGGCGGACTTGCCGTTCGCGCCGACGCCGTAGAGGAAGGGCAGGACCTGCCCGCCGACGTCGCCGGTGATGGAGTAGCCGAGCAGGAGATGAAGGAAGTTGATCATCTCCTGCCCCTTCTCGTCGTCCCCGAACGTCTCGTCGAGGAAGCGGTGGAACCGGGGCGTCGGCATCGCCTCGGGCGCCAGGTGCGTGGCGCGCGAGTGCAGGTCCCGCGTGGGGTCGGGCTTGTGCAGGTCGCCCGTACGGAGGTCCACGACGCCCGCCGGGGTGCACAGGGCGTACTTGTCCCCGTCCAGGGTGTCGGGGTCCAGGGCCAGTTCGGGGGAGGCCTTCGCCTGGGTGAGCATGGCCTTGACGCCCGAGGTGGACATCGCGCGCTTGCGGTGCTGGGACAGCTCGCGGTCGGTGAAGTAGCCGCGCGAGTCGTGGATCGGCAGCTCCTCCGCCATGTCGCCCGCGGCCCAGATCGCGGCCTTCTCGCCGCCGGTGCGCTTCCAGCGGTACTCGTCCCAGACGTACCAGCCGAGCCCCTCGACGTGCCGGAACCGGTCGTGGTGGAGGTGGGCGAACAGCTTGGCGTTGCCGCGGTCGCTGAGGTTGTGCAGGAGGCCTGTCTGGATGAAGTCGGCGCCGCCCCCGCCGGCGGGGACCGGGGCAGCGTTCTGCTGGGCGGGCAGGCGCCGCCTGCCGCGCGCCGCGGCGGCGGCGGCGAACGCGGCCGACGCCGTGGGCGCCGGCGATCCGGCGCGCGATCCTGCGGGCTCACCGGTCACGCCCTGATCCACCGTCACCTCGGCCGTGAACGCGGCGAGCTGTTCCGCCGCCGCCTGGGCGTTGAACCCCGTGCTCTTGGCGCTGCTCATGTGCGTTCCTTGGGGTGGATCGGCCGATCGCTTCCGGCGCGCAGCCCTGACTCGACGATGAGGACGTTGCGGCGGGACTGGCGGGGCCGCGCCCGGTCCGCCGCTTCGAGCAGGAGCAGGCGGCCCTCCGCCGCGTCGAGATGGCCGCCCGCGACGAGCCCGCCCGCGGTGAAGGCGGCACGGTTGAGCTTCTCGCTGAAGGCCGTTCCGGACGGGCTCGCCCCACAGGAGCCGACCTCCTCCAGAAGGCCCCTCAGCAGCCGTCTCCCGGCCTCCTGTCGACCGCCCCGCAGGGGAAGCCCCCGTACGGCTGCGGGGGCGGGAGAAGGGCCGGGGGAGGGCTCGGCGGGCGCGGGGGAGTCCGCGTGTCCCGTACGGACGAGCTCTGCCGCCAGCCACAGCGGCAGGGACGCGGGTACCCGGGCCCCCGGCAGCGCCTCGTAGACCCCGGCGGCCGTGCGCGTCGTCGGAGCCACGATGTAGCCCCCCTCGGCCCGTACGTCGACCTGCCAGGCGAGCGCGACCCGGGAGCTCGACCCGCTGGAACACCGCAACCGTGGCCCGCCCTTGGGCGCCCGGTACCAGATGTGCATCCCCCCGGACGGCGTGCGGACCCGCAGGGTCGAGGCGTCCTCGCAGGGGTCGGGCCGGGACCGGTGGGCGGCCAGCAGCGCCAAGGTGTCGAATCCGCTCTGCAGTCCGGTCAGGTCGACGCGGTCGTCGATGGGGATGCCGGGCAGCAGCCGCTGCCGGTCGGGCAGCCCGCAGGCGTGGGCGTCGACGTCGATGACGACGAGCCCGGCGGCGCCACAGGCCACGCCGATGCCGAACTCGGGCTCCCTGCGCCACCATTCGCGCAGGGTGTCCAGGTCGGTGGTGGCCGCGTGGAACCCGTGGCACCAACGGCCCTGCGCATGGCAGGGGCACGCCTCGGGGGAGTGGTGACGGCCGGTGCACTCCCGGCAGTTCGCGGCGGGCGTCTTGGTGCCGGGGGCCAAGGGGTGCACCGGATAGCCGCGCGAGGCCAGCCAGGCCGCCACGTCCAGCGCCGTCCCGCCGGTCGCGCCGCGGCGCGGGTTCTCGGGATGGACCAGCACTGGCTCTTCCTTGACGCGGTGTCGGGGGCGGCTGTCGGGCACGGCTGTTCGTGTCCCCTGACCCGGTCCCTGACCTACAGGCTGGCTGACCTGCGCCTCAGGGACCAGAGGGACTGAAGATTCACTATTGCGGAGATTACCGCAGGGACCGCGGGGGCTCGGGCGCCAGGCACCGCTATATCGAGAATTCAGTCCCTTCAGTCCCTCAGTCCCTGAAGTTCTACCCTGGTTCGTCCGGAAAAGTTCTGTCTTCGAATCGGCTGCCACCCCGGGCGTGTCGCGGCTGGCCCACCGCCCCCGACCGTCGGCTCCAGCAGCCCTCGAGTACGACGCCAGACCTGCATGCCGACCGCGGGCTCCGGCAGACGGGTCCTGAGACAGGTACTGAACCACTCAGGCCCTCGTTCAGTCCCTCTCTTTTCAGTCCCTCAGTAAACATGCAGGTCAAAGCCTTGCGCCTCAGGACTCAGGGACTGAAGGGACTCAGAATCACTACTTCCGCTCTTTATGTGCGTGTGTGTATGCGCGCATGCATATAAGAAGCCTGGTAGTTCATATCTGGCTCATAACTGGAAAGTTGGGTCCCTTCAGTCCCTGGACCACCGGCCTCAACCCCCTGACCTGCAGGTTCAGGTAGTGACTGAAGGGACAGGGACCGAAGCGTTCCCACCGGCGTTCAGTACCTGTCGGGGGAGGGAGTACCGAGGGAGGGGGCACCGCCGCGCACAACCCAGGTTCCGGGACCCACCGGACGGGCCACCCCGGCCACGCCGAACCAGGAGCAGATCCGCCCCACCCGGCCGAGTCGGCGCCGAGAGGGACGGAGCGGGTGAGCCCGGCCCGCCGGGCGGTTGAGGGCGCCGGGGGGCGCCGGGGGGCCGCTCGTACGCCGAACGCGCGGCGCGGTGCCGACCGGGCCGCGCGGCACCCGCACATCGCGTGTACGCCCGGGGCCCCGATGTGCGGCCTGAAGGGCACCGCGCCGGTCCATGACATCTGTCATGCGAACCCATGAGGCCACTCACTGCGAAGCCGGTGCACGGAACGCAAAGATCGAGGCATGAACGCCATCACCGAACGGCATGTGATCGAGGTCACAGGTCTCTGGAGGTGCTACGGGCCACCCGGAGACGCCGGGTTCGACGCGGTCCGCGTCGAACCCGGCCTGATCGACCACTCGCGCGGGCTGATCCTGGCCTCCGTCACCATCGCCCTGGTCCTCGCGCAACTCCCACACCCGGCGGTGGCACTCGCCCCCGTCCCTCGCCGCGGGCGCCCGCGCGCCGGCCGCCGCCCCTGCCGTACTCGCCTTCACGGCCACCACCTGGGCGGTCATCGGCACGCTGATGCGGTCCTCCGTCCGGTTCCTCGCAGTCCTGTGGCAGCTCAACGCCGCCCGCGAGGCCCGGACCCGGCTCGTCGTCGCGGAAGAACGCCTGCGCCTCCGCCCGGGGCCTCCACCACGAGATCCGCGAGGTGGCCGACGGCTACCGCTCCGGAACCCTGCGCCACGGCCCCTCGGCCGGGCAGACCCACCGACCGACCGCGCACCCACCGACAGGGAGACGTCGATGATCCGCGTCCTGCTGGCCGATGACGACTACCTCATCCGCGGCGCGTTCGCCGCACTGCTCTCCCTGGAGGAGGACCTGGAGATCGTGGCCGAGGCGGCCACCGGCCCCGACGCGATCGAGATGGCACTGCACCACAGGCCGGACGTCGCCGTGCTCGATCTCCAGATGCCCGGCAAGGACGGGGTGGCGGTGGTCGAGAGGCTGACGGAGGTCCTCCCGAGCTGCAAAACCGTGATCGTGACCGGTCACGCCCTGCCCGGCCGGCTCAAGCGCGCCCTCACCCACGGGGTCAACGGCTTCGTCCTCAAGGCGGTCTCCGCCCACGAACTGGCCACCGTCATCCGCAGCGTCCACACGGGCAACCGCTACATCGACCCGGTCGTCGCCGCCGACGCCATCAGCGAGGGCGCCTCGATCGAAGAGGTCGCCGAACGGGCAGCCCTCGCCCCGGGCACCGTCCGCAACCGCCTCTCCTCGGGCACCACAGAACCGGGAGCCGAGAACCGCCACGCGGCAGCCCGCCCGGCCCGCCAAGGCGGTTGGATCAACTAGACCGGGCGGCGCCCCACGCGGAGATCATCGGGGCGGTGGTGAGGTCGAGGCGGCCCGACTCGACGCTCGCGAGATGCCGGTCGATCTCCTCGCCGGTCGCGAGGCCCGCCCCGACCGGCGGGCCGCGCACCTGCCTGACCGTCGCCGCCTCCAGCACATCGCAGGCGGCCGAGGTCACCGGAAAGTACGCGTCCGCGGCGACGTCGGTCAGTCCCGCACCCCGCAGCAGCCGGGGCAGCTTGCGCCGTACGCGAGATCGGCGCCGCGGGCGGCCGGCAGCGCGCGGAACCCGGCCCTCAGCCTGTTGGCCAAGACCTGCTCGGGCCCGTACTCGGCCAGGCAGATCAGCGGCTGCGCCGCCGGATCGGCATCCTCCACGATCGGCGACCCGCCGGGCCGCGGCGCGCCGGCCATCGCCCGCAGGACCTGCTCCCTGTCGGCCACGTGCACGAGCACCAGCCGCGCGTGGACCAGGTCGAAACCGCTCCCCGGCGGCTCCTCCCGCCCCACGTCATGGCGCGGCACTTCGACGATCCCGCCCTCGGTCGGCGCGGCCCAGGACGTGTCGATGTCGGTCGCGACGACCTGCCCGCCGGGCCCGACCCGGTCGGCCGGCCACGACACGACCGAGGAGCCGCCGGCCCCCCTCCCGGCACCGCCACCCGGGAGCGATCCCCAGCCCCTCGACGTGCCGGAAGGTCGTGGGATCGAACAGCGCCCCGAGCGCATCGAAGCGAACACCGGCCTCGGCCTGCGCGTTGTCCGGAAGACAGCCGTCACCATCGTCACGCGTCACGAGGCGATCGTCCCCCGGGCCCCGGGCCCCGGGCCCCGGGCGCCGGGCGTGAGGTCCGGTACAGCACGCACCGCCGAAGCGGCCCCTCGGGCACGCTCGGGTCCTCGAAGTCCTCGGCCGGGTCCCGCGCCATGCCGATCCGGCGCATCACGGCCTGCGAGCGCACGTTGGCGAGGGTGGTCGTCGCGATGATCTCCGGCAGCCCGAGGGTCTCGAAGCCGAAGGCCAGACAGGCCAGACCGGCCTCGGTGGCGTAACCGTGCCCCCACGCCGAACGCGCCAGCCGCCACCCGACGTCCACCCCCGCGAACGGCATGCCCTCGTCCACCACGTCCAAGCCGGCGCGGCCGAGGAACTCGCCGCTCTCCCGGCTTTCGAGCGCCCACCACCCGAAACCCCGCTGGTCGAACTCGGCGCGCATGCGCGCCACCGCGCCGTCGCTCTGCTCTCGCGTCAGCAGTTCCCCCAGGTGCTCGCGGACTTCGGGATCGGCCATCATCGCCGCCCACGGCTCGAGGTCGGACTCCCGCCACCGGCGGAGCAGAAGACGCGCGGTACGCAGTTCCGGCATGCCGTCCACCCAACGCCACCACGATCCGGATGTCGACCGGATTGATGGCTGCCGAATAGAGCGAATGGTGCTAGCGTCATTGGCATCATGCTGCTGAGGCTGAACATCGCGGACAACCGCCCACTCCACGAACAGGTGGCCGGCGCCGTCCGGCGCGCCATCGCCGACGGGGAGTGCGGTCCGGGCGACCGGCTGCCGCCCGCGCGGGAGTTGTCGCAGGCGCTGGGCGTCAACGCCAACACCGTCCTACGGGCCCTGCGCGCCCTGCGCGACGAAGGGCTGCTGGAGTTCCGGCGCGGTCGCGGGGTCACCGTGGCCGGCGGCGCGGACGGACGGTCGGCGCTGCTGGAGCGCGTACGGGAGCTGGTGGCCGACGGCGCGCGACTGGGGTACGGCAAGGCCGAACTCATAGAGATGATCAAGGAGGCGCAGTGAAGGACCGCGGGGGATCGAAGAGCGTGGCGGCGTGGGGAACGGCCGCCTGGGCGGCCGGGGTCCTCGCCCTGCTCGTGGCGCTGCCCCTGGCGGCGCGCAGAGGCTTGGAGGACCGACTGGCAACGCACTGGGGCGCCTTCGGCCGGCCCGACGGCTCGCTTCCGCTCTGGGGCGCCATACTGCTGCCGGCCTCGATCTGGACCGTGCTCGTCGCCGCCGCCGTGTTCTGGCGTGCGGCCCGCCGCTGGCGTGCGGCGGTACTCCTCTCGTGCGGGGTGCTGCTGGCGGGGGAGCAGCTCGCGATCGTACGGGCGAACCTCCACCACGCGGACTGGCACGACGCGGACTCGGTCACCGTCGGGGCCGTGGTCACGGTCGTGGCGGCAGCGGTGGCCGCCCTCGCGGGCACACTCGCGAGCCGCCGGCCCACCGCCCCCGCCTCGCCCCCGCAGGGCCCCCGGATGGACATCCCCGCAGGCGAACGCCGGGTATGGCTCTCCCGCACCACGAACCCGTGGCTGACCCTCCTCGCGGCCGTCACCGGGCTGGTCGCACTGGCCGCGCTGATCGCCGGGATCGGCGACCTCACGAAGCCGATGTGGCTGCTGATCGTGCCGTTCGCGGTGGTCTCGATGACCGTACTGACCTGCTCCTCGGTACGCGTACGCATCGCCGAGCGCGGTCTGGACGTGGCCTTCGGCCCCCTAGGGTGGCCGGTACGGCGCTGGGCCGCGGCGGACATCGACTGGGCCCGCGCCGAGCCCCGCACCCCGGCGCAGGTCGGCGGCTGGGGCTACCGCCTCAGCGGTCTGGGCACGACGGTGATGCTCCGCAGCGGCGCGTGCCTGGTCATCCGCTCCAAGGGCAAGGACTTCGCGGTCACGGTCGACGACGCCGAACGAGCCGCGGCCCTCCTGAACTCCCTGGCCGCGAAGCCCGCCGAACGCCCCTGACCCGAGTCCCCCGCCGACCGCCCCCTATCCTCGCCGCATGCCTCTGCCGCGCACCCGTCAGGTCATCACCCGCCACCTCGACGGGCGGATCCACGCCTACGACCTGGCCTGCGCCGGCTTCGGCGAACTGGCGCCCACCGCCGTGTTCCGCCCGCGCGCCGGGGACGAGGTGGTGTCCTCGGCGGTCCGGCCCGACCTCCGCGGGGCGGTGTACACCACCCTGAACGAGATCGTCAGCCTCACCGCCGCCGGCGAGGTGGCGTGGACCTCGTCGTTCGAGCCGCACTCGGACACCCCGTACGGGCACCGCCCCGGCTGTGTGCTCTCCCTGGACGCCCGCACGGTCTGGGTCTACCGCCCGGACGTCATGGCCGGCCGCGGGCAGTCGGACCAGTGGGTCGCGTACGACGCGGACAGCGGCACCGTCGTCGCCCGCCACGAACTGGACACGTCGGGGCACGGCGGAATCCACCTCGTGCACCCGACGGACGGCAGCGTGTACCTCGACGTCGGAGAGGGCCAGGACGGCACCGTCATCTTCCGCGGAGCGGCCCCGGCCATCGGCGCCGAGCCGGAATTCGCCACGTACCCGTGGGTCGACCGCTGCCTCGTCGACATGGCGCCGGGCGGCGAGCAGTTCATGACCGTCGACCACGGGCAGAACGACGTCGCCTTCCACCACCACCCCAGCGGCGACGTGCTCTTCACCCTCCCCGTGGAGGCCTTCGGCCACGACCCGGAGGCGGACTTCGTGGAATGGGCCGGCGGCTACCTCACCCCGGACACGGCCGTCGTCACGCTGGGCGGCGAGGACGAGGGCGCACAGCAGGAGTGGTACCGCTACCACCTCGTCGACGTCCGTACGGGCACGGTCGGAGGCGAGCTCGCCGTCGAGGTGGGGAGGAGCCCGTACGAACTCGCCCCCCTGGGCGACGGCACCTGGCTCACGGAGGCCGCCTCCGGCCACCCCTTCCGCCGCCGGTCCACCCCCTGGTGAGTGTCTTACCGATTGCTTACGAGGCCTCTCCGCAAAGCCCGTTGGCCCCTGCCCGCGTCTAGCGTGATCGGCACATCTCCTGATCATGAAGGACGGAAAAATGACCGTTGGGGCCGTTGAGACGCTTCCGGTGTGCGCTTACCCGGACTGCGGCAACCACGCCGAAGCGCCGACGCCGGACGCCCCGGCGCCCCGCTACTGCGCCCACCCGGACCACAACGCACTCGGCGCCTTCCGCCGTTTCCGCACGAAGCGGCAGGAGCGCAAGGAGGAGAAGCGCCAGGCGGCCGAGGCCGAGAAAGCGGCCAAGGCGGCGACGGCGCCCGCACCCGCAGCCCCCCAGGCGGCCGCTCCCCGGCCCGCGACGGACACGACGCAAGCCCTCCCGGACGAACCCGGAACCCGCGAGGACCTCCTGGCCCTGATGTCCCGGCTGGCCACGGACCTGCCGGTCTACATCGAAGAGCTCGCCATCATCACCGACTCGGCCGCCGCCGAGTCGCGCATCGAGACGGTGACCAAGGCCTCGGCCCAGCGGACGCTCGCCGCCGAGCAGCGCACCACCCTGGCGGAGGAGGCCGCGGAGCAGGCCATCGCCGAACTGGACGCGGCCAGGCAGGGCTTCGACGAGGAGACGGAGCGGATCCGCAAGGAGACCGCGCAGCAGGTGGCCGACGTCGAGTTCGTACGGGCCGAGCTCGAACGCTACCGCGAGCGCGTCGCCCACCTGGAGGAGCGCCTGGACAGGGTTCGCGAAGAGGCGGACACCGCCCGCCGCGAGCGCGCCGACCTCGCCCTCCACCTCGAACGCCACCACACGGACCACACGGACCACGCCGCCTGCACCGTCCCCGTACAGTCCCCCGCCCCGCAGATGACGTAGGGGCCAGGGGCCAGGGGCCAGCGGCCACCCAAACGGCCTCGGCCCTTCGGCGCCGCACCGTCACGCGCTGCGCGGCCTGCGCAGCAGGAGCCCGCTCAGGGCGATCGCGCCGAGCAGCAGCCCCGTACCCGTCGCGAAGGCCACGTGGTAGCCGCCGGTGAGGGCTTCGGCCGGGCCACTGCCGGCAGCGGCCAGGCCTCGGGTGCGGGAGGCGGCCAGGGTGGAGAGGACGGCCACGCCGAGCGCCATCCCGATCTGCTGGGTGGTGTTGAACAGCCCCGAGGCGAGCCCCGCGTCCTCCTTCCCGGCCCCGGACATCGCCAGAGCGGTGAGCGCCGGCGTGGCCAGCCCGAACCCCGCGGCGAGCAGCATCACCGGCAGCAGGTCGGTGGCGTACCGGGCATGGACCGGCAGCCGCGTCAGCAGGGCGAGCGCGAGGACGAGCAGGGCCAGACCGGTCACCAGCACGCGCCGTTCGCCGAACCGGGCCATCAGCCGGGCCGACGCGCCCAGAGCGACCACTCCGATCACCACGGCCGCCGGAAGCATCGCCAGACCCGTCGCGGCGGCCCCGTACCCCAGTACCTTCTGCAGGTAGAGCGCCACCAGGACCTGGAACGAGAACAACGCGGCCACCATCAGCATCTGGACCAGATTGGCCCCGACCACGGTCCGCGAGCGCAGGATCCGCATCGGGATCAGCGGGTTGCCCCCACGGCCCTGGCGCCGGACGAACAGGACCAGCAGGGCCACGGCGACGCCCCCGAGACCGAGGGTGTGCGGGGATGCCCACCCGTGTTCCTCCACGCCGACCACCGAGTAGATGCCGAGCATCAGCCCCGCGGTGACCAGCAGCGCCCCGAGTACGTCGGCACCGGCGCGCACCCCCAGCCCCCGGTCGGCGGGGAGCGCGGGCACGGCGAGCAGCACGGCGGCGAGCCCGATGGGCAGGTTGATGAAGAAGATCCAGTGCCAGTCGAGGCCGTCGGTGAGGATCCCGCCGAACACCTGGCCCAGCGAGGCGCCGGCCGCGCCGGTGAACGAGAAGACGGCGATGGCCTTGGCACGCTCGCGGGCCTCGGTGAACAGGGTGATCAGGATGCCGAGGCCGACCGCGGAGGCCATCGCGCTTCCGGCGCCCTGGAGGAACCGGGCGGCTATGAGCTGAGCGGGGGAGTCGGCGAACCCGGCGAGTACCGACGCGGCAGTGAACACCGCGGTCCCGGCCAGGAACATCCGCTTGCGGTCGATCAGGTCGCCGAGACGTCCGGCGAGCAGCAGCAGACTGCCGAAGGCGATCAGGTACGCGTTGACGACCCAGCTCAGCCCGGCGGGAGTGAAGCCGAGGTCGTTCTGCATGGCGGGCATCGCCACGGTGACGATGCTGCCGTCGAGGACCGTCATCAGCATTCCGGTGGCGAGCACACCGAGCGCGGTCCACCGCGACCGCACCCCCCGGCCCCCGGGCCCGACAGGTGCGGGAACTTCCGCAGCAACAGCAACAGGATTCATAGGTGTCTCTCCCATCGGCACAGCCCCAAAGGAACATCGGAACCGTAGCAGATAGTTTCGTTGCAGACGATATTCAACGGATCGAATTGCTAGACTCGTCGTATGACCGCGATGGCGCCCGCCCGAACCCAGCCCGATCTCTCCTTCCTCCTGGACCACACCAGCCACGCCCTGCGCACCCGTATGGCAGCGGCCCTGGGCGAGATCGGCCTCACCGCCCGGATGCACTGCGTCCTCGTTCACGCGCTGGAGGAGGAGCGGACCCAGATCCAACTGGCCGAGATCGGCGACATGGACAAGACGACGATGGTCGTCACGGTCGACGCCCTGGAGAAGGCGGGCCTGGCCGAGCGGCGGCCCTCCGCCAAGGACCGGCGGGCACGCATCATCGCGGTCACCGAAAAGGGAGCAGCGCTCGCCGCCACCAGCCGGCGGATCGTCGACGAGGTCCACGCCGAGGCCCTGGCCTCCCTCACCCCCGCCGACCGCGAAACCCTGCTGCGCGTCCTGACCGTGCTGGCCGAGGGCCCCCTGGAAACCCCGGCGGAAACCCCCCGCCCCACCCGCCGCGCCCGCCAATGACCCCGAAACGACCTTGCCGACACGGACGCTGTGGTGATGACATGGCCAGGTCCGAAGTCGGCGTTCGCAAGGGGGATGTGGCGTGGTCGAGCTGGGTGTGTTCCTGGGCTTGATGGGTGTGGCGGCGGCATGGATGGTGAGGACCCTGCTGCGCCGCGGCAAGCGTCGTACGGAGAATGCGGAAGGCCTGCTGATAGAGCTGGCCCGCACGTCGCAGGCGAGCAGCGACCGGAGTTCGTACAACTCGAACGCCGTGCACCACTCGATCACGTACGGAACCGGCTACCGGCCCTGACCCGACTTCGCAGGCCGATCCCGACCGGGCCCTTACGGATGGGCCCTTACGGCCGGGCGTGTTCCGCGAGCGCCGCCGCGGTGGCGCTCGCGAAGGCTTGCGGGTTGTCCGGCATGATGTTGTGGCCACAGTCCGGGATCGGGACGACGGACACCCCGGCCCGGGCGAGTTCGTCGCCGCCGGGGAGCGGGCCGCCGGCCTCGGGCAGGAGGTAGGCGCGCGGAATCTTCAGGTCCGCCAGCAGTTCGCGCAGGGTGGGAACGGTCCCGCGGATGAGGTGCGCGGCGCTGCGGTGGAGGGCTTCCCGGCCGGCGAGCCGCATGGTGGACCACCAGTGGGCGCCGACCCGGTCGCGGACCTCCGCCCAGCCGCCGGCCAGGAACTCCTCCTCGGAGTACGCGGCGATGCCGCTGCTGCCGCCGGAGCCGGGCGCCGGCGGGATCGGGTCGAGGTTGGCGTCGACCAGGACCAGGCGGGAGACCAGGCGGGGGTGGCGGGCGGCCAGGACGATGGCCACGGAGCCGCCCATGCTGTGCCCGATCACCTCGGCTCCGGCGACGCCCGCGGAATCAAGAGCGGTCGCAAGGGCGTCGGCGTGCGATTCCAGCGTGTAGGCGAAGTCCGTCGGCCGGTCGCTCATGCCGTGCCCGAGCAGGTCGATCAGCAGCGAACGGCGGCCGGCCGGCAGCGGGTGTACCGCGACCTCGGTGAAGTGGGCGGGCGACGTCGCACCCAGGCCGTGTACGTAGACGCGGGACGGCTCCCGGCCCGGCAGCTCCACCCAGCGGATCCGGTCGCCGTCGGCCGTCACCGTGGCGGTACGCACAGTCTGCTCCCCTGCAGTCGAGATCGGTGGTCGGACGAGACCAGCGCCCGTCCGGCCGATCATGGCCGAGGCCGCGCCCCCGGATGTTAGCTTCCTCCCCGTGGCGGAACACCAGGACGAAACCCGAGCGGCCTACGACGAAGTCGTCGACCTCTACGCGTCGTTGTTCGCCGACCGGCTGGAGACGCGGCCGTTCGCGCGGGCCATGATCGGCACTTTCGCCGAGCTGGTGCGCGGTACGGGAAACCCGCGGACGGCCGACGTCGGATGCGGCCCCGGACATCTGACGGCCATGCTGCACGACCTCGAACTGGACGCCTTCGGGCTCGACATCTCCCCGGCCATGGTCCACCACGCCCGGCGGGCCCATCCGGCGATCCGGTTCGACGAGGCCCGGATGGAGGCCCTGCCGGTCGAGGACCGCGCGCTCGGCGGCGTCCTGGCCCACTACTCGATGATCCACACCCCGCCGGGGGAACTGCCCGCGCTGCTCGCCGAACAAGTACGCGTCCTGGCACCAGGAGGCCTGCTCCTGGTCTCGTTCTTCGCGACCGACGGACGAACGGAGCCGGTCCGCTTCGACCACAAGGTGACGCCCGCCTACAGCTGGCCGGTGGACCGCTTCGCCGAGCTGCTGGCCGAAGCCGGCCTCGCCCCCTTCGCCCGGCTGATCCACGACCCGGACTCCGAACGGGGTTTCCTGGACGCCCACTTGCTGGCCCGCCGCCCGTGAGGCATTACCGGAGGGCGCCTCAGTCCGTCCCCTCGGGCGGCGTGGACCGCGACGCACGACGCCCCTGCCACCACATGCTCACACCGGCGAGGCCTCCGGCGGCGACGAAGAAGCCCGCCTTGACCGCGGCCTTCCCGGACAGCCAGGCCGCGCCGAAGCCCAGGTTCAGCCCCAGCCACCAGAAGACCGCGCACACGCCCGCCGCGGCGAGCAGTCCCGCCACGATCCCCATCGCAGCCCGCGGCCATCGGCGTCCGCCGGCATCGTCCTCCGTGTCACTGGTCATGCGCACAACATTAGAAGCCCGTGGACGCGGCCTTCGTCCTACGAACGATGACCGTGCGCACGACTTTCGTCGCGAAAAGCCCCCCGGCGCCCGACGAGAGTCTCTGACGGCACGGGGGCGTCACGAACGCAGACGGGCGTTGAGCCGGGCGGCCTGACGCGTCAGGTGGTCCCGCTCGGCGAGGTTGGGTGCCTTGTGGGCCGCCTCGGCGTACAGCCGGGCCGCGGTCGTCAGGTCGCCGTCGCGCTCGTGGAGGTACGCGGCCACCGCGGTGTGGCGGGGCAGAGAGTCGTCCAGCGCCGCGAGCGCCGCCAGGCCGGCGCGCGGTCCGTCCGCCTCGCCGATGGCGACCGCGCGGTTGAGGCGTACGACCGGGCTCTCCGTCAGACGCGCGAGCTCGTCGTACCACTCCACGATCTGCACCCAGTCGGTCTCCCCGGCGGTGCGCGCGTCGGCGTGGAGCGCCGCGATGGCGGCCTGGGCCTGGAACTCGCCCAACCGGTCGCGGGCGAGGGCCGCCTGCAGCACGCGGACGCCCTCGGCGATCGACGCCGTGTCCCACCGGCCGCGGTCCTGCTCGGCGAGCGGTACGAGGCTGCCGTCGGAGGCGGTCCGGGTGGCGCGCCGGGCATGGTGGAGCAGCATGAGGGCGAGCAGCCCCGCCACTTCAGGGTGGTCGATCGCGCCGGCGAGCTGCCGGGTCAGCCGGATCGCCTCGGCGGCGAGGTCCACGTCGCCGGAGTAGCCCTCGTTGAAGACCAGGTAGAGGACGCGCAACACGGTGGCGACGTCGCCGGGCTGATCGAAGCGCACGCCGGAGAGGGTCCGCTTCGCCCGGCTGATCCTCTGCGCCATGGTCGCCTCGGGCACCAGGTACGCCTGGGCGATCTGGCGGGTGGTGAGACCGCCGACGGCGCGCAGGGTGAGCGCGACCGCCGACGACGGCGTCAGTGAGGGGTGGGCGCACAGGAAGTAGAGCTGGAGCGTGTCGTCCACCGCGGGTGAGGGCCCGGGCGCCGGTTCCTCCTCGACGCGGTCCTCACGCCTGCGCCGTGAGGCGTCCGCCCGGGTCGCGTCGAGGAACCGCCGCCAGGCCACGGTGACCAGCCAGCCCTTCGCATCCCGCGGCGGGTCGGCCGGCCAGACACGGACCGCCTCGACCAGGGCGTCCTGCACGGCGTCCTCGGCCGCCGCGAAGTCTGCTCCGCGGCGGACGAGGATCGCGAGGACGCCTGGTGTGAGGCTCCGGAGCAGTGCCTCGTCCATGGACGGGGTCACTCCGTGATGGTGGGCGGCGCAGCCAGGAACGGGCGCAGCTCGAGCCACTCGTGGATCGGCTTCCCGCCCGCCCCGGGGGCGGCCGACAGCTCCCCGGCCAGCTCGACGGCGCGCTCGTAGCTGTCGACGTCGATCACCATCCACCCGGCGATCAGGTCCTTGGTCTCGGCGAACGGCCCGTCGGTGACCGGCGGGCGCCCCTCACCGTCGTACCGCACGAACGTCCCCTCGGGGGCGAGCGCCTGCCCGTCGACGAACTCGCCGGTCCCCTCGAGCCGGGCCGCGAAGTCGTGCATGTACTGGATGTGAGCCGAGATCTCCTCGGGCGTCCACCGGTCCATGGGCACGTCGTTGACCGGTGCCGGGGCGCCACGGTAGTGCTTGAGCAGCAGGTACTTGGCCATGGTGTCTCTCCTCGGTACTGATGCGACCCATTCTGGCCGCCTTCACTCCAAGGACGGAGCCGCCCACACGTTCTCGACATCCCCGCCCATCCTCTTTCTGACTCGCGTACGTGATCGCGATGGCGGCGCACCCCCACACGATGCTCCTCGACAAAGCCGCGTCACGTCGTGCCGGCGGGCTGTGGCATCACCGCAGGTCCGACGTGTGGGGACGGCGAAGCGGGACGTAACGGGGGAGCGGGGGCCTGTGGCCGACGGATCCCGCAATGGAAGTTCGTCGAGCCCATCGATGAGAATTCCGCCGCCGGAGCCGGGGCCGAGACCGAGGTGCTGGAACATCTGCGTATGTTGTACGAGGCCGCTCACCCATGGGAGGGCCGGCTGTTGCCGAGGGCGACGGCTTGGGCAGCGACGGCGTCTGCGCATCTGAGCGATGCGAGTGCGTCACCGCCGTCGACGGCAACGACGACCCGAAGTCTCTGCCCGTGGTCCCGGAGCGCGCCCGCACGAAGCTCAACCAGATGGTGGCGAGGAAGACCCGCCAGCCCAAGAGGAAGATCCAGCCGCTCGCGCGGCTGTGCGTGTGGTGGAAGACGAACGCCATCCTCGAATCCGGCGTCGCGTCCGGATCACTTCGCGCGGCCATTTCAGACGCATCCACCAGAATGCTCTTGGCTGTCGTCAGTGCCGCCTCGGCCTCTCCAGCGCCCGCGTACGCATGGGCCAGGCATGCTGCGTACCATGCTCGGTCTCTCCGGTAAGTGGCATCGAAGCCGGCGAGTCCTTTCGTCAGGTTCTCGATCGCGCTCGGCCAATGCTTCAGGTGCAGCACCCGCGGCCGCGCACGGTGGGCGTACACCCGCATCAACACGGCCGTCGCCCGGCCTGCTGCTCGACGTGACCGGCTGGAGCCCGCAGGACCCCGCGGGCGGAGCGTTGCTCGTGGCTGAGCTCGGGGCGGCCGGGCCGGGTGGCCGGTGCGACTACGAGCCGGCTGAACCGCCGTGCGGCGCCGAAGCCGTCGTGGCCCGGTTCGTGTGGCGGGGCGACGCCCCGTGCGGGGGCGCCGGGGCTGACGCTTTGACGCGTTCCCGCCCCACCTCCCCCGCACGAACGCGAGCCCCGGAGTGCACTTGAGTTCGTCTCCAGCAGGGCTCCGTCGCCTCCCGAGCCGTCTGGAGGAATCTGGCATGCATACGAGCCGAGCGGACGTCGAGTCCGCGGCGAGCACATTTCAGGAGTTCCTTCGTTGAAGGTCTCCTGACCCACGAGGAGGTGAATGCCACATGGAGAACAAGGAGCTTCAGACCGAGACCGCCGAGCAGGCGGAGATCGCGTTCGACGAGATCCCGGACAGCTACCTGTCCGAGTCCTCGCAGCTCATGCAGGGTGACTGACAACCCCACCGCGGCACCACAGGGTGGCGCGACTCCCGTCGCGCCACCCGGTACGCCGGCCGCCATCACGCCAGGAGAAGCATGACCGCCACAGCCCCCCTTGCCGACACCGAGATCCTCTTCGGGGCCCACCCCGACCGCGCGCGGGCCGCTCGCCTCCGGCGGAGCATCAACGGTGTTCTCGCGAAAGACCTCCGCGTCTACGTGGACTCGGCTGCGAGGCGGCTGCCCAACAGCGCCGCGGCCGCTGCGGCCGCCCTCGAGGGCCTCGACGTCACCCGCAAGCTCAACCCCCTGCTCTTCACGCTCCACTGGCAGCTCAACGAGGCACTCCGTACGCAGCAGCCCGGCGCCGTGTCCGCCGCCCTCGGCCGCCTGGCACGTGTAGCGACCGACGGCGAGCTGTACGGCGACGGGTTCCGGGTCGAGACGATGGACTGGGACGTCATCGATGCGGAGGCGGCGAGCTTCTTCACCGGCAAGGACGGCCCCCGTTCGGAACGCGGAGGGCTCGTCGAGATCGCTCCGGTCACTCCGGCGGAGCTCGGCACCGGCAAGGTGTGGGTCTCACAGGCGCTGGACGCGCTGCGGGAGCTGGACCCGGAGCTCCACGAGGAGTTCTACGAACTGGTCTCCCGGCTGCGCCTCGTCCACGGCAGCGTGATCCGAGGAGCCACCAGCTCGCGTTGCTGGGGTCTGAACTACCTGCGCGTCCCCGACCCGGGGGCGGAGTCGGCAGAGCCGGTCAACTACTTCCTGGACCACCTGGTCCACGAGTCGGGCCACTTGATGCTGCACGCCCTCATGAGCGCGGACCCGCTGTTGAAGAACCCCTTCGAAGCCCGCCACTCGGCCCCGATCCGCAGGGACGCCCGCCCCCTCTACGGCGTCTTCCACGCGACGTTCGTACTGAGCCGCATCTCGCGCGTCCTCGCCCGCCACACCGCCGCCGACCCGCGCCCCGTCACCCGGGCCCTGCGGGACGAGTCCGTGCAGCGCTTCCGCAAGGGCTACGAGACGATCATCGAGCACGCCGACCTGACCGACGCGGGCCGCATGGTCCTCGCCTCGTGCCGCGAACTGGTCGAAGCCGAGCTCTGAGGCGACCTCGCCCCAGCACGACGAAACCCACCACCGGAGTTCTCACGTGACCATCGTCGAACCCACCGCGGACCTCTCCTTCCACGCGCGACCCCAGGCGAATCGAACGCCGGCGCTGCGGTCCCGCATCAACGCGACGCTGGTCCGTGACCTCCGGCAGTACACCACCGTGGCATCGACGTTGCTGCCGCGGACATCCGAGGCGGCCGCCCGGACCCTGCGCCACATCAGCACCGAGAGCAGACTCAACCCGCAGCTGTTCACGCTGCACTGGATGTTGGGACGGGCTCTTCGCGCGCAGGACCCGGGCGGCGTCCTCACGGCCCTGGGTCGGATCTCCCAGATGGGGGACGCGGGAGGTTTTCACCGACCCGACTTGACCGTCGACACCGTCTCCTGGGACCTGGCTGACGCCGAGGTGTCGAGTTTCCTGCTGGGCAAGGACGGCCCCCGGTCCCGGGGCGGGGAGGTGGTCGAGATCGCCGCGGTCTCCGACGCCCGGCTGATCGAGGGGCGCCGGCGGATCGGGGAGAGCCTCGAGATACTGCGCGAGCTCGATCCGGCCATGCACGCGGAGTTCGCCGACCTGGTCGCCGCCGTACGTCTGTTCGATCGGTCCACGCTCACCGGTTCCACCACGACCGGCATCTCCAGCCTCCGTTACTGGGGGCAGATGTACCTGCGCCACCCCGACGCCGAGGAGGCGGCCGACCCGACGCTCTTCTTCCTCGAGCACCTGGTCCACGAGTCCTCACACATCCTGCTGCACGCCATCATGGGGATCGACCCCTTGCTGACGAACGGCTTCGCCGCCCGCTACCAGGCTCCGATCCGCAATGACCGCCGCCCCCTGTACGGGATCTACCACGCCATGTTCGTCCTGAGCCGGATCCACCGCGTCCTGGCCCGGTACGCGGACGCCACGGGCGCGCCGGGCGCGCGGGCGGCCCGCGACGTGGCCCTGAAAAGGTTCGGCATGGGCTACAGCACCGTCATGGAGCACGCCGACCTCACCCCCGCCGGCCACAGCGTGGCCGCCTCCTGCAAGGAGATCGTTGCTGCGTAGCGCTGAGGACCTCCGCAGGCTACCGGTCAGGCGGCACGAACACGCCCCGGCCTGTGCCCCGGAGTTCCTCAGCGTCTCCAGCGGACTGGGATTCTCCATCGGCGGGCAGCGGCACGCCGCGCTCGGGTTCGGGTGCTCGCGCAGCCCCGAACGCAGTCGTGACTCCGCGCTGTGGGAAACGTACGAGCGTCTGCTGATGGTCGCCGAGATCTCGGGCAGCCTCGGACGACGAGTCCACGGCACGACCCGGAGCGGCGCCACCACCGGCAGCCGACCGTTCGAGGACATCGTGCCGCGCCCCTGGCACAGCACCTATCGTCCGGGTCTGGACGCCACCGGTCTTGCGGTGCACGCCACCACCCCGGCCGCACGGCTCTCCGCCGAACGAGAGCTCCTGGAGCGGACCCTGCTCGCGACCATCTGGTACGGCACCGAACCGCTCCCCAGCGAGATCACCGACCACTCCTGTGTGACCAGGGGCCGCATGCGGACGTACACGTTCGGCTGCCGGCTCGGGTTCTTCTCGCTCGCGGCCTGGCACGACCCGGACAGCGAGATCTTCGTCATCGGCTCCGCGGTGCGGGAAAGTCGGGAACAGGCCGTCGAGCACGCACTGAGTGAGGCGGTCATGGTGTACGACGGCGTGTGGGAAGGCAGAACCCCTCGCTACCACACCTCGCTCTCGCGGGGCCGGTACGAGTCCCTGCGGGGCGAGCTGCACGTGCCCCGTGCGCGCCACCTGGCCGCCCGACTGGTGGGTGGTGGTCGGCCCAGCGCCGGCAGCGAGCCGCTCGGCGACGAGATCACGCTCTATCAGCTCGTCGAATGGGAAGGCGTGTCCCTCGTCAGGGCTGTCGCCCCCGAAGGCGCCAACACCCTCAAGGCCCGCCGGAGACAGGGTCGAGCCGTACCTCCGGATCCGTTCACCTGATATCCGGACCACTAGGCTTCCGCACCCACGATCCGAACTTCCCAGGAGTCGAGCATGGCCGACACGCAATTCCCTCCCGCGCCACCCATCGAACTGGGTCTCGATCGACGCGAACGCGGAGACCAGTTCGAGACGCTTTCCCACGTCTATTCCGTCGGACGCCCCTCCTACCCGACGGAGTTCCTGCACTCGCTCATCGCCCCGGTGGCGCCGGACGCGCACGTGCTCGAGGTAGGAGCCGGAACGGGCCAGGCCACCGGCCTTCTGCTGGACCTGTTCAGCCGCGTGACCGCGATCGAGCCCGGCAGCAACCTGTGCCGCCAGGCCCAGGACAGGATGGCCGGCCACCCGAACGTCGACGTCCACGAGTCGTATTTCGAGGATTGGCACACCGGTACCTACGACTGCGTCTTCTCGGCGTCCGCATTCCACTGGACCGATCCCACCCGGTCCTATTCCTTGGCCCGGAAGCTGCTCAAGCCCGCTGGGAAGCTGGTCTTCGTCACCTACTCCGAACTCATCGGCGACGACGAGTGGGAACGGCGCTGCGCCGACATCCGAAGCCTGTTCACCCGGCACGCCCCCCACCACAAGGGACCGCGCTTCGGCACCCGGACGGCCGACGAGCTCTTCGAGGGTCTGGAAGCCCACCCGGACTCGATCGGCCGTGCCCTCGAGTACGTGGAGTTCGGCAAGCCCCTGGAAGCCGACTCTGTCCCGGTCGAGGACATGTTCGGGCCCGTGACCGTGGCGGGTGAGGTCCAGAACCGCGAGTACGGCGCGGACGGTTTCGTTGCGGCGCTGGAGTCCTACGGGGCCTTCCGGCGCATGGACGACCGCGCGCGCAGCGCACTGAGGCAGGCCGTGCGCGACTACGTTCTGACCGAGTGCCAAAACCGCATCACCCGCCCCTTCGCCCTGATCGGACTCACCGCCACCCGCACGCCCTGACGGGTCGAGCGCTGATCCGCCGCATGCCCAGGAGCGCCGGTGCCCACACCAGTTCCCCGGCGCACGTACCGCGCGACACTCACAGGCGTAGCGGTCAACGCCTTCGGCAACGGGCTGATGACGCCCTACGTCATCAGCTGGCTGGCCGTGCTTCCGCACGGATCCACGCGGGTGGCCGGCATCCTCTTCGGCGCGACGGGGGCCGGGCAACTCATCGCGACCTTGTACGCCGGTCGCCTGCTCACGCGGGTCCCTCCTCGTAAGGTGCTGGCCGGCGCGCTCTCCCTGTCGGCCTTGGCGGCCCTTCTCCTCACGCTTGCGGGCAGCCTTCCCGCCGCCGCCGTCCTGCTCTTCTTTCTGGGGTCGGTCCAGGGAATCGCCTCGGCCGCGCAAGCCGCGGTCCTGGGTTCTCTCACCCTCGCCGGCGGGCGAGAGGACCGGGTCTGGTCCCATCTGCAGGTCGTCCTCAACCTGGGCCAGGGACTCGGCTTCCTCGCTGGGGGCTACATGGTCACCGGCAACCTCGCCGACACCATGCGCCCCGTCTTCCTTGTCAACGCCGCTACGTTCGCCCTCTTCGCCGCAGTCGTGTACGTGGTGCTGCCGCGCCACAGCCCTGCCGCCTTCGGCACGCGCGAGGATGCCACGGGCTCCTACCGGGAAGTGCTGCGTCAGCCTCACGCCCGCCGGCTCCTCATCGCCGACGGCATCTACTTCACGTTCGGCATCGGGTTCCTTCTCCTGCTGCCGCTCCTCGCGAGCCAGGCGAAGCTGCTGTCCCTGCGGCAGGTCGCGGTACTCCTTGCGGCCAATACGGTGATCATCATTTGTCTGCAGTTGCCCGTCTCTCGCATCGCCGGGAGGTTGAACCGCCCGACGGCCGTGCGAATCCTCTTCTTCGGGGCTTCGGCGGCCTGGCTCCTCCTGGTGGTGGGCCTCCAGCTTGGCAGCCGTACGGCCGCTCTGATCATCGCCTGGGGTGCCGTGTTCCTCTTCTCCCTCACCGAGTGCCTCCACACGGCCTGCCTCGTGCCGCAGCTGCCCGAAGCCGTGTCCGAGACCAATCGACCCCGCATCCTCGCGCTCCACGTCTTCGCCAGCAAGACCGGCCTCATCGCGGGACCTGCGCTCGGAGGCGTTCTCATGGGGTACGGCGTGGAATGGGCATGGGTATCCGCTGCTTGCCTGCTCACGGTTCCGGCGCTCTTCCCGCCCGGTCGCCGCACGGCCACCGCGTCGAAGCACCCATCAGGGGTCGCCATGTTGGGGAGTAGCTCAGCACGGAGAGCGCCCTCTTCCTCGGGAGAGTGACGTGTCGCGACGGCGCCGCTGGTCGCGGTGACCGCCTGCTCGAACCGATCGAAGGCGGACCAGGACCCGGCGCAGTGGCTGCCGCCGGCGCCCGATGCGTTGTGCCGGTACGGCGCGGAGCGGACCGCGACGAAGCTGCGCTGGGGCCTCGCGGCTGATGGACATCGCGGCTGGCTGCGGCGGGACCGACGTCGAGTTCACCCCGGCTCCGTACACGCCCGGCGACGAGCCGCAGCACCCCCCTTATGGGCCCGGAGGGGGCGCTTTCGTGCTGTCTGAGGCCTGGCTACTGACGGTCCGCACCCACAGCGTCCAGCGCCACAGCCCACGGGTACGGTCGCTTCTCGCCTGGGGCGTTCGGCTCGAATCCACCTGGACCGAACAGCACTCGAACCCCGGCTTCGCGCAGCGTCGCGAGTGACAGCGGGAACTGCGGGTGCTGGGCGTACGCGCTGTTGACACACGGCATCGCCGTCAGGGGGATGCCCTTGCCGATCGCCTCTGCGACGAACCCCACCAGCCATGTGCCAGTGATCCCCAAAGCCCAGGAGTTCAGCGTGTTCATCGTTGCCGGGGCTACGAGCACTGCGTCCGCAGGCGGCCACACGTCCGGGTGGCCAGGGCGCTTGTACCGGTATCGGACGGGGTGCCCGGTCAGGGCTGCCAGCCCGTCGAGGCTGTCTTCCAGCCAGTCGGCGGCCGCCGGCGTGAGGCCAAGACACACGTCCCAGCCGCGGCCCTGGGCCTCCTCGATCACACCAGCGATCTCGAAGACGGGCGGGGCGGCCGAACAGAGCAGGTACAGAGTCCTCGTCGTCATGGCTCCCGAGCCTATGCAATCGCCTCCCATTCTCGAGGAGTCGGGGGCGACGGCAGACCGAGCGCACTATGCGCGGGGATCGTCCATGACGACGAGTCGTGGACGGAGAGCCGGTATGCCCGCACCAGACGATGATCACACCGGATCCCGGATCCAGGAGCAGCGGCGCCTGGCTCGCCTGACGCAGCGCGAGCTCGCCGACAGGATCCCGTACAGCCTCAGCCTCTTGAGCCAAGTCGAATGCGGGGCGCGCCCCGCGACACCCGGCTTCGTAGCGGCCGTGGCGCAGGCGCTCAGGGTGGACACGTCCCAGCTGACAGGACCCTCTGCCGTGACGTCGCTGCCACCTGATCGACTGGTCGCGCTGGTCGCCCCTATCCGGGAAGCCCTCGACCGGTACGACCTCGGCCCGATCCCGGATCTGCCCACCTCACGGCCGGTGCCGGAACTGACCGCTGCAGCAGATGCCTTATGCCAGCAGGTTCGGGCCACCCACCTGCGCTCGGCTACCAAGGGGCTGCCAGCGCTCATCCTGGGGCTGACACATACCGCGTGGACGGAGCCGTCAACGCCGGTGTGGCGGGCTCTTGCCTCGGCCTACCGGACCGCTCACGACGTGGCGCTCAAGCTCGATCACCCAGACCTGGCCCGCGTCGCCCTGGACCGGATGGGATGGGCTGCGGCCCGCGCCTCCGACCCATGCATCGAGGCGGTGCAGCGCTACAAGCGGGCGACCCTGTGGCGCTGCGCCACGTCCAAGCCACTGATCCTGTCGGGTCAGAACCTGCTCACCGGCGACACGAGCCGCGAGGCTCTCGCCGTGACTGGTCAACTTCACCTGGGCATGGCTACCGTGGCCGCGAAGAACGAGGATGCGACCGCAGTCGAGACCCACCTGGCAGCCGCCCGCGAGTTGGCGGACCGAGTTGGGGGCGAGGCCGGGGACGTGCACTGGCTGTCGTTCGGGCGGGTGAACGTACAGCTGCACGAGCTCGGCGCCTCGATCGCGATGCGGGACTTCGACGACGCGCTCGGCCAGGCTCGCACCCTGAAACTGCCGGCATCGACGCTGACCTCACGACGTGCCCGATACCTCGTGGACCGGGCACTCGTCGAGATGGAAGCGGGCTCCGCGAAGACGTCGCTGAAGTTCTTGGCGCAGGCGCGGCAGGTCGCGCCCGAGCAGACCCGGCATCTTCCGGGAACCCGGGCCACGATCCGCGGGTTGGTGCACATGTCCCGGCGGGCGCCCGACAGTCTCGGGGGGATGGCTCGCTGGGTCGGGCTGTAGCACTCACAAATCTGTGAGTGTTCGCGCGCTGCAGGAGCGTCAGGCTGGGGTCACCACCCGCTGACGACGGTAGGGAACAGCGCCATGGAGCAGCAGACACACGTGCGGCTGGCCGCCTTGACGGCTCGGGCGCTCGCTCCGTACGCCTCCCGTCCTACTCCAGAGGATGTGGCCGGGCTCGTCGACGACCTCATCACCTGTGGCTGGCACCTGCACCACGAGGTCGCCAGCATCCCGGCCGCAGAGCGGACCCCCAGTGCGGCCGACGGCCTCACCGAGTGGGAGTACTGCTCCGCCGCGGGCCCTCGGGGGTCCGGACCGCACGCGAACTGGAACCACGCCAGAGGCCTGGCCCGCGTGCTCCAGAAGCTGGCGCGGGCGCTGGAGCTGCACCGTGGGATGGGTGTCCTGTGACCGAGCACGGTCGCCAGATCGCCTATGTCGCAGCCGTGCTCGTCATCTTCGCTGCGATCGTCGTCGGCACCCTCTGACCCCCGCCGCCGGCGTCTGCCACATCCCCCCGGCGGCTGCCCGGGTCGGGTCGATCGCACCATCGGAATCTCACCGAGGAGCAAACCCATGACGTCTCCGTCTCCCGCATGCGGCACCGAGCCCACCCCGCCGGCGCCGCCCTGCAGCTCCAGGAACCCGGTCGCTGCCGGAGCGACGCTCACTGCGATCCGCCCGCTGGGCGCCCGAGAGCTCCTGACCGACAGCGCGTTCTCGGGACTGGTGGCCACCACCAGGAGTAACAACCCGGGAATGCCGCAGCCTTTGGCCGAGCGAATCGTCGTTGAGGGGGTGGCTTTCATCGCCACCTGCGCCGCCAACCCAGGGACTCCGCTGGCTCCGTCTCCGGTCGTCGATGAGGGGTGGCACTCGGCCGTCCTCCACACCCGGCTGTACCGCGAGCTGTGCACGCGGCTCGGTGGGTTCGTCGACCACTACCCGGAGCCGCCGAACGATCCCTCGGGTTTCCGATCGGACATCATCGAGTTCACTCTGGACACCATGCGCGCGACCGGGTACGCGCCCGATCTGGAGCTGTGGGCCGGGCCGGTGGGAAACACGATCACCGTCGCGGCGCAGACGTGGCACTCACCCGCCTGCGGGCCGATCCAGCCCATGCCCACCCCGCAGTGCCTGTCTGAGCCGGACGTGAAACCCCAGTCTGCCTGACGGGCGCTACGCGGCGCCGGACGGAAGGACAGAGCCATGCCTGAGCAGGAATGGACAGACCCTCGGTACGCAGAGCTCGTAGAGCGCTGGCGCGAGGCACAGCAGCCGATGTCTCGGGACCCGGAGCCTGCTCCGGCCCGCGGGTTCATCGTGCGGCCTCCGTCTCGCTCCTGAGTCAAGAGCCCCGGCCCTCTGGAGGGCCGGGGTCCATCTCACCCTCTGGAGCAGATGTGTCCGACTGGGACGAGTACGCCCGCCGCACCGCGGCGCCGCCGTCGCCCGCGTTCTCCTGGACCCCCCACCCTGGACACGGGCCGGGCCTGGAGTTGCTGGAGCTGGATGCAGGATCCGCAGTCCTGGAACTCGGCTGCGGCCGCGGTGACCGACTCGCCCGGTGCGCCGCGATCGGCGCGCGGCCGGCGGTTGGCATTGACGTGTCCGCCGTGCAGGTGGGGTTGGCCAGGGCGGCCTGGGGAAGCACGATCGACGTGCACCGCGCGGATGCCGTCGCGTGGTTGGACACGCACACCGCTCAGTACAGCGCCATGTTCTCGGTGTTCGGAGCACACTGGTTCACCGACCCGGCCCGGCTCCTGCCGGCCGCGCGACAACGCCTTTGCTCCGGCGGAGTGCTAGTGCTCGCGCATCTTCGGCCGAGCGCCTCGCCAACAACGCGGGGAGGGCGAGGGGTACAGCGTCTCGTGCTGCGATGGGAAGGAGAGGCACATCGGTGGGCGGAGGCACTGGACGCTGCCGGATTCGGTCGAGTCTCGGCATAAACGGTCCCGGCGCCTCGGGGCCGGTACGGCGACACGGTGCTGATCAAGGCCCTGGCGTAGATGGTCAGGCCACTGGCGGATGTGCTGGACCATATTCGCGTTGATGGCCGCAGTCTGCGTGCGGCATCGTTCCAGCCCTGCAGCCACCTCTTCGTAGTCCGGGCGGTCCAGGCTGGCCAGAAGTTCGCCAGCGACGGCGGTGGGAGCGGGGCGGTTCGCCGGCGGCCCCCGCTCCACCCGCTCGAGGGAGTGCAATCTGCGGGCAGCGCTCGGCCGGAAACTCTCGAGATGTCGGGGTGCTACCCCGTCGCGGCCTCGGTGGCCAGGGCCGCATCCCGTACTTCCGAACGTACCCGGCCGCCGAAGCCACCGGTGCGGCTGTCCGTGAGAGGCCGCGATCCGCTTCACGTGGCGGGGCGTTACTCGTTCGCGCGCGGCCAGGTGCCGGTGGGGAGACCGAGGAAGAGGCTGGGCATATGTCTGCCAAGCTGATGGTCTATCCGCCCGACGAGGAGGGCTGACGCCGGGTCCGCTACGACGGTGTCGCCATCGGGGTCGAGCACCGTCCGGCCGACATCCGGGTTTTCCGCGCTGCCGCCGGGCTGGAGAGTGCCGAGTACGTGGACCTGACCGAGCCCGACTTCGTGGAGTGGCGCGGCGCCGGCGCCGAGGAGTGGGAACCCTTCCCCTGAAGCACTGACCACTTCCGTTTCAGACGGACCCCACGCGCGGGCGCTCCGCGTACCGGTGGGTGAGTGGACAAGCCTGTCACCCACCGGTGAGTGAGGGGTTCTGTAGTCACCACTACATCTCTCCGTCGCAGGTCAGCGCCGGGAGTTGGTGGGGTTGTCGGACCGGGCGGGCGGTGGATGCGCCGCCGAGGCCGCGTCCGCGGCTGATGGTGATCCCGCTTGCCCGGCCCCGGACGCGCGGGACGGCTCCGGGACCTGGCCTCGCGGGCTGGAGCTGGGCACACAGGGGAGGAACCATCGGGGGAACCTGGAGGGGAATCAAGGGGGGAATCCATAGGGGAAACACGGGGGGAACTGCATCCTGCTTTCGCTCTGCGTTCATGCAGGTCAGGCCACATTTCCAGACCGGTGAGTTCGCGGACATATATCTCTGGAGGGGGGGCAGGGAGGTGGGCTGGGGTGAGCTCGGGAGGGGTAAGCGTGCGGTGGTAGAGGGTTGTACCGGAAGGGGGCTGGAGGGTTGTCTGCAGGGGTGCACTAGGCGGGGGACCGCCGGTGTGACCGGAGGTGGGACCCACTGAATTTGGTGATCTTCCGTTTTCCCAGGTCAGGGGCCGTTGGCAAGCCCCCTTCGGAGAACGACACCTCTCCCCTCGCGATAGCCGAGGGGAGAGGTCTATCCGTATCCCGGGGGCCGGCGGTCGCGCGGAGGGGTACATGTACCGGTACGGCTCGTGAACGGATCCGGTGGCCCCTCGTCCCTCGTCGTGGAACGGGCAAGGGAGATCGTGGACGGGTACGCGCCGCTCAAGGTCACGCTGCGACAGGTGTTCTCTGCATGGTTTGAGGGTGTCTCACCGCTCTCACTTCTTGGCACGGCAGGGGCATGGCCGCTCCGCGTGCGAGCTGATCCGGGTTCGCGGGTGCCGTGCTCCTGGGAGCGCGGCCCTTTGGCGGGCGAGTGCGAGTCCCGTCCGTCCAGCGACGGACGGGACTCGCTCCTCAGGCGGCGCCGGCCTTCGCGGTCTCTGCGGCGTCGGACGCCTTGGCGGCGGCCGGTCGCGGCTTGCGGATGAGCGGGACCGTCGCGCACGCGGCGAGCAGGGACGCCGCGGCGACCG
>NZ_JBHYXN010000021.1:0-137723 GCF_042752335.1 Streptomyces sp. NPDC059355 | reverse complement strand
CCCACCCCCCAACCCCCGTGTTCAACATGTGGGGGGGGCGTGTTTTTTTTTACCTCCCCCGGCGGGGGGGGGGCCCCGCCGGCCCCCCCCGCCGAGACGCTCCCTATGCTTTCGCCCATGACCGACAGCACCGGGATCAACCCCGAGGACAGCAAGATCATCACGCTGGCGCGCAGCGCCCGGGCCCGCAACGGGGTGCCCGAGGGTGCGGCGGTACGGGACGAGACGGGTCGCACGTATGTCGCCGGGACGGTGGAGCTGGACTCCCTGAAGCTGAGCGCGCTGCAGACGGCGGTCGCGATGGCGGTGGCGAGCGGGGCCGAGTCCCTGGAGGCCGCGGCCGTGGTCAGTTCGGCGGAGGCGGTGGCCGACGCCGACCGCGCGGCGGTCCGCGACCTCGGCGGCGCGGCCACCCCGGTCCTGCTGGCCGGCCCGGACGGCACCCTCAAGTCCACGACCCCGGCAGGCGCCTGACCCCGTGGCCGCCCCGCTCACGCCGTGAGGGCGGCGGGGCGGCGGCGGATCACCATCGCCATCAGCGCGGCCATCGCGCACAGCGCGCCCGAGGCGTACCAGACCAGGTCGTACGAGCCGAAGGCGTCGCGGGCCAGGCCGCCCAGGAAGGCCACCGCCGCCGCGCCCACCTGGTGCGAGGCCAGGACCCAGCCGAAGACGATCGCGCTGTCCTCCCCGTAGTGCTCGCGGCACAGCGCGATGGTCGGCGGGACGGTCGCGACCCAGTCCAGCCCGTAGAAGATGATGAAGAAGACCATCGGCGGGTGCACGGACGGCGCCAGCAGCATCGGCAGGAACATCAGCGAGATCCCGCGCAGCGCGTAGTACACCGCCAGCAGGCGGCGCGCCTCGAAGCGGTCCGTGAACCAGCCGGAGGCGATGGTGCCGATCACGTCGAACACGCCGATCACCGCGAGCAGCCCCGCGGCCGCCGTCACCGGCATGCCGTGGTCGTGCGCCGCAGGCACGAAGTGGGTCTTGACCAGACCGTTGGTCGAGGCCCCGCAGATCGCGAAGGTGCCCGCCAGCAGCCAGAAGGGGCCGGTCCGGGCAGCCTTGAAGAGCACCGTCACCGCCCGCCGCGCGGCGCCGAGGGCCGGTGCGGGCTTCTCCGCGTACGTGCCCCCGTACGGCGCGAGCCCCACGTCGGCCGGGTGGTCGCGCAGCAGCAGCCAGACGAACGGGGCGACGACGAAGGCCGCCAGCGACACCGTCACGGCCGCCGGACGCCAGCCGTGGTGCACCACCAGCCAGGACAGCAGCGGCAGGAAGACCAGCTGACCGGAGGCCCCCGCCGCGGTGAGGATGCCGGTGACGAGTCCGCGCCGGGCGGTGAACCAGCGGTTGGTCACCGTCGCCGCGAAGGCCAGCGCCATGGAACCGCTGCCCAGGCCCACCAGCACGCCCCAGAACAGCACCAGCTGCCAGGACGCCGTCATCCACAGGGTGGCCACCGTGCCGCCGGATATGACGAGCAGGGCCAGGGCCACCACCCTGCGGATGCCGAAGCGGTCCATCAGCGCGGCGGCGAAGGGTGCGGTGAGCCCGTACAGCGCGAGGTTCACCGAGACGGCGAAGCCGATCGTGCCGCGCGACCAGTCGAACTCCTCGTGCAGCGGCTCGATGAGCAGTCCGGGCAGGGAGGCGAAGGCGGCGACGCCGATGATCGTCACGAACGCGACGGCCGCCACGAACCAGGCGCGGTGGAGGCGCCCGCCGGCCGCCGGGGCCGGGGCCGGGCTCGGGGGAGTGGGGGCGGGAGCGGGCTGGGGATTGGGGGCTGTCTGCGTCACGCAGACAGCTTCCGGCCGGAAGGGCCCCGTACGACAGTGGCCTGACCGACACCCTTCGATACGATTGGGCCATGGCCCCTCACCGTGTCGTCGTCCTCGCACTCACCGGGCTGCTGCCCTTCGAGCTCGGCATCCCGCACCGGATCTTCGGCCGCGCCAAGGATCCCGCCGGAGCGCCGCTGTACGAGATCCTCACCTGCGCCCTCACCCCCGGGCCGGTGCGCACGGACGCCGATTTCGCGGTCCACGTGGAGCACGGCCCCGAGCTGCTGGCCACCGCCGACACGGTGGTGGTGCCCGCCTCGTACGAGCTGGGGCCGGTGTACGAGGAGGGGCGGCTGACCGACGGGCTCGCGGCGGCGCTCGCCCGCATCCGGCCCGGGACGCGGCTCGTCTCCATCTGCACGGGCGGGTACGTGCTGGCCGCCGCCGGTTTCCTGGACGGCCGCCCGGCCACCACCCACTGGGCGCACGCCGAGCACTTCCAGCGGCTCTTCCCTGCCGTACGCGTGGACGCCGGCGTGCTCTACACCGACGACGGGGACGTGCTGACCTCGGCGGGGGTCGCCGCCGGCATCGACCTGTGCCTGCACATCGTGCGCCGCGACCACGGGGCCGCCGTCGCCAACGACGTGGCCCGGCGGACCGTCGTACCGCCCCACCGGGACGGCGGGCAGGCCCAGTTCATCGACCGGCCGGTGCCGCGGCCGCAGCTGGCCAGTACGGCGGCGGCCCGCGCCTGGGTGCTGGACCGGCTGCACGAGCCGGTGCGGCTGGTCGACCTGGCCCGCCAGGAGGCCATGTCGGTACGGACGTTCACGCGCCGGTTCCGGGAGGAGTCGGGGGTCAGCCCCGGCGAGTGGATCGTCGGGCAGCGCGTGGAGCGGGCCCGGTGGCTGCTGGAGCGGACCGACCTGCCGATGGAACAGGTGGCGCGCGAGACGGGGTTCGGGACGGCGCAGTCGCTGCGCAAGCACGTGCAGGCGGCGCTGGGGGTGAGCCCGACGGCGTATCGGCGCACCTTCCGCGCGGCCGGCGGGCAGGGGGAGCCTGTCATCTCCTGATGGGCCATCAGTTGATGCCGGGTCCGCGCATTGACTTCTCCCGCCGCCCGCTCGTGAATGGCCCCCTGTCGGCGCGAGGGAACCCAGGGGGCGGGCCGTGCGAACACGGGCGGGCAGCAGGAGATGGTCGGTGGCCGTCGGCGTGGCCGCGCTCGCGGCGACGACCGGGGGCGCGCTGAGCCCGCCCGCCGCGGCGGAGGGGGAGGCCCCGTCCGGGCAGGTGGAGTTCCCGACGCACTGCGCGGCGCCGCCACAGGCGGGTCTGCCGCCCGCGGACGGGCCGACCACGGCCCGGATCACCGTGGACGACCCGGCCCCGAAGGTCGGCGACACGGTGACCGTCACCTACCAGGTGGCCCGCACTCCTGCCGTGAACCCGATGGGCGCCGGACTCCCGGCCGATGTGCTGACCCCGGCGGGGCGGATCGTGCTGGGGGGTGCGCAGAGCGGTGAGGTCACCGTCGTGGGGGTGAAGCGGAACGATCCCGTCGAGGCGGGGGCGGGGCTGCCGGCCGTCACCATGACCGGCACGTTCACCGTCACCGGAGCCGGCGGGATCACATTGGCCCCGGGCGGCTATACGCTGCACACCGGCTACATGGTGGACCTGGACACCACCTGCGCCGTGGTCGGGGCACCGGTGTCGGAACGGCTCACCGCGAGCCCTCCCCCGGCTACCGCCGGGGGGACCCCCACCCGGGCCAACCTGCGGTCGGTCGCGCTCGGCACGGCGTACGGGAAACCCGGCGCCGAGGTCAAGGTCACCGGCGCCGGCTTCGCCCCGGGCGCGGCCGTGACGGTGGCCGGCCGCGCGGGCGCCGCCGAGACCGCGGACCGGGTGGCGGCTACGGCGGACGAACGGGGCGAGATCCTCGTGCAGCTGCCGGTCACCGACAGGGCGACGACGGCGGTGGTGGCGTACGAGGGCGCGGCGTGGTCGGCGCGACGGGGCTCGGGCCCGGCGGCGTACACGGTGGTCGCGGCGGCCCCGACCGCGACCCAGAGGGTGTCGGCGGTGGTCGGGCCGGGCGCGCTGTCGATGACCCAGGCGGGCGAGTCGATCACGCTGGGCGGCATCTCGTACGGGCAGGGCGGCGCGGCCCCCGGCCGGATCGGGACGGTCACGGTCACGGACGCCCGGGGCGGACCGGCGGGATGGACGCTGAGCGGCAAGATCACGGAGTTCACGGGGCCGGACGGGGTCCGGATCCCGGGCGCCTCGCTGAGCTGGACCCCGAGGTGCACGGTGGCGCCGGGCGGCGCGGGCCGGTGTGTGGCCGGCGGCGCCGGGGTGGTCGGGCCGCAGGGGGCGGTGCTGGCGTCGGCGCCGGACGCCGCGCAGGCGGGCGGGACCTTCACCATCGACGCGACCGTCACCCTCCGGGTGCCCCCGTACACCCCGCCGGGCGCGTACCGGGCGGTCCTGACCCTGACCCTCTCGTGAGCCCGACGGGCCGGGGCCGCGGTGCCCGCCGAGGCCGCGGAGGCCTTCGCCCGGGCCGCCCCGGCCGCGCCGTCAGGCCCCGGCCGGCGGCCGTTTCGGCCCTCGCCGCCGCCCTCCTCGCGGCGGGCTTGAGGCGGGCTGGTCGGCGCCGGGACCCGCATCGGGGAGAATGGCCCGTATGAGCGATCGTTCCCCCGAGTCCACCGCCCCGCACCGTGCGGGCTTCGCCTGCTTCGTCGGCCGCCCCAACGCGGGGAAGTCGACCCTGACCAACGCACTCGTGGGCACCAAGGTCGCGATCACCTCCAACCGGCCGCAGACCACCCGCCACACCGTCCGCGGCATCGTGCACCGCCCCGACGCCCAGCTCGTACTGGTCGACACGCCCGGTCTGCACAAGCCGCGCACCCTGCTCGGCGAGCGGCTGAACGACGTCGTGCGGACCACGTGGGCCGAGGTCGACGTGATCGGCTTCTGCCTGCCGGCCGACCAGAAGCTCGGCCCCGGTGACAAGTTCATCGCCAAGGAGCTCGCGGGGATCAAGAAGACCCCCAAGATCGCCATCATCACCAAGACCGACCTGGTCGAGTCCAAGCAGCTGGCCGAGCAGCTCCTCGCCGTGCACCAGCTCGGCGCCGAGCTCGGCTTCGAGTGGGCCGAGATCGTCCCCGTCTCGGCGGTCGGCGACACCCAGGTCCAGCTGCTGGCCGACCTGATCGCGCCGCTGCTGCCGGAGAGCCCGCCGCTGTACCCGGAGGGCGACCTCACCGACGAGCCCGAGATGGTGATGGTCGCGGAGCTGATCCGCGAGGCCGCGCTGGAAGGCGTACGGGACGAGCTCCCGCACTCCATCGCCGTCGTGGTCGAGGAGATGATCCCCCGGGAGAACCGCCCGGCGGACCGCCCGCTGCTGGACATCCACGCGAACGTCTACATCGAGCGCCCCAGCCAGAAGGGCATCATCATCGGCCCGAAGGGCTCCCGGCTGAAGGAGGTCGGGATGAAGTCGCGCAAGCACATCGAGGCGCTGCTCGGCACCCCGGTCTTCCTCGACCTGCACGTCAAGGTCGCGAAGGACTGGCAGCGCGACCCCAAGCAGCTGCGCAAGCTGGGCTTCTGAGGCGCTCGGCCGAACCGCACGACGACGGACGGACGCGGCCCCCCGTGCGGGGGCCGCGTCCGTCCGTCGTCGTGGTGTCGGGCCGCTACGCGGGCCGGCGTACCCGCACCACGTTGTCCGTACGGTGCCCCGGCGTGCCGTCGGGCTTCGCCTGGACCCGCTCGGTCTCCTCGGCCCGCAGCACCTCCCAGCCCGCCGTGACCGGCTCCAGCTGCGCGAGGACCTCCTCGGGCGTGGGGAAGTGCGCCTCCTCCCGGTCCTCCTGCCACGGCGCCCATCCCGCGTGGCCGACCACCAGCAGGGTGCCTCCGGGGGCCACGGCCGCGGAGGCCCTGCGCAGGACGGCGTCACGCGGGAAGTCGCCGTAGTTGTGCAGGAAGCAGGCCGAGACGAGGTCGAACTCCCCCTGCGGGAAGGACTCCGTCAGATCGTGCCGCGCGAAGGAGAGCCGGTCCGCGACCCCCGCGTCCGCCGCGTGCCCGGCCGCCCGGCCGAGGGCGACCCCGGAGATGTCGGTGCCGGTGACGGTCCACCCGCGGCGGGCCAGCCAGACGGCGTCGCCGCCCTCCCCGCAGCCGAGGTCCAGGGCCCGCCCCGGGGCGAGGCCGGACACCTCGCGCACCAGCATGGCGTTGGCCTCGCCGCTCCAGATCCGGTCGCTCTCCGCGTAGCGGCCGTCCCAGAACTCCTCTCCCGCCGGGGGTCCGGACGCCGGGGGGTGCTGCGTGTGCGTGTGCGCGTGCTCGGTCATGGGTTCCTCTTCCCGTACGGGTGCCGGTACGGCCGATGCTCCGCCGCTGCCGCCCGCCCGGGCAAACCCTGTTGCCGTTCCGGCAACACGCCGCTCAGGCGCCCTCCTTGAGCAGCCGGGAGATCAGCGTCCGCTGAGCCTCCGACAGGTTCGGCTCCCGGCAGGAGACGGTCCGGTCGTCGACGGTGATCCGGTACGAGAACCCGTCCCGCACCCGGTCCGACCCGGGGGCGGGCGGGACGGGCCGCAGCGCCAGCCGGGCCAGGGCCCGCCACTCGTCCTCGTCGGGCCGGCCCGAGGTGTCCACCTCGGCCCGGCGCTCGATGCCCGCGAAGCCGCCCGTCCGCACCACCAGAATCCGCATGTCGTGCCTCCTACCCCAGGCCGACCGCCGACCACGCCTTCTGGAGGGCCTGGTGCTCCGCGCCGCCGTCCCCGTACAGGCTCACCGCAGCGGCGACCGACAGCCGGGCGAAGTCCTTGAAGTCCGCGTCCGAGGCCAGCTCGCCGCCCGTCAGCGTGGCGTACCAGATCCGCCCGGCCCGCTCCCACGCCTTGCCGCCGAGCTCGGTCGCCAGCAGGTAGAAGGCGTGGTTCGGGATGCCCGAGTTGATGTGCACCCCGCCGTTGTCCTGCGAGGTCCTCACGTAGTCGTCCATCGTCGCCGGCTGCGGGTCCTTGCCGAGCTCGTCGTCGTCGTACGCCGTCCCCGGCGCCTTCATCGAGCGCAGTGCGACCCCGCTGACGTTCGGTCCCAGCAGGCCTGCGCCGATCAGCCAGTCCGCGTCCTGGGCCGTCTGGTCCAGCGAGTACTGCTTGATCAGCGAGCCGAAGACGTCCGACATCGACTCGTTCAGCGCGCCCGACTGCCCGTGGTACTCGAGGTTCGCCGTGTACTGGGTGACCCCGTGCGTGAGCTCGTGACCGATGACGTCGATCGACACGGTGAAGTCGAGGAAGATGTCCCCGTCCCCGTCGCCGAACACCATCTGCTGTCCGTCCCAGAAGGCGTTGTTGTAGTCATGGCCGTAGTGCACGCTCGCGTCAAGGGCCAGCCCGGAGTCGTCGATCGAGTGCCGTCCGAAGCCCTTCAGGAACAGCTCGTACGTGGCGCCGAGCCCGGCGTACGCGCGGTTGACGGTGGCGTCGCCGGTGGGCTCGGCACCCTCCCCGCGCACCTTCTTCCCGGGCAGCCGGGTGCGGTGCTGGGCGTCGTAGACGGTCCGGCGGGGCTCGTCGGAGACGGGCGTCCCCACGGCGGGGGCGATGCCGCGCAGGGTGGTGACGCTGCGCCGGGTGCGCAGCAGGGCGTCCTGTTCGAGGGTGCGCCGGGCGGCGTCGGCGCGCCGGAGCTCCTCGGACTGGGCGATCTTGTCGAGCAGGTGGGGCGGGACCACCGTGCAGAAGACGGGGTGGCGGGAAACGTGGGAGGCGTCCATCCCGGCAATGTGGCAGCGAGTCATCGCGGTGTCACTACCCGCAACCATGATTCATTCGGTTGTCTGAAAGTGGTAACGCCGCGTTGACGGATCGACCGGACCTGTATCGACAGGAAGCGACGTAGCTCACATTTGGTATAAATCGGACAGGGCGGTCCCGCATACTGAAACAGGTCCTCGCGTTACGGCGCGGCTCGGTTAGGCTCGGTCCATCATGCGTTTCGGGCTGCTTCTCCTTAGCTGCCGCGGCGAGGGTCTGTAGTCGTAGGCCGACCCCCTCCCCGCGGAGTTTGGTGTTGCGGTTTTTACGACCGCCGTCGGCCGTTCCAGCGAACTACACGCGGACACGCGAGGAGCCCAACGCCATGAGCCAGCAGCCTTTTGTCGGTCGCCCCACGCCCATCACCAACGCGACCCACTCCCAGAAGACCTCCGGGATGCCGATCCACAAGTACGGCCGGTACGAGCAGGTCGACATCGCGGACCGCACCTGGCCGGACGCCCGTGTGACCAAGGCCCCCCGCTGGCTCTCCACCGACCTGCGCGACGGCAACCAGTCGCTGATCGACCCGATGACCCCCGCCCGCAAGCGCGAGATGTTCGACCTGCTGGTGCGCATGGGCTACAAGGAGATCGAGGTCGGCTTCCCCTCCTCCGGCGAGACCGACTTCGCCTTCGTGCGCTCCATCATCGAAGAGGGCGCGATCCCGGACGACGTCACGATCTCCGTACTGACCCAGGCCCGCGAGGACCTGATCGAGCGGACCGTCGAGTCGCTGGTCGGCGCCAAGCGCGCCACCGTGCACCTGTACAACGCGACCGCTCCCACCTTCCGCCGCGTGGTCTTCCGCGGCTCCAAGGAGCAGATCAAGCAGATCGCCGTCGACGGCACCCGCCTGGTCATGGAGTACGCCGAGAAGCTGCTGGGCCCGGAGACCACCTTCGGCTACCAGTACAGCCCGGAGATCTTCACCGACACCGAGCTGGACTTCGCCCTGGAGGTCTGCGAGGCCGTCTGTGACGTCTGGCAGCCGTCCGAGGGCCGCGAGATCATCCTGAATCTGCCCGCCACCGTCGAGCGTTCGACGCCGTCCACGCACGCGGACCGCTTCGAGTGGATGGCCCGCAACCTGACCCGCCGCGAGCACATCTGCATCTCCGTGCACCCGCACAACGACCGCGGCACCGCCGTCGCCGCCGCCGAGCTGGCCCTGATGGCCGGCGCGGACCGCATCGAGGGCTGCCTGTTCGGGCAGGGCGAGCGCACCGGCAACGTCGACCTGATCACGCTGGGCATGAACCTGTTCTCCCAGGGCGTCGACCCGCAGATCGACTTCTCGCAGATCGACGAGATCCGTCGCACCAGCGAGTACTGCAACCAGATGGAGGTCCACCCGCGCCACCCCTACGCGGGCGACCTGGTCTACACCGCCTTCTCCGGCTCCCACCAGGACGCCATCAAGAAGGGCTTCGACGCCATGGAGGCCGACGCGGCCGCCGCCGGCAAGACCGTCGACGACATCGAGTGGGCCGTTCCGTACCTGCCGATCGACCCGAAGGACGTCGGCCGCTCCTACGAGGCGGTCATCCGGGTCAACTCGCAGTCCGGCAAGGGCGGCATCGCGTACGTCCTGAAGAACGACCACAAGCTGGACCTGCCGCGCCGGATGCAGATCGAGTTCTCCCGGATCATCCAGGCCAAGACCGACTCCGAGGGCGGAGAGGTCACTCCGAAGGCGATCTGGTCGGTCTTCGAGGACGAGTACCTGCCCAACCCCGAGAACCCGTGGGGCCGCATCCAGCTGCGCTCCGGTTCGACGGCCACCGACAAGGACGGCACGGACACGCTGACCGTCGAGGCGGTCGTGGACGGTGTGGAGACGGTCCTGGACGGTACCGGCAACGGTCCGATCTCGGCCTTCTTCGACGCGCTGGCCGGTATCGGGATCGACGCCCGCCTGCTGGACTACACCGAGCACACGATGAGCGAGGGTGCCTCCGCCGTGGCCGCCTCGTACATCGAGTGCGCGATCGACGGCCGCGTCCTGTGGGGCATCGGCATCGACGCCAACACCACCCGCGCCTCTCTGAAGGCGGTCATCTCCGCCGTCAACCGCGCGGGCCGCTGATCCTTCGTACGTGAACCCCGTCCCTCCCTCCGGAGGGGCGGGGTTCCGCCGTTCCCGCCGGTCAGCGGGCCAGGTAGCCGCCGTCCACCGGCAGGATCGCGCCCGTCACGAAGGAGGCCGCGTCGGAGGCCAGGAACGCGATGACCCGGGCCACCTCCTCCGGCTCGCCGAGACGTCCCATCGGATGGGCCGCGGAGACCTCCGCCAGGTACTCGGGGCCGCCCGGCTCGTCCTTCAGCGCCAGCACCCGCTCCGTACGGATGGTGCCGGGGGCCACCGCGTTGACCCGGATCCCGCGCGCCGCCCACTCCACCGCCAGGTGTTTGGTCAGTCCCGAAGCCACGAACTTGGCCGGCCCGTACGCCGCCTGCCGGGCCTGCCCGGCCACCCCGGAGACCGAGGACACGCAGACCAGCGCCCCGCCGGGCCGCTCCTGGGCGGTCATCGCCTCGATGGCGTACTTGCAGGTCAAGAACATGCCCCGGCCGTCGATCGCCATGACCCGGTCCCAGTCCTCGGGGCTGGTCTCGTTCACGTCCGAAAGAGGGAGCACCCCGGCGTTCGCCACGGCGACGTCGAGCCTTCCGTACGCCTCCACGGCCGCGTCGACCATCGCCCGATTGGCCTCCGGATCGGCTACGTCACCCGCCACGACGGTGATGGCGATGCCCTCGGCGGCCAGATCCGTACGCAGTTCCTCGACCCCGGGGCCATTGATGTCGGCCGCGGTGACCCGGGCCCCGGAGCGGGCCAGCAAAAGGGCGGTGGCCTTGCCGATGCCGCTCGCGGCACCCGTCACCAGACAGGACTTCTCGTTCACGCGGCAGAGCGTAGAGAAAAACGGAGGCGGGCGGGGGCGCAGTTCGGCCAAGTCCCCTGAGTGGCGCAGGTTGTCTTGTCACACGACTGACGGATCCTCACCGATGTGGCTAACATCACGCCAAACCGGCGATGCTGCCGGAAGGTGACGGAGGTGCGACGTGCTGCCAGTTCGGGGTGGGGACGGCCGGAAGCTGACGGTCTGGGGCATCCGTACCACCTGGAGCACCGTGGGCGACGGGGAGTTCTTCTGCCCCGACTGCGGTGGCGACCGCAACTACCGCCGGCGCACCGGGCGCCGCCGGTTCACGGTCCTCGGCGTCCCGCTGCTGCCGCGCGGAGCGGCCGGGCCCGTCATCGAGTGCCAGGGCTGCCGGGAGCGCTTCGACACCGAGGTGCTCGACCACCTGACCACCACCCGCTTCTCGGCGATGCTGCGCGACGCCGTGCACACCGTGACGCTGGCGGTGCTCGCGGCCGGCGGGACCACCTCGCGCGGGGCGCTGGAGGCCGCCGTGTCGGCCGTACGGGCGGCGGGCTTCCAGGACTGCACGGAGGAGCAGCTGGAGTCCCTGGTGGAGGCACTGGCCACCGACGAGGGCCGGCTCGGGCTGTACGACGTACCCGAGTGCTGCGGCGCCGCGCTGGCCATAGAGCTCCACGAGGCCCTGGAACCGCTGGCTCCGCATCTCGCCGGGCCCGGGCGAGAATCGATCCTGCTCCAAGGCGCGCGGATCGCCCTCGCGGACGGCCCGTACATCCCGGCCGAGCGGGAAGTGCTCGCCACGGTGGGCGCCGCCCTGCGGATCGCCTCGGAGGACGTGTCCCGTCTGCTGTCGGCGGTCCGGGCGCCGTAACCCTGACCGAAACGGCCTCGGTACGGGCTCGGTTCGGCCTCGGTACGGGCTCGTCAGGCCTTCGGCGGGGTAACGATCCGGCCTCGTGCGACTGAATCCGCCCCCCTTCACGCTCCGCGTGAAGGGGGGATTCGTGCGTTCCGGCCTCGACCGTCCACCCCTTGGACACCCGGACGGAGCCGTGACCTGCACGTACGGGTTTCGCGGCCGCCGGCATTACGCCCCTGCGGAGACATCCGCCAGTGGAGATACCCACAGACCTGACGCCCCCAGACGTCAACACTTTGTGGAAGTCCACGATATCTGTGAGCACCCCCACAGGCGTTCAATTCCGGTCACACGACGAGACGCCGCCGGTAACACAGCGGGGCTTCGATTCACGTGAACGCACTGACAACCCTGGCGAACAAACGGGTTAGCGGCCCACTTCGCCCAGGGATAACCAGATTCCTCTCGTTTACCTACCTCTTGAAGGGCAAGGCAGAGATGGCACGTGTCGCCGCCCGGTTCTCCGTCAGCGGAGAGCCCAGTACGCACCCGGTCGACGAGGTGCTCCCCCTCCCCAAGCTGGCGCTGTACGGCTTCCAGCACGTACTCGCGTTCTACGCCGGCGCGGTGATCGTCCCGATCATCGTGGGCGGCGCCCTCGGCCTGACCACCGAGCAGCTGGTCTACCTGATCAACGCCGACCTGTTCACCTGCGGCATCGCCTCGATCATCCAGGCGTGGGGCATCGGCCGGATCGGCGCCCGCCTGCCGCTGATCCAGGGCGTCACCTTCACCGCGGTCTCCCCGATGATCGCCATCGGGCTCGGAGCGGGCGGCGGTACGGCGGGCCTGCTCGTCATCTACGGCGCGGTGATCACGGCCGGCATCGCGACCTTCGCCTTCGCCTGGCTGCCCCCCAAGGCCTTCCGTACGGTCATGAGGCTCTTCCCGCCGGTCGTCACCGGCACGGTGATCACCGTCCTCGGCATCGTGCTGATCCCCGTCGGCCTCAACGACGCCGCGGGCGGCCTCGGCAGCCCCGACTTCGGCGACCCGAAGAACTTCGCCTACGCCGGCGGCACGATGCTCTTCATCCTCGTCCTGATGAAGCTCGGCAAGCCCTTCCTCTCCAGCATCTCCATCCTGATCGGCCTGGTCGGCGGCACCACCGTCGCCTTCCTGCTCGGCGACGCCAAGTTCGGCGACGTGAGCAACTCGGACTGGATCGGCATCACCACCCCGTTCCACTACGGGGCCCCGAAGTTCGCCTGGTTCCCGATCCTGCTGATGCTCATCGTCATGCTGATCACCATGGTCGAGACGACCGGCGACACGTACGCCGTCGGCGACATCGTCGGCAAGGAGATCGACAGCGAGACCGTGGCCCGCGCCCTGCGCGCCGACGGAGCCGCGACCGCCCTCGGCGGTGTCCTGAACTCCTTCCCGTACGTGGCCTTCGCCGAGAACGTCGGCCTGGTCCGCATGACCAAGGTCAAGAGCCGCTTCGTCGTGGTCGCCGCGGGCGTCTTCATGATCGTGCTCGGGCTGATCCCGAAGGCCGCCGCGATCGTCGCCGCGGTCCCGCACGGAGTGCTCGGCGGCGCGGCGACGGTGATGTTCGCCATGGTGGCGCTGGCCGGTATCCAGACCCTGGCCAAGGTCGACCTCAAGGAGGAGAAGAACGCGCTGGTCGTGGGCGTCTCCCTGGCCTTCGCGCTGCTGCCGGCGACCGTCCCGGTGCTCTTCAAGGACCACATGGACGCGGACCTGTCCTCGCTCCTCAACAGCGGTGTGACGCTCGGTGCCACCTCCGCGATCGTGCTCAACCTGATCTTCAACGGCCTGGGCAAGAGCGACCCCCACCAGACCTCCCGGGCCGAGCTGCCCGCGCAGTCGTCGGCCGCGCCGGACGCCGTGCCCGAGGCGGAGGCGCCGGGTGAGGCCGAGACGGTGGCCGAGGCGACCGTCGGAGCCGCCGTGGCCGCCACCGCCCCCGGAGCCGGGAAGACGGCCGCGGACGACGGGGCCGCGCCCGCGTCCTGACCCTCCCGAGGGTGAAGGCCCTCCGTCGGGACCCGGTCCTGACGGAGGGCCTTCCGCCGTCCCGGCACAGGCGACAATGGGCGCATGAGTCTGTTCCGCGACGACGGCATCGTGCTGCGCACCCAGAAGCTGGGTGAGGCGGACCGCATCATCACGCTCCTCACCCGGGGCCACGGCCGGGTGCGGGCCGTCGCCCGCGGGGTGCGGCGTACGAAGTCCAAGTTCGGTGCCGGGCTGGAACCTTTCTCCCACGCCGACGTGCAGTTCTTCGCCCGGGGCAGCGAGCTGATCGGCCGCAGCCTCCCGCTCTGCACCCAGACCGAGATCATCGCCCCGTACGGCAACGGCATCGTCACCGACTACGCCCGCTACACCGCCGGCACCGCGATGCTGGAGACCGCCGAGCGGTTCACCGAGAACGAGGGCGAGCCCGCCGTACAGCAGTACCTGCTGCTGATCGGCGCCCTGCGCACGCTCTCGCGCGGCGAGCACGAGCCGAACCTCATCCTCGACGCGTTCCTGCTGCGCTCCCTCGCCGTCAACGGCTACGCGCCCAGTTTCACGGACTGCGCGAAGTGCGGGATCCACGGCCCCAACCGGCACTTCTCGGTCGCCGCGGGCGGAGTCGTCTGCGGGGACTGCCGGGTCGCCGGCAGCGTCGTACCCTCGTCGGAGGCCGTCGCCCTGCTCAGCGCGCTGCTGACGGGCGACTGGGGGCATGCGGACGCCTGCGAGGCGCGGTACGTGCGGGAGGGCAGCGGGCTCGTCTCCGCCTATTTGCACTGGCATCTGGAGCGCGGGCTACGCTCCCTGCGATACGTCGAGAAATAGGAGCTGGGCACATGGTACGACGCGGGATTCTGGGACGCTCTCGCCGGGAGTACAAGGTTCCCGAGCCGCACCCGTCCGGTGAGCGCCCGCCGAGGATCCCCGGCGAGCTCGTCCCGAACCACGTCGCGGTGGTCATGGACGGCAACGGCCGCTGGGCCAAGGAGCGCGGGCTGCCGCGCACCGAGGGCCACAAGGTCGGCGAGGGCGTCGTGCTCGACGTGCTCAAGGGCTGCCTGGAGATGGGCGTCAAGAACCTCTCCCTGTACGCCTTCTCGACGGAGAACTGGAAGCGCTCGCCCGACGAGGTCCGCTTCCTGATGAACTTCAACCGGGACGTCATCCGGCGCCGCCGCGACGAGATGAACGAGCTGGGCATCCGGATCCGCTGGGTCGGCCGTATGCCGAAGATGTGGAAGTCGGTCGTCCAGGAGCTCCAGGTCGCCCAGGAGCAGACCGTCGACAACGACGCGATGACCCTGTACTTCTGCGTGAACTACGGCGGCCGCGCGGAGATCGCGGACGCGGCGCAGGCGATCGCGCGGGACGTGGCCGCGGGCCGGCTGGACCCGTCGAAGGTCAACGAGAAGACCTTCGCGAAGTACATGTACTACCCGGACATGCCGGACGTGGACCTGTTCCTGCGGCCGAGCGGCGAGCAGCGCACCTCCAACTACCTGCTCTGGCAGAGCGCGTACGCCGAGATGGTCTTCCAGGACGTGCTGTGGCCGGACTTCGACCGCCGGAACCTCTGGGCGGCCTGCCTGGAGTACGCCCAGCGCGACCGCCGCTTCGGCGGCGCCGTTCCGAACCAGGCGGAGCCGGGCTCCACGGCCTGATCCGAGGCGGGAAAAGGCGGTCGCGGGGGCCCGGCCGGGGGATAGGGTCCGTTGTCATGGACACGGATGGGGAACAGGTGCCGGTACGGCTCAGCTACCGGATCACCACGGCGGACGTCGCGCAGGCGCTCCGGGCGCGTGACGCCCGGGTGCCCGCGGGGCGCCGCAAGCGGCTGCTGCTGATCGTCTTCGGGGTGCTGCTGCTGGCCTTCGGGGGACTGGCGTCGATGGGCGGCGGGTCCCTCACCCGGCCGCTGTCCGTCCTGGGCGGCGGCGTCCTGCTGCTCGTCCTCACGTTCTTCGGCCCGCAGCTCACGGCGCGGGCCTTCGCGGGGCTGCTGGCGAAGACCGGTGAGACCACGGCGGTGATCGACGGCGCAGGGCTGTGCGTGAGCACCGCCGACACGCAGTCGCGCATCAACTGGGCCGCGCAGCCGATGTACACGGAGACGGCCGACACCTTCGTCACGCTCAGCGTCGCCAAGCGGGCCGTGGCCATGACGATCCTGCCCAAGCGCGGGGCCGAGGACCCGGCGGACGTCGACCGCCTCCGGGCACTCCTCGACCGCAATCTGCAGAAGCTCTAGGGGGAAGCTCTAGGCGGAGGCGGCCGCCGCGCAGTCGGCGCAGGTGCCGAAGATCTCCACCGTGTGGGCCACGTTCACGTAGCCGTGCTCGGCCGCGATGGACTCCGCCCACTTCTCCACCGCCGGGCCCTCCACCTCGACCGCCTTGCCGCACTTGCGGCAGACGAGGTGATGGTGGTGGTCCCCGGTGGAACAGCGCCGGTAGACCGACTCCCCGTCGCTGGTGCGCAGCACGTCGACCTCGCCGGCGTCGGCGAGCGACTGGAGGGTGCGGTACACGGTGGTCAGGCCCACCGAGTCACCGCGGTGCTTGAGCATGTCGTGCAGTTCCTGGGCGCTGCGGAACTCGTCCACCTCGTCCAGCGCCGCGGCGACGGCTGCCCGCTGCCGGGTGGATCGTCCTCGTACTGGCGCGGTATTCATCTCGCCAGGCGCAGTCGCCACCGGTTCCTCCTCGTATCGGCCTCGGCCCATTGTGCCAGGCGGCCGTGCCTCCCAGATCTGCCCAGGGCCTGTCCGGCGGATCACGGCCGGGGCCGACCCTGATCCTCGGGCCGGGCCCTAGACCTTCACATCATCGCGCGTGCAGACCTCTTCGGCGGCGCGGGCCGCGTTCGCACGGCGCCGGGCCAGCGGCGTGGACAGCGCGGTCATCACCATGAAGACGCCGATGGCGAGCAGCACGATGGTGCCGCCGGAGGGGGCGTCGATGTAGTACGTGAGGGTCGTACCGGAGAGCGAGACCAGCACGCCGATCACCATGGCCACCGACAGGGTGGCGGTGAACCCGCGGGTGACGCGCTGCGCCGCCGCGACCGGGATCACCATCATGGCGCTGACCAGCAGCAGACCGACGATCCGCATGGCCACGGTGACGGTGACGGCGGCGGTGACCGCGATCAGCAGGTTCAGGAAGCGCACCGGCAGCCCGGTGACCCGGGCGAACTCCTCGTCCTGGCAGACGGCGAACAGCTGGCGGCGCAACCCGAGGGTGACGGCGATGACGAAGGCCGCGAGGATCACGACCGCGGTGACGTCCTCGGCGGAGACCGTGGTGATCGAGCCGAAGAGATAGCTGGTGAGGTTGGCCGTCGAGCCGCCCGGAGCCAGGTTGATGATCATGACGCCGCCGGCCAGGCCGCCGTAGAAGAGCATGGCGAGCGCGATGTCGCCGCTGGTCTTGCCGCGGGAGCGGATCAGCTCCATGCCGACCGCGCCGATGACCGCGACCAGGGTCGCCATCCACACCGGGCTCGCGTTGAGCAGGAAGCCGAGCGCGACACCGGTCATGGCCACGTGCCCGATGCCGTCGCCCATGACGGCCTGGCGGCGCTGCACGAGGTACGTGCCGATGGCCGGGGCGGTGACGCCGACCAGGACGGCCGCGAGCAGGGCCCGCTGCATGAAGGCGTAGTCGAGGAGGTCCATCAGCTCAGCAGTCCCGTCCGGAGCGGCTCGGCGCCGTGCGCCGCGTGGGGGTGTACGTGGTCGTGGCCGGGCAGGGCGTGCTGCCCCACGGCCTCGGGGGGCGGGCCGTCGTGGACGACGCAGCCGTCGCGCAGGACGACGGCGCGGTCGATCAGCGGCTCCAGCGGGCCCAGCTCGTGCAGGACGAGCAGGACGGTCGAGCCGGCGGCGACCTGCTCGCGCAAGGCGTTCGCGAGGACCTCCTGGTTGGCGAGGTCCACGCCGGCCATCGGCTCGTCCATGATCAGGAGTTCGGGCTCCACGGCGAGCGCCCGCGCGATGAGCACGCGCTGGTGCTGGCCGCCGGAGAGGGCGTTGACTGAGGCGTCGGCGTACTGGCTCATGTCGACGAGGGCCAGGGCCCGCTCGACGGCCGCCCTGTCGGTCTTGCGGAGGATGCCGAAGCGGGAGCGCGCGAGCCGGCCGGAGGAGACGACCTCGCGGACGGTGGCCGGGACCCCGCTGGCGGCGGTGGTGCGCTGCGGCACGTACCCGATGCGCGACCAGGCGCGGAAGCGGTTGAAGTCCGTGCCGAACAGAGCCAGTTCGCCGTCCGAGAGCGGGACCTGTCCCACGATCGCGCGCACGGCCGTGGACTTGCCGGACCCGTTGGCGCCGAGCAGGGCGACGACCTCTCCGCGCCGGACGGTGAGGTCGACCCCGCGCAGCACGGGGCGCGAGCCGAGCGAGGCCGTGGCCCCGCGCAGGGATATGACGGGCTGGTCCGGTGCCTCCGCGGGCTGGGACTCCATGGCACGCGCCTCCGTTACTGCCATTACTTGCTACCGAGCGCCTTCTGCAGGTTCTTCAGGTTGGACCGCATGACCTCGAAGTAGTCAGCGCCCTGGGACTTGTCGGTGATTCCCTCGAGCGGGTCGAGGACGTCGGTCTTCAGACCCGTGTCGGTGGCGAGCGACTTGGCCGTCTTGTCGCTGGCCAGCGTCTCGAAGAACACGGTCGAGACATTGTCCTTCCTCGCGACGGCCTGGAGCTCCTTCATCCGGGCCGGGCTCGGCTCGGACTCGGGGTCGACGCCGGAGATGCCCTCCTGGTCGAGGCCGTAGCGCTCGGCGAGGTAGCCGAAGGCGGAGTGCGTGGTGATGAAGGTCTTGGACGCGGTGTTCCGCAGGCCGTCCTTGAACTCCGTGTCGAGCGCGGTCAGCTTGCCGAGCAGCTCGTCGGTGTTCTTGCGGTAGTCCGCCGCGTGGTCCGGGTCGGCCTTCTCCAGGGCCGCGCCGACGCCCTTGGCGACCTCGGCGTACTTCACCGGGTCCAGCCAGACGTGCGGGTCCTCGCCGGCCTCGCCGTGGGCGTGGTCGTGACCCTCCTCGCCCTCGCCCTCGTGGGCGTGGCCGGAGGAGCCGTGGACCTCCAGCTTGGTGAGCTTGGCGGCATCGACCACGTGCTTCACGCCGGACTGGGCGACGGCCTTGTCGACGGCGGGCTGCAGGCCCTTGAGGTAGAGGACGACATCGGATTCGCCCAGCTGCCCGGTCTGCTTCGGCGTGATCTCCAGGTCGTGCGGTTCTACGCCCGGCTTGGTCAGGGTGCCGACCTTCACGTGGTCCTTGCCGATCTGTTCGGCGAGGAACTGCATCGGGTAGAACGACGACATGACATCGAGCTTGCCGTCCTTGCCGCCGCCGGCGGAGGCTCCGGAGCAGGCCGTGAGGGCCGTGGCGCCGAGGGCTACGGCTCCGGCGAGGGCGGCGGTGGGTATGAGGCGTCGTACGTTCATGACATCCATTTTCATCAAAGATGGAAACGATTGTCAAAAACCCAGGTGAGGGGCCCGGGGGCGGTGCCGTGGAAGGGGAACCGATTTGAAAGGGGGGGTGCGGGCGCCGGTAACCTAAAGCCTTCGCCGTTCGTCCTCGTAATGAAGAGAGCACCGTGGCCGCCGACAAGATCGAAACCATCGTCAGCCTGAGCAAGCGCCGTGGCTTCGTTTTCCCGTGCAGTGACATCTACGGCGGCTCCAAGGCCGCCTGGGACTACGGTCCGCTGGGTGTCGAGCTCAAGGAGAACATCAAGCGCCAGTGGTGGAAGGCCATGGTCACCGGGCGCGAGGACATCGTCGGCCTCGACTCTTCCGTGATCCTGGCTCCCGAGGTCTGGGTCGCCTCCGGTCACGTCGCGACCTTCTCGGACCCGCTGACCGAGTGCACCTCCTGTCACAAGCGCCACCGCGCCGACCACCTGGAAGAGGCGTACGAGGCCAAGCACGGCCGCCTCCCCGCGAACGGCCTCGCCGACATCAACTGCCCCAACTGCGGTGTGAAGGGCCAGTTCACCGAGCCGAAGCAGTTCTCCGGCATGCTGGAGACCCACCTCGGCCCGACCCAGGACACCGGCTCGAAGGCGTACCTGCGCCCCGAGACCGCCCAGGGCATCTTCACCAACTACGCCCACGTGCAGACCACCGCGCGCAAGAAGCCCCCGTTCGGCATCGCGCAGATGGGCAAGTCCTTCCGCAACGAGATCACTCCGGGCAACTTCATCTTCCGCACGCGCGAGTTCGAGCAGATGGAGATGGAGTTCTTCGTCAAGCCGGGCGAGGACGAGCAGTGGCAGGAGTACTGGATGCAGGAGCGGTGGAACTGGTACCGCGACCTCGGCATCCGCGAGGAGAACATCCGCTGGTACGACCACCCGAAGGAGAAGCTGTCCCACTACTCGAAGCGCACTGCCGACATCGAGTACCGCTTCAACTTCGGCGGCAACGAGTTCTCCGAGCTGGAGGGCGTCGCCAACCGCACCGACTTCGACCTGAAGGCGCACTCCGCGGCCTCCGGCCAGGAACTCGTCTACTTCGACCAGGAGACGAAGGAGAAGTACACCCCGTACGTCATCGAGCCGGCGGCCGGTGTGAACCGCGCCATGCTCGCCTTCATGCTCGACGCCTTCAACGAGGACGAGGCCCCGAACGCCAAGGGCGTCATGGAGAAGCGCACCGTGATGCGCTTCGACCCGCGCCTGGCCCCGGTCAAGGTCGCCGTCCTGCCGCTGTCCCGCAACGCGCAGCTGTCGCCGAAGGCCAAGGGCCTGGCCGCCGACCTGCGCAAGTTCTGGAACATCGAGTTCGACGACGCGGGTGCCATCGGCCGCCGCTACCGCCGCCAGGACGAGATCGGTACGCCGTTCTGCGTCACCGTCGACTTCGACACCCTGGACGACAACGCCGTGACCGTGCGTGAGCGCGACACCATGAAGCAGGAGCGCGTCTCCCTGGACCAGATCCAGAGCTACCTCGGCAGCCGCCTGCTCGGCTGCTAGTTCTTGCTCGAAAGGCCGGTGGCCCGGTGCGCGATCCGCGCACCGGGCCACCGGCCTTTTCCGTACGGGGGCTCAGGCGGTGAGGTCCCCGGCCTGTCCGCCCACGGCGGCGGCAGCCGCTGCTGCGGCCCGCTTCTCGCCCTCCGCCTTGGTGCGCTTGACGAAACGGACCGTCCAGAGGGCGAGGCCGCCGAGCGTTCCGTAGATCATGAACGGGCTGAGGGTCACCATGGTGGAGGTGTCCAGGACGAACGACAGGGCGATGCGCACCGCCGCCTCGATGAGGTAGACCACGCCCCAGACCAGGGTCATGCGGCGCTGTGCGTTGCGGAAGCCCTCGAACTGCCACAGGCCGTTGTAGTACGCGACGCCCGCCGGGGTGCCGTCCGTGCCGAACTTCCGGCCGAAGTAGAACATCAGCGGACGCGGCGCGAGCAGCGTGGCCAGGCACAGGACCCCGAACAGGCCCGTGACGACCGAGTCCTTGACCAGCAGGGCCTGCGTGGACTGGGCACCCGCGAGGGAGACCACGGCAGTGATCACCAAGAACACCAGGGTGACGATGGCGAACTCGTCGAGCTTGCGCCGCCAGGCCACCATGACGGCGCTGTCGAGCACCGGCCAGGCGCCGCTGGCCAGCAGGGCGGAAGCCTCGCTCCAGCCGTGGTCGTCGACGAGGGTGTTGTACGTGACGATCGGTGCCACCACGTTCAGTGCGATGGTCAGGACCAAGCCGATCGCCGCGGCGCCGCCGGAGCGGGCCGGAGGCGCGGGCTGTGCTGCCTGAGCGGGTTGAGCCGACAAGGTTCCCCCTGGAACGTGGCTGATGAAGTGCGGTAGGGGGAACGTATGGACTTTGACGGGGTACGGACAAGACAGCCCCGCCCCAAATGATCATCAAGTCGTCCGGAGTGGCTCGTTCCGGATGCTCGAAACCGGTCAGGCGCGAAGGCCCCGGATCACGAGCGCGGTGACCGCCTCGAACTCCGTGATGATCGTGGGCCTCAGCCACTCCGCCGCGTACTGCGGATCGTGGAAACGGCCGGTGGCGTCGAACACCGCCCGGGCGGCGGCCGGAACATCGGGCGCACTGAGCGAGCCCGCCTCGACGCCCTCCGCGATGATCCGGCACAACTGCTCGATCAGCTGGCTCAGGTGCTGATCCACCACATCGCTGTTCTCGGCGAGCAGCACCGTGTACGTCGCGAACAGCTCCGGGTCGTCACCCGCCTTGTGGCGCTTGGCCTCGAACAGCGCCTCCAGCCACGCCTCCAGCTTGGAGGGCGCGGTCCCGGTAAAGGCCGACGTGATCTCCTCCAGGCGGACGACGTTCTTGGTGAGCCAGCGGTCCGTGACGGCCTCGCGCAGCGCCGCCTTCGACGGGAAGTGCCGGTACACACTGCCGTGGCTGACGCCCAGGGCGCGGGCCACGTCCACCACGGTCGCCTTGGTGGGGCCGAAGCGGCGCAGCACCTCCTCGGTGGTCTCGAGGATGCGCTCGGGTGTCAGGGGCTCGGCAGCAGCGGGGGGCATGAGTACGACCGTACCGCCCGCTCAGTGCTCGCTGTCGAGGTGGGCCATCTGCGCTTCCGGGTACCGGTCGCCGGCCGCCGCTCCCGCAGGGACCGCCTCCTCGATGGCCGCCAGGTCCGCGGCGGTCAGCTCCACGGCCGTGGCACCCAGTGCCTCGGCCAGTCTGTCCCGACGGCGGGCGCCCACCAGCGGCACGATGTCCTCGCCGCGCGAGAGCACCCAGGCGATGGCGGTCTGGGCGACGCTGACCCCCTTGTCCTCCGCGACCTTGCGCAGGGCGTCGACCAGGTCGAGGTTGCGCTGCAGGTTCTCGCCCTGGAAACGGGGGCTCATCCCGCGGAAGTCGCCGGGCGCCAGCTCCCGGTCGCGGCCGAAGTGCCCGCTGATCAGGCCGCGGCTCAGCACCCCGTACGCCGTGATCCCGATGCCCAGCTCGCGGGCGGTCGGCAGGATCTCCGCCTCGATGCCGCGGGAGATGAGCGAGTACTCGATCTGGAGGTCCGAGATCGGCGCCACGGCCGCGGCGCGGCGCAGGGTGTCCGCACCGACCTCGGAGAGGCCGATGTGCCGTACGTGCCCGGCTTCGACGGCCTCGGCGATGGCGCCGACGGTCTCCTCGATCGGGACGGACGGGTCGACGCGGGCGATCCGGTAGACGTCGATGTGGTCCCGGCCCAGGCGCTGGAGTGAGTAGGCCAGGAAGTTCTTGACGGCCTCGGGGCGGCCGTCATAGCCGGTGAAACCGCCCTCGACGGTTCGCAGGGCGCCGAACTTCACGCTGACCAGCGCCTGCTCGCGGGCCGCGGCGGGCGCGGTGCGCAGGGCTTCGCCGATGAGCATCTCGTTGTGCCCCATGCCGTAGAAGTCGCCGGTGTCGAGCAGCGCGCTCGCGCCGTCGGGGACGGCGTCCAGGTAGGCGTGGATGGTCGCGACGGACTCGGTGCGATCGGCTTCCCCGTACAGGGCGGACATGCCCATGCAGCCCAGCCCCAGCGGGAAGACGGAGGGGCCGGTCGAGCCGAGGGTGCGGGTGTGCTCGTTCGTGGTCATGGAACAACCATGGCATGACGAGTGACAGATTTCAATATCTGTCACTCGTCAGGGCGGCTATGCCGCCACCCGCAGGGCCAGCGCCGCCGCCGCGACCAGGGCGAGGACGGCCGCCGGGGCCAGTTCGAAGTCCTTGACGCGCAGGTGGCTGATGACCGCGCCGATGAAGTAGAGCGTCACGCCGACGGCGGCGGCCACGCCCAGCGGCGTTACCCACAGGCCCGCGACCAGGCCCGCCGCGCCCGCCGCCTTCAGGGCGGCCAGCCGCGGCAGCCAGGCGTCCGGGACCTCCACCTTCCGCATGCTCGCCATGACCGCCTCGTTCCGCTGGAGCGTGAAGGTGGCGGACGCGGTCAGGACGAGTGCGAGCAGGCCGGCGACGACGGCGTAGGCAATAAACATGATGGACTCCAACGATCGGTGATGTTGAATCATTGAACAGCATCAACGATCGAAACTCTGCAACCATTCCTCGATTGTTACGATGTCCGATATGACGGCAGCTCAGGACTCCCCGCACCCCCCGCAGCGACTGGGCCTGCTGCTGGCCTGGCACGGCTCGATCACCGAGACCCTCATGAGGAAGGCGCTCAGCGCGGCCGGGCTCACCCCGCGGCACGCGATGACGCTGATGCACCTGGAGGACGGCCCCATCGGCCAGCGGGTGCTCGCCGAGCGGCTGGAGGTGGATCCCAGCGTGCTGGTCGGCATCCTGAACGACCTGGAGGGCGAGGGCCTGGCCGTCCGCCGCCGGGATCCGGCGGACCGCCGCCGTCACAACGTGGCCATCACCGAGGCCGGATCCAGCGCCCTCGCCAAGACGAACGCGGCGCTCGACGAGGTCGAGCTCTCGCTGTTCTCGGCGTTCTCGCAGCAGGATCGGGACGCCCTGCGCGCACTGCTGGGCCGGATCGACTCGAACCCCGAACACTTCGAGTGCGGCGGGTAAGGGGCCCCGGGGTCCTGGGCCCCGTCCTTCGGATCAGGCCCCGGTGCTCCCCGGTCTCAGCCGCGCGGCGGCGCCGCGGCCCGTGACGGTCCTGCCGCCTCCTGCTCCAGCGTGCGGGCCGTCCGCGCCGCCGTCGCCATGGCCCAGCGACCGCTGGTCGCGGCGCCCACCACGAGCGCGAGCAGTCCGCAGCCCGTGATGATCCACCAGGCCGGCCGCGTCGCCTCGACGAAATCGGCGCCGCCCGCCGTCCCCGCCGCCAGGACCGCGCCGATCACGGCCACGCCCAGTGTTCCGCCGGTCTGCCTGCTGGTCGAGGCGACGGCGGCCGCCACCCCCGCCTGGGCCCGGGGCATCCCGGAGACCGCCGTGTTCGTGATGGGCGCGTTCACCATGCCGAAGCCGAGCCCGAACAGCACGTAAGCGGTGAACAGCAGCGGTGTCGACGTCTCCGCCGAGAAGGCGGCGAACAGCACCCCGCTCGCCGCCATCGCCGTCCCCGCGATCAGCAGCGACGGCCGCGGCCCCCGATTGCCGACCAGGCGGCCCGACAGCGGGGCGCAGAGGAAGGTGAGCAGGGCCATCGGCAGCATGTAGAGCCCGGCCTCGAGCGCGCTGAGCCCCCGTACCTCCTGCAGGTACAGGGTGTTCAGGAACAGGAACCCCGACAGCGCGGCGAAGGCCCCGATCGCGATCACCGTCGCGCCGCTGAAGGGAGCGCTCCGGAAGAACCGCGGGTCGATCAGCGGCTCCGTCCGCCGCGGCTCGTAGACCAGCAGCCCCACCAGCGAGGCCACGGCCAGGGCGGCGCAGCCGAGGATGACCGGGGAGTTCCAGCCGGCGCTCGGCGCCTCGATGATCCCGTACGTCATGGAGCCCAGCAGGGCCATGACCAGCAGCTGGCCCACCGGGTCCGGACGGCGCGGGCGCGCCGCCCGGGACTCGGGGACGAACCGCAGGGTCAGCGCCAGGGCCAGCAGCCCGATCGGGAGGTTGATCCAGAAAATGGACCGCCAGCCGACGGACTCCACCAGGAGCCCGCCGATCAGCGGTCCCACGGCCATGGAGATGCCGACCACCGCGCCCCAGGCGCCGATGGCCCGGGCCCGCTCGCGCGGATCCGTGAAGGTGTTGGTGATGATCGACATGGCGACCGGGTTGAGCATCGAGCCGCCCACGGCCTGGACCATCCGGAAGGCGATCAGCCACTCCAGGGTTGGCGCCAGCGAGCAGAGCAGCGAGCCGGCGGTGAAGAACACCAGGCCCACGGTGAAGACCCTGCGGCGCCCGATCCGGTCCGCCGTGGAGCCCGCCAGCATCAGCAGCGAGGCCAGGACCAGCGTGTACGCGTCGATCGTCCACTGCATGCCGGAGACCGAGGCGTCCAGCTCGCGGCGCATCGAGGGCAGGGCGACGTTCAGGACGGTCACGTCGAGGCTGACGATGAGCAGGCTCATGCAGCAGATCGCCAGGACCAGCATCCGCCGTCGGCGGCTCAACTCCGGCACAGTTCCGATAGTACGCCTAACTAAAGAGATGCGTGCTCCGCTCGGTCTGGGCGACAATGGGGGGATGACCACGCTCCCCCCGCCGCTCGCGATCGGCCCGCACACCGTGCAGCCCCCCGTGGTGCTCGCCCCCATGGCCGGCATCACCAATGCCCCGTTCCGCACCCTCTGCCGGGAGTTCAGCGGCGGCAAGGGACTGTTCGTGAGCGAGATGATCACGACCCGCGCCCTGGTCGAGCGCAACGAGAAGACCATGCAGCTGATCCACTTCGACGAGACCGAGAAGCCTCGCTCGATCCAGCTGTACGGAGTCGACCCGGCGACGGTCGGCAAGGCGGTCCGCATGATCGTCGAAGAGGACCGTGCCGACCACATCGACCTCAACTTCGGCTGCCCGGTGCCCAAGGTGACCCGCAAGGGCGGCGGCTCCGCCCTCCCGTACAAGCGGAACCTGCTGCGCGCGATCCTGCGCGAGGCGGTCGCGGGCGCCGGCGACCTGCCGGTCACCATGAAGATGCGCAAGGGCATCAACGACGACCACCTCACCTACCTGGACGCCGGCCGCATCGCCGTCGAGGAAGGCGTCACCGCCATCGCCCTGCACGGGCGCACCACCGCCCAGCACTACGGCGGCACCGCCGACTGGGACGCCATCGCGCGGCTCAAGGAGCACGTGCCGGAGATCCCCGTGCTCGGCAACGGCGACATCTGGTGCGCCGAGGACGCGCTGCGCATGGTCCGCGAGACCGGCTGCGACGGAGTGGTCGTGGGACGCGGCTGCCTCGGCCGCCCGTGGCTGTTCAACGACTTGGTCGCGGCCTTCGAGGGGCGCCCCGAGGACTTCCACAAGCCCACGCTGCGCGAGGTCGCGGGCACCATGCACCGCCACGCCCAGCTGCTGGGCGAGTGGATCGGCGACGAGGCGCGCGGGGTGATCGACTTCCGTAAGCACGTGGCCTGGTACCTCAAGGGCTTCTCGGTGGGTTCCGAGATGCGGAAGAAGCTCGCGGTCACCTCGTCCCTGGCCGAGCTGAACGCTCATCTGAGCGAGCTCGACCTGGACCAGGCATGGCCCGAGAGCGCGGACGGCCCGCGCGGCCGGACGTCCGGAAACAACCGGGTTGTCCTCCCGGATGGCTGGCTGAAGGATCCGTACGACTGCGCGGGCGTGAGCGCGGATGCCGAACTGGACACGTCCGGGGGCTGAGAATCAGCTGACAAACTATGCCACCAGCGGCGTGACATACGCCACGCATGGGTGGGGTTGCGCTCACATGAGCGCGAGAATCACGGGTATGACTTCCAAAGGGTGGCACTGGGTGCCACCCTTTGTGCGTTCAAGATTTGAACGCAAATGTATCGATGATCGCTCATCCGAGCAGAAACAGGCCTCAGGAGGCCCTTCCGGTTTCGGGAGGTGAACGCTCTTCGTATGTTCTGGCTACCCATCGGTTACTTTCGATCTGGTGGCGCACGAGTGGTTACAGGCACATGACGACCAAGTGGACGTACCCAGAAGCCTTCGATCTGGGTATGTTCCTGGCCGTCAGGGCAGCCACCGAGTCCTCGAGGAGTCGAGACCCGTGTCGGAAAACAAAGATCAGAAGTTCGTCTACGACTTCACCGAGGGAAACCGCGACCTCAAGGACCTTCTCGGCGGCAAGGGGGCCAACCTCGCCGAGATGACCAACCTGGGTCTGCCGGTCCCTCCCGGCTTCACCATCACCACCGAGGCCTGCAAGGTCTACCTCGACAGCGGAGAGGCCCCGGCCGCGCTGCGCGACGAGGTCAGCGCCCACCTGGCGGCCCTCGAGGCGAAGATGGGCAAGAAGCTCGGCCAGTCGGACGACCCGCTGCTGGTCTCCGTGCGTTCCGGTGCCAAGTTCTCGATGCCGGGCATGATGGACACGGTCCTCAACATCGGCCTCTCCGACGAGTCCGTGGCCGGCCTCGCCTCCCAGGCCGGCAACGAGCGCTTCGCGTGGGACTCGTACCGCCGCCTCATCCAGATGTTCGGCAAGACCGTCCTCGGCGTCGAGGGCGAGCTCTTCGAGGAGGCCCTCGACGAGGCCAAGGCCGCCAAGAAGGTCACCGTCGACACCGACCTCGACGCCGCCGACCTCAAGAAGCTGGTCACCCGCTTCAAGAAGATCGTCGCCAAGCAGGCCGGCCGCGAGTTCCCGCAGGACGCCCGCGAGCAGCTCGACCTCGCCGTCGAGGCGGTCTTCAACTCCTGGAACACCGACCGTGCCAAGCTCTACCGCCGCCAGGAGCGCATCCCGAGCGACCTGGGCACCGCGGTCAACATCTGCTCCATGGTCTTCGGCAACCTGGGCCCCGACTCCGGCACCGGCGTCGCCTTCACCCGCGACCCGGCCAGCGGCCACGCGGGCGTCTACGGCGACTACCTGCAGAACGCCCAGGGCGAGGACGTCGTCGCGGGCATCCGCAACACCGTTCCGCTGGCGGACCTGGAGTCGATCGACAAGGCTTCGTACGACCAGCTCATGACGATCATGACGACGCTGGAGACCCACTACAAGGATCTCTGCGACATCGAGTTCACCATCGAGCGCGGCCAGCTGTGGATGCTGCAGACCCGCGTCGGCAAGCGCACCGCCGGCGCCGCCTTCCGCATCGCCACCCAGCTCGTGGACCAGGGCCTCATCGACGAGGCCGAGGCGCTGCAGCGCGTCAACGGCGCCCAGCTCGCGCAGCTGATGTTCCCGCGCTTCGACGAGGACGCCAAGAGCGCGCTGCTCGGCCGCGGCATCGCCGCCTCCCCGGGCGCGGCCGTCGGCAAGGCCGTCTTCGACTCGTACACGGCCGTCAAGTGGTCCCGCTCCGGCGAGAAGGTCATCCTGATCCGCCGCGAGACCAACCCGGACGACCTGGACGGCATGATCGCCGCCGAGGGCATCCTGACCTCGCGCGGCGGCAAGACCTCGCACGCCGCCGTCGTGGCCCGCGGCATGGGCAAGACCTGCGTCTGCGGCGCCGAGGACCTCGAGGTCGACACCAAGCGCCGCCGGATGACGGTCGGCGGCACGGTGGTCGAGGAGGGCGACGTCGTCTCCATCGACGGCTCCACCGGCAAGGTCTACCTCGGTGAGGTACCCGTCGTACCGTCCCCGGTCGTCGAGTACTTCGAGGGCCGCATGCACGCCGGCGCCGACGACGCCGACGAGCTGGTCCAGGCCGTCCACCGGATCATGGCCTACGCGGACCGCGTCCGCCGGCTGCGGGTGCGCGCCAACGCCGACAACGCCGAGGACGCACTGCGCGCCCGCCGCTTCGGCGCCCAGGGCATCGGCCTGTGCCGCACCGAGCACATGTTCCTCGGCGAGCGCCGCGAGCTGGTCGAGCACCTGATCCTCGCGGACACCGACAAGGAGCGCGAGGCGGCACTGAGTGCCCTCCTGCCGCTCCAGAAGAAGGACTTCGTCGAGCTGTTCGAGGCGATGGACGGACTGCCCGTCACCGTCCGTCTCCTCGACCCGCCGCTGCACGAGTTCCTGCCCGACATCACCGAGCTGTCGGTGCGCGTCGCCCTCGCCGAGGCCCGCAAGGACGCCAACGAGAACGACCTGCGCCTGCTCCAGGCCGTGCACAAGCTGCACGAGCAGAACCCGATGCTGGGTCTGCGCGGTGTCCGCCTCGGCCTGGTCATCCCCGGTCTGTTCGCCATGCAGGTCCGGGCGATCGCCGAGGCCGCGGCCGAGCGCAAGAACGCCAAGGGCGACCCGCGCGCCGAGATCATGGTCCCGCTCGTGGGCACCGTCCAGGAGCTGGAGATCGTCCGCGAGGAGGCCGACGCGGTCATCGCCGAGGTCGAGGCCGCCACGGGCACCAGCCTCAAGCTGTCCATCGGCACGATGATCGAGCTGCCGCGCGCCGCCCTGACCGCCGGCCAGATCGCCGAGGCCGCGCAGTTCTTCTCCTTCGGCACGAACGACCTGACCCAGACGGTGTGGGGCTTCTCCCGCGACGACGTCGAGGCCAGCTTCTTCACCGCGTACCTGGAGAAGGGCATCTTCGGGGTCTCGCCGTTCGAGACCATCGACAAGGACGGTGTCGGCGCCCTGGTCCGCAGCGCGGTCCAGGCCGGCCGGGAGACCCGCCCCGACCTCAAGCTCGGCGTCTGCGGCGAGCACGGCGGTGACCCCGAGTCCGTCCACTTCTTCCACGAGGTGGGTCTCGACTACGTCTCCTGCTCGCCCTTCCGGATTCCGGTGGCGCGCCTGGAGGCCGGCCGTGCCGCCGCCGAGGCGAAGGGCAGCGACAGCCGCTGAGTCCCTCCAGGCCTGACACGGCCCGCTGACTGCGCGTCCGCCCCCGGGTTCCCTGACCCCCGAGGGCGGACGCGCCTCTTTTTGTTGTTCGGCAAATCTTTACGCCAGCAGGCGGTGGACGGATCCCCACCCGTCCACCGCCTGCCGGCCAATCTGCCAGGCACGTCGGCGCTTCCCGGTGCGACCGACCGCCAGGCCCCGCAAAGCCCCCCACGGCCTTCACGGAGCGTTTCGGTCGCACCGGAGTGTGCCTGGCGGAGTACAGGATTTCGGTTGTCACGCCCCCGCCGAAAGGGGTTTCAACTGTGGCCGAAAGGGCGTGGTGACGTCGTGTGACGGCATGCATACTCATGAGGCGGGGGGATTGCGGTTGCACAGGTGGGGGTTCGGTGCTGCGTATCCATTTCACTGGAGTGGACCTGGCACGCGTACGGATGGCAGGGCGTCCCGATGCGTTGTGGGAAACGATTCTGAGTTTTCACCGCTTAAGAGACCGGCGTGATGCCCGGCTCTTCGGTGAATGGCGTACGGAAACCCGGAGCAGGTTGAATAGTGAAACACGTTTGCTCGGTGCGCTCATACCGAGTCGTGGTTATTTTCCCGATTTCCTGACCCCTGTGGAGGGGCAGTACGGGTGGGACGTGGGCCTGGACGCCCTGCGCGGGATCCGCCCCGAGCGGATGCGGTGCGAGCTGGCGCTGCTGGGCGCGGGCACCGGCGTCGGGGCCGCCTTCGGCATGCCCTCGGCCGTCAGCGGGGGCGCCCACGCGCCGGTCCCGCGGCGGCTGCGGGACTTCATGGAGGGCGGCACCAAGCACCTGCCGAGACTGCTGGGCGAGCTGCGCGGCTACCACCGGGCGGCCGTGGAGCCGTACTGGACCCACATCCAGGCCCAGATCGAGGCCGAGCGGGCCGCGCGCGGCCGGGCCCTGCTGGACGGGGGCGCGGACGAGCTGCTGGCCTCGCTGCCGCCGATGCTGCGCTGGCGGGCGCCGGTCCTGGAGTGCGACTACCCCGTGGACCGCGACGTACGGCTGCGGGGGCGCGGGCTGCTGCTCCAGCCGTCGTTCTTCTGCCGGCGCACCGCCGTGACCCTGCACGACCCGGAGCTGCCGCCGGTGCTGGTCTACCCGGCGGCGGCGCAGCTGGCCTCGGCCTCCGCCGCCGGTGAATCGATTCGCCCCCTGGAGGAGCAGCGCCAGCGCACGCTGGGCAAACTCGTCGGGCACACCCGCTCGGTGGTGCTGCGGGCCATCGGCGACGGGGCCACCACCAGCGAGCTGGCCCGCCGGGCCGGGGTCTCGCTGGCCTCCGCGAGCCAGCACGCCTGCGTGATGCGCGAGGCGGGCCTGGTGACCACCCTGCGCCGGGGCAACGCCGTGCTGCACACGGTGACCCCTCTGGGGGCCGCGCTGCTGAAGGGCGGAGCGGTGGCCTCCTAGCCGGGTCCGGACGGGCCCTGCCGGTCCGGACGGCCCTGCCGGCCGTCGAGGGCCCCCGGACCGGCCGTACGGGTCGGGGGCCCGCCCGGCGGCCGGTCGGCGGGCGGCCGCTTCGCATGCAACCGGTTCGCCCGCGGTCCGCACGAAGTGACGAACGGCGGGACTTTCCGCCCTGGGACACCCCCGCGTGCGCCAGGATGGTGAAGCCATGAACCAGTTCGCCGCGGACAACGACATCTCCGGTCGCGCCGACCTCACCGTCGTGCTGCGCCGCTTCTACACCGCCGCTTTCGCCGACCGGCGGATCGGGCCGTTCTTCACCGAGATCGCCGGCACGGACCTGGAGGTCCATCTGCCCCGCATCACGGATTTCTGGGAGCGGGCCCTGTTCCGCACGGCCGGTTACGGGCGCGACGCCTTCGGCCCGCACGCCGCCCTGCACACGGCGCGGACGATGACCGCCGAGGACTTCGGGCGCTGGGTCCAGCTGTGGAACGCCGCCGTCGACGGCCTGCACCGGGGGCCGAACGCGGAGCGGGCCAAGGCGACCGGCGAGCGGATCGCCCTGGCCCTGCACAAGCGGCTGGCCGGGGCGGACCCCGCGCTGCTCCGGCGGGAGGATGCCCAAGGCTTCGTCCCGCTGGCCGCCCTGCAGCTCCGCTCACCGGCCTGACGTGCGTAAACGCGCCCTGCCCGGCGGCCTGCGGGGAACCGGCGGCTCAGTTCCCGGAAAAATTTCCGCGGGAGCGATGAGTTTTCCCGGTGCCCCCGGTCTATCTCTCGAAAGCGCACACGAGACGCACACACGAGAGAAGAGGGACCGAGATGCCCACCATGATCTTCGTCAACCTGCCGGTCAAGGACATCGAGGCCGCCAAGGCGTTCTGGGTCAAGCTCGGCTACTCCTTCAACCCCCAGTTCAGCGACGAGCAGACCGGCTGCCTGGTCATCAGCGACACGATCTTCGCGATGCTCATGACCGAGGCCCGCTTCAAGGATTTCGCGACCAAGGAGGTCGCGGACGCCACCAAGACCACCGAGGTGATGCTCGCCCTGAGCGCGGAGAGCCGGGAGCAGGTCGACGAGGTGGTCGGCGCCGCCCTCGCGGCGGGCGCCACCGAGCCCCGCCCGGCCCAGGACCTCGGCTTCATGTACGGCCGGGCCTTCGAGGACCTGGAAGGCCACGTCTGGGAGTACGTCTGGATGGACCCGGCGGCCGTCCAGGGCTGATGCCCCGCTACGCCACCGCGGCCGAGGTCACGGCGGTCCGCACCGGGTAGGTCCGGACCGCCTCCGCCTCGTCGTCCAGGCAGCGCCCCGATACGAGGTCGAAGCGCTGCTTCAGCAGCGGCGAGGCGACGAAGGGCCTGCCCTCCGCGCACCCGACCAGCCCCCGCGAGAGCACGGCCGCCCCGGTGAACGGATCCCGGTTGTCGATGGCGTACGTGCGCCCCGACCGGTCGATGAACACCGCGGCCTGGCTCCCGTCGGGCAGCAGGACCGCCACCCCCCGCCCGGGGGTCAGGTCGGACAGTTCACACACGGTCAGCCAGCCTTCGCTCACGTGCAGTTCCACGGTCATCGGGTGCCTCCCACGGCCTCCAGCGGCCGGATGTCGAGAATGGTCAGGTCGGGCTTGACCTGGTCGCGTTCGGGGACGAACTTCACGGTCGGGTCGGGGGCGCCGGGCGCGTTCACGAAGGACACGAACCGGCGCAGCCGCTCCGGGTCCTGCAGGGTCTCGGCCCATTCGTCGCGGTAGTGGGCCACGTGGTCGCTCATCAGCGCCTCCAGCTCCGCGCACAGCCCGAGCGAGTCGTGCACGACCACGTCCCGCAGGTGGTCCAGGCCGCCCTCCAGCCGGTCCAGCCAGGTGGAGGTGCGCTCCAGCCGGTCCGCCGTGCGGATGTAGAACATCAGGAACCGGTCGATGAGCCGGACCAGTTCGACGTCCGACAGGTCCTGTGCCAGCAGGTCCGCGTGGCGCGGGGTGGCCCCGCCGTTCCCGCCGACGTAGAGGTTCCAGCCGTTGGCCGTCGCGATGACGCCGAAGTCCTTGCTCTGCGCCTCCGCGCACTCGCGGGCGCAGCCGGAGACCGCCGACTTGAGCTTGTGCGGGGCGCGCAGGCCCCGGTAGCGCAGCTCCAGGTCGATGGCCATGCGGACGGAGTCCTGGACTCCGTACCGGCACCAGGTCTGGCCCACGCAGGACTTCACCGTGCGCAGGGCCTTGCCGTACGCGTGCCCGGACTCGAACCCGGCCTCCACGAGCCGGGCCCAGATCCGCGGGAGCTGGTCCACGCTGGCCCCGAAGAGGTCGATGCGCTGGCCGCCGGTGATCTTCGTGTAGAGCCCGAAGTCGCGGGCCACCTCGCCGATCACGATGAGCTTGTCGGGGGTGATCTCACCGCCGGGGATGCGCGGGACGACCGAGTACGAGCCGTTGCGCTGCAGGTTCGCGAGGAAGTGGTCGTTGGTGTCCTGGAGGGCGGCCTGCTCCCCGTCGAGGACGTAGCCGCTCGCGCCGAGGGTGGGGGCGAGCGAGGCGATGATCGAGCCGACCGTCGGCTTGCAGACCTCGCAGCCGTCGCCGCCGCGGGCGGCCTCCCGGCCGTGCCCGTCGAGGAGCTGCTCGTACGAGGTCAGCCGGCGGGTCCGGACGATCTCGTAGAGCTCGGCGCGGGTGAAGGGGAAGCAGCCGCACAGCCCCTTGTCGGTGGCCGCGGGCAGCAGCTGGCCGATCATCTTGAGGCAGCTGCCGCAGCCGGTGCCCGCCTTGGTGCATTGCTTGACCTCGGGGAGGGTCGAACAGGCGGCGATCTCCTTCTTGGTGACGTTGTGGCAGGAGCAGATCACCGCGGAGTCGGGGAGCGCCGACGGGCCGAGCGCGACGGGCGCGCCGAGGCCGGCGGGCAGGACCAGCTGGTCCGGGCTGACCGGCGGGACGCTGCCGGTGAGCGGGCGCAGCAGGCCGTACGAGTCGGCGTCGCCGACCAGGACCCCGCCGAGCAGGACCCCCTCGGGGGAGACGACCAGCTTCTTGTAGACCCCGGAGCGGGAGTCGGAGTAGACGACGTCGAGGCTGCCGGGTGCCGCGCCGTGGGCGTCGCCGAAGGAGGCCACGTCCACGCCGAGCAGCTTGAGCTTGGTGGAGAGGTCGGCTCCGGTGAACTCCTTGTCCCGGCCCAGGAGGTCCTCGGCGGCCGTCTCGGCCATCTCGTACCCGGGACCGACCAGCCCGTACACCCGGCCGTCGGCGGCCAGCGCGCACTCGCCGATGGCGTAGACGCGCGGGTCGGAGGTGCGGCAGCGGGAGTCGACGCCGATGCCGCCGCGCTCGCCGACGGTCAGGCCCGAGGCGCGGGCGAGGTGGTCGCGGGGGCGGACCCCGGCGGAGAAGACGACGAGGTCGGTGTCGACGGTGGAGCCGTCGGAGAGCCGCATGCCGCTGACGGAGCCGTCGGCTCCGGTGAGCACCTCCTGGGTGCCGACGCCGGTGTGGACCGTCAGCCCCATCGACTCGATGGTGCGCAGCAGGGCCGCGCCGCCGCCGTCGTCGACCTGGACGGGCATCAGACGCGGGGCGAACTCCACGACGCGGGTGGCGAGGCCGAGCCCCTTGAGGGCGCCGGCCGCCTCCAGCCCGAGGAGCCCGCCGCCGACGACCGCGCCGCTGCGGGGGGTCCCCCCGGATGAAGTCTGGGGGAGGTTCTTCGCGTACTCCTCGATCGCGAGCAGGTCCTCGATGGTGCGGTAGACGAAGCAGCCGGGCGCGTCCTTGCCGGGGACGGGCGGCACGAAGGGGTAGCTGCCGGTCGCGAGCACCAGCACGTCGTACGGGAACACCCGCCCGGAGCGGGAGGTGACGGTGCGGGCGTCGCGGTCGATGGACTCGGCGGGGTCGCCGAGGTGCAGCTCGATGCCGTGCTGCTCCATGAACCCGGCGGGGGTGAGAGAGAGGTCCTCGGGGGTGCTGCCGGAGAAGTACGAGGTGAGGTGCACGCGGTCGTAGGCGGGCCGGGGTTCCTCGCAGAGCACGGTGATCCGGTGCGTGGCGGCGGCCCCGCGCTCGGCGAGGGCCTCCAGGTAGCGCTGGCCGACCATGCCGTGACCGATGAGCACGATGGCGGGGGTGGGCGTGGGCGTGGCTGCGGCCATGATCAGGAGCCTCCGTCGTCGGTGAGCAGGTGGAACAGGTCGGTCAGGGACTCGGCGTCCTCCCAGCTGCGGGCGAGGGCGCCCACGGTGGAGAGTTCGCCGAGGAGGACCCCGCCGACGAGGCGGTCGCCGCGGACGACGACCTTCCGGTAGGTCCGGCGGGTGGCGTCGGCGAGGCGTACCACGTCGTCACCGGGGAGCGGGGTGGTCTCGCCGAAGGCGGCGAGGTCGAGCGGGCCGGGGCCGCCGGGAGCGGTGGCGGTGCCCGCGGCCGTGCTGAGGGTGAGGCGGGTGAGGGCGCGGGTTCCGGTGTATCCGGGGGCGGTCCCGCCGGTGGTGGCGCCCAGCTGCTCCGCCAGGGCGTCGGCCTGTTCCAGCGCGGGGCCCGCGAGGCCGTACACCCGGCCGGCGTGCTCGGCGCAGTCGCCGATGGCGTGGATACGGGGGTCGCTGGTCCGCAGCCGGTCGTCCACCACGATCCCGGTGCGCACGTCGAGCCCGGCGGCGAGCGCGAGCCCCGTCCGGGGCCGCACGCCGCAGGCCAGTACGACGACATCGGCGTCGAGCCGGTATCCGTCGGCGAACTCGACTCCGGTGACGCGCCGGCCGCCCGCTCCCGGCCGGGAGCGGTCGCTCCCGGCCGGGCGGGGGGCCGTCGTCAGGCCGCGGACCCGGCATTGGGTGTGGATCTCGATGCCGAGGGTGGTCAGGTGGTTGTGCAGCAGCGCCGAGGCGTCGGTGTCCAGCTGGCGCTCCATCAGCCGCTCGCCCTGCTGGGCCAGGACCACCTGGGCGCCGCGCTCGGCCAGGGCGCGGGCCGCCGAGACGCCGAGGAGGCCGCCGCCGATCACCACGGCGCGCACGCCGGACCCCGCGGCCACCGCGGCCGTCAGGGCGAGGCAGTCGTCCATGGTGCGGAACGCGTGCACCCCGTCGGGGAGTTCCCGCCCCGCCGGCTCGAACAGCCCGCGCAGTGGCGGGAGGACCGCGTTCGAGCCCGTGGCGAGGACCAGCGCGTCGTACCGCTCGGTGCTGCCGTCGTCGCAGTGGACCGTCCGGTCGGCGCGGTCGACGCGGACCGCGCGGACGCCCCGCCGCAGCGCCGGGCCGGGGTCCGGGAGGGCGGTCACCTCCGGTGCGTACCGGCCCGCGAGGACCTCCGCCAGCAGGACCCGGTTGTACGGAACGTGCGACTCCTCGCCGAGGACCGTCACCTCCGCATGTGCGCCGTCCCGCCCGCCGTCCCGCGCGCCCAGCCGTGCGGCGAGCCGCAGGCCCGCGAGGCCGCCGCCTATCACCACCACACGCTGCTGTTCCGAGGTCATGGAACGAGCGTGCGTGTTCGCTGTTTCCCCGCCGCATCGCCGCTGTTACCCGGACGGAACGCGCACCTCAGCGCCCGGGTTAAGGGTCGGTGAGGCGTCCCTCAAGGGCGGCTTAAGGATGCGTTCGGGCAGGTCGGCGGGGATCGGACCGCCCTTAGCGTGATCCTCGTGCGAGATGCGGCGATGCGGGTCAAGGGCGGGATGCTCGGCGGTGCGGGGCTGGTGGCGCTGCTGTGGGCGGCCCAGGTGCGGCCCTCCGCGCGGCTCGACGCGCTGTTCGCGACCGCCGCGCACCTGACCGGCCTGCTCGCCGGGTACGGCGTGCTCGTACTGCTCTTCCTGATGGCCAGGGTGCCCGCCGTCGAGCACGGGGTCGGCGCCGACCGGCTCGCCCGCTGGCACGCGCGGGGCGGCCGGCACGTGCTGCTGCTCTGCCTCGGGCACGCCCTCTTCGCCCTGTGCGGATACGCGGTCCACGAGGGCGTCGACGTGGTCTCCGCCGTCCGGGACCTGTTCGGCTACCCGGCGGTGGCCGCCGCCTTCGCCGGGACGGCCCTGCTGGCCGCCGTCGGGGTGAGCTCCGCCCGGGCCGTACGCCGCCGGGTCAGTCACGAAACCTGGCGCGGGGTGCACCTCCTCGTCTATCTCGCGGCCTCCCTGGCCTTCGGCCACCAGCTCGCCGGGCCCGATCTCGCCCTGACCGGCTGGTTCTGGGCCCTCGCCCACGCAGGCGTCGCCGTCCTGCTGGTCTGGTACCGGGCCGTGGTCCCCGTACGGCAGGCCCTGAGGCACGCGCTGCGGGTCGCCGAGGTGCCGGTCGAGGGGCCCGGGGTGGTCTCCGTCGTCGTGTACGGGCAGCACCTGGCGGAACTGCGCGCGGAGCCGGGCCAGTTCCTGCGCTGGCGGTTCCTGCAGCGCCGCCTGTGGCACACCGCCCTGCCGTTCTCGCTGTCCGCTCCGGTCCAGGGCCAGGCCCTGCGGATCACCGTGAAGGCGCTCGGCGGGCACTCCCGCCGGATCCGCCGGCTGCGCCCCGGGACCAGGGTCATCGCCACCGGGCCGTTCGGGGCGCTCACCGCCGCCCGGCGGACCCGGCCCAAGGTGCTGCTGATCGCGGGCGGGGTCGGCATCACGCCGATGCGGACGCTGTTCGAGACGCTGCCCGGCGGGCCGGGGGAGATCACCCTGCTCTACCGGGCCGGGGCCGCGGAGCACCTGGTGCTGCGCTCGGAGCTGGAGGCCATCGCCGCCGAACGGCAGGCCGGGCTGCACTACCTGCTCGGGTCCTCCGACGCCGCCTACGATCCGCTGGCCCCGCAGGCGCTGCTCGCGCTGGTGCCGGACCTGACCGAGCACGACGTCTACCTGTGCGGGCCGCCGGGGATGGCCGAGGCGACGCAGAACGCGCTGCTGAGGGCCGGGGTGCCGGCCGGGCGCATCCATTCCGAGTGCTTCAGCTTCTGACCCCGACCCGCACGTGATTCCGAGAGGCCGCCGCGCCATGCGCCATCCGCTGCACGTCCCCCTGTCCGTACCGGTCGGGGGTGCCACCTCCGCGCCCATTCCCGCGCCCGTGCCCGCGTCCGTACCCGCTGCCCGGCACCGTAAGCCGCGGCGGCACTCCGCCCTGCGGGCGGGCGCGGCCGCGCTGGCCGCCGTACCGCCCGCGCGGCGGCTCGCGGCCGGGCTCGGGCTGGCCAGTGTGCTGGCCGCGACGGTGCTGACGGCGACCGTGAATCCGGCCGCGCCGGTGGCCCCGGACCGGGTGCCGGCCCGGCAAAGCTCAACCTTTGCGCAAGTTTCCGGCGATTGATGGTCGCTGCACCCATTGGCTCCATAGGGTCGTGGCCGTGCCTGACATATCAACGACCATGATCATCGTGCTGTGCGTGGCCGCCGCCGCGGCCGGCTGGATCGACGCGGTGGTGGGCGGCGGCGGACTGCTGCTCCTGCCCGCCCTGCTCCTCGGCCTGCCGAACGCGCACCCCGCCGCGGTGCTCGGCACCAACAAGGCCGTGGCCATCGTCGGCACCGCGGGCGCTGCGGTGACGTACGCGCGCAAGGCGCCGGTGGACGTGAAGCTCGCCGTCCGGATCGGCATCGCCGCGCTCGCCGGATCCATGGGCGGCGCCGCGCTGGCGGGCGGGATCAGCAAGGACACCATGCGACCGCTCATCATGGGCGTGCTCGTGGTCGTCGCGGGCATCGTGATCTTCAAGCCCGGTTTCGGCGCCGCCCCCTCGACCGCGCCCGTCAGCCGTCAGCGGGTGCTGCTCGCCATCGGGCTCGCCGGCCTCGGCATCGGCTTCTACGACGGGCTCATCGGGCCCGGTACCGGCACCTTCCTGGTGCTCGCCCTGACCGCGCTGCTCCACCTCGACCTGGTCACCGCCTCCGCGACCGCCAAGATCGTCAACTGCTGCACGAACGCCGGGGCGCTCGCGATGTTCGCCTACCAGGGCATGGTGCTGTGGCAGCTGGCCGCGCTGATGGCGGTGTTCAACCTGGCCGGAGGCATGGTCGGTGCGCGGATGGCGCTGAAGAAGGGCAGCGGGTTCGTACGCGGCGTGCTGCTGACGGTGGTCGCGGCGCTGGTGGTCAAGCTCGGCCTGGAGCAGTGGGGCTGATGAGGGACCACCCGGCCTTGTCGCCGGACACCTGGTAGGTGCCGGTGAGGTGGGCGAAGACGACCACGTTGCCCTGGTAGCCGGTTCGCGGCGAGAAGCCCCCGCCGCAGGTGATCACGCGGAGCTCCGCGCGCGGCGAGGGCCCGTACACGCGGGAGTCGGGGAAGTGGTCGGCCCCGTACACCTGGACCGCGTGGACGGTGAACACGGCCGTACGTCCGTCCGCGCGCGGCACCTCGATCGCGGCTCCGCGGTGCAGCGCGCCCAGGCGGTAGAAGACCGCCGGGCCCGTGGCGTGGTCGACGTGGCCGACGACGACGGCGGTGCCGACCGCGCCCGGGGTGGTGCCGTCCCGGTACCAGCCCGCCAGATCGCGGCGGGCGGGCGGCGGCACCTCGATGCTGCCGTCGGGGCCGAGCCCCAGCCCGGTCAGCGGGGCGTCCACCCGGATGGACGGGATCCGGATCCGGGTGGGCGGGGAGCCCGGGAGCGGGTCGATGCTGCCCGGATAGAGGGTCTGCGTGCCGAGCCCGTCGGCGGGGGAGGGCAGCGGGGGGCCGGTCGACCGGCCGGAGCCGCTGCAGACGAGCCAGACGCCGACGCAGGCGGCGAGCGCGACGAGCCCGCCGCGGCCGGCCTGACCTCTGCCCATGGGTGCCCCCTGGCGGTGTGATCCGGGTCCGTGCTCCGTGCTCCGTACGGCAGGCCGTCGCCCGGCCCCGCGAACGGGGGGACCTCGCGGGGCGGGCGACGGGGGACGGTACCGGTCGGACCGCGGCCGCAGCCGCGGTGGGCGCCCGTCAGCTCCGCGTGCCGCTCGCCCGGCGACGCAGGAACCAGGTACCGCCGACGGCGGCCGCGGCCAGCACGACCGCTCCCGCCGTGATCTTGGTGGGGTCGACGGTGGTGGTCGTCGCACCACCCACCCCGGTGTGGACGTGGCCCTTGGGGCCGCGTTCGGTGACGACCAGGTCGCCGGTGGCGAACTTTCCGTCGGCGCAGGTCGCGCCGATGTTGTAGGTGCCCGGGCGAATTCCGCGGGCGATCTGGAACTGCCCGGCGACCACCTCTTTGTGGGTACCGGGGACCAGTTTGAAACGGCCGCCGCCGACCGTGGTGGCATCGCCGTCGGCGTGGCTGCCCGTGCCGCAGGCGGTGGTGTTCACGGTCACGCTGGCCCCGGGAGTGGCGGTTTTCGGCCAAACTTCGAGCTTCGCGAAATCGCCGGGTGCGAAGCCCGCCGTGCCGAGCTCCGCGGCGGCGACCGCCCCGGCGACCGGGCCCGTGAACGCGGCGGCGGTCAGCGCGGTGGCGGTGAGCACGTGGGCGGTGCGTCGGCGCATGAGGGCTCCTGGAGACACGGGGTCGTGTTCCCGAGGAAACCCGGCACGGCCGCGGCGCGCCTGCCGATATCCCGTCAGGTTGGCTTGGCCGACCACCGTTTCCTCAGGTCACGGCCCCACCTTCGGTCGTTCGGGCGCAGCACGCCGTCCGGGTGAGCCGGGATCCCGGCCCCGGGGCGGCAGGCCCGCCCCCGCTCACACCGACGGCAGTGTCACCGTCGCCGCCGCGCCCGCCGGATCCGGGTTCGACAGGGTCACCCGAGCCCCGATCACCTGGGCCTGGCCGCACGCGATCGTCAGGCCCAGCCCCGTCCCCTGCCCCCGCTCGGCCGCGCCCGTCAGGAACCGCTGCGGCCCCTCCCGCAACAGCTTCGCCGGGAAACCCGGACCGAAGTCCCGTACCGTCACCGCGTTCCCGCACACCGTCACAGTGACCGGCTCCCCGCCGTGCCGACGGGCGTTGACCAGCAGGTTCGTCAGGATCCGCTCCAGGCGCCGGGCATCCGTACGGACCACCGCCCCGTCGTCCGCGCCGACCACCTCCGCCGCCACCCCCGACCGCCGCGTGATCGTCGCGACCAGCGGACCCAGCGCGTGCGCCCCCAGCTGCGCCTCCTCCCGGCGCGCGTCCAGGCGAGCCACCTCCAGCAGGTCCTCGGTCAGCGTCCGCAGCGCCGCGACCCGGTCCCGGACCAGCTCCGTCGGCCGCCCCGCCGGCAGCAGCTCGGCCGCGGTGTGCAGCCCCGTCAGCGGCGTCCGCAGCTCGTGCGCCACGTCCGCCGTGAACCGCTGCTCCGCCTCCAGCCGCTGCTGGAGACTGGCCGCCATCGTGTCGACCGCCGAGGACAGCTCGGCGACCTCGTTCCGGGTCCCCGGCACGCCCGACGCCCCGATCCGCGCGTCCAGTTCGCCCTCGCTGATCCGGCGGGCCGTCTCCGCCGCCGTCCGCAGGTCCTTGCTCAGCCGGCTCGCCATCAGCGCGCCGCCGATCGCCGCGAGCGTCACGACCCCGGCCCCGGAAGCCACCAGCTGCTGGTCCAGCTCCACCAGTTCGGCCCGCTCCCCGGTCAGCGAACGCCGTACGGACAGCACGTGGTCCCCGCCGACCGGGCGCGCTGCCCACACCGCCGGATCCGGCCCGGACAGGTCGAGGTAGGTGGTGCGCTGTCCCGCGAGGGCGGCCCGGCGCAGCGGCCCCGGCAGCCCCGGGCAGTCGATCCACGCCTCGGCCTCGCCGACCTTGTCCTCGTCCAGCCGCCCCGTGAGCTCGTACACCTGGCTCACCCGGACGAGCTGTGCGAGGGCGCTCTCCCGGGCCGCGTCGCCCACCTGTCGGGCCCGTGCCTCGTGGATCAGCACGCCGATCGTCACAGCGACCAGCGAGCAGCCGGCCGCGAGCAGGATCGAGATCTTCCAGCGCAGGCCGAGGGCCCGCAGGAGGTGGCGGCAGCGGATCAGGAGGGGCTTCACTCGCACACCTGGCCGTACCTGTCGGTGCGCCTCGGCTGCGGGTTCCGGTCGCTCTCGCAGCCCGGCAGGGACTTGCTGTAGCGCCGCTCGTCGCTGACGACCCGCATCCGCTCACCGTCCCAGTGATAGCGGACGGCCTGCTCGGAGCCGTCGTCGGCGGCGGTGCGCAGCAGCAGGTCGCCGCCGATGGTCTCGACGGCGAGCCGGCGGCCGACGGTGAAGAGGATGGGGACGATCCGGGTTCCTTCCGCGGTGTACACGGTCAGCGCGGTGCGCCCCGTCTCCGCGTCGGCGGCGACGATCAGCTCCTGGCTTCCGTCGCCCGTGAGGTCGCGGAAGACGGGCGGGCGCATGCCGACCTTGCCGGGCGCGTCGATCCAGCCCTTCGCCGCGAAGGCCTTCATCTGCTTGTCGGCGCGTACCACGTCCTGCACGTTCACCGCCGGCAGCCCGCCGGGCCCCACCTCGGGCGCGTTCTTCAGCGGTTGCGGCGGTGGCTCCCGGGTGCCGACCGGTTTTCCGGGCCCGGAGACGGAGTGGTCGGTCCACTGCGGCCAGAGCGACTCGGGACGCGGCTGGGCCGACACGGGCGGTGCGGGCTCGCCGGCTCCCAGCCCTCCGGGTGCGGAGCAACCACCGACGGCGAGCGCGCAGACGGCGGTGCACACGAGGGCGGCGAGGGGGCGGGCGGGTCGCTTCATGAGGAGCCAAAAGGGTTCTGAGGCAGGACGATCCGACGGTAGACGGCGACGATCACGGGCACCGGGAGGTTGTGTAACAGCGGTGCGTACGGTGGAGGGGCGCAGGCAGAATCGGGACCAAAGTCCCGGACCGCGCTGTCCGCCGTACTCGAGGGAGGGCCCCGTGACATCAGCCGATCGGCCGCAGCAGCCGGCACAGGGCGGCGTGGGGCACCCGGTCCGGGTCGCCGCCGAGGTGGAGGCCGGACGCCGAGGTGAAGGCCGGACGAGCGGCGAGCTCCCCTTCTTCGTGTACGGGACCCTGCGCCCGGGAGAGGTCAACCACGACCTGTTCCTGCGGGGCCGCACGGCCGCCGAGGAGCCCGCCCGGCTCCCGGACGCCCTCCTGTACGACGGCCCCGGCTACCCGTACGCCGTCCGGCACCCGGGGTCGGAGATCGTCGGCGAGCTGGTCACCGCGGCGCCCGGCGCGTACGGGAGGCTGCTGGCCGAACTGGACCGGCTGGAGGAGTACCACGGCCCCGACCGCCCGCTGAACGTCTACGACCGGGTGTGCCGCAACGCGGTCCGCCCGGACGGCACCCGGACCGCCGCCTGGGTCTACCTGGCGGCCCCGCTGCTGGCCCGCCGGCTGCGCGAGTCCGGCACCGAGATACCGGGCGGCGACTGGTTCAGACGGAGGTAGGCCGGCTCCCGCGGATCCTGCCCCGCGGTGTCACAGGCCCTCGGCGCCGCGGTTGCGCAGGCGCTGCCCGTACTGCTGGAGGACCCAGAGCTCCTCCTGGACCGCCGCCAGCTGCTCGGGCGGGGCCTGGGTGCCCAGGCGCGACATCGTGCCCTGGATCTCGTGGACCCGGCGGTCGACCGCGCGCAGCCGGACCTGGACCAGCTGGACCCCGGCGTAGACCTCGTCCACCGTCTTGGCGTGGATGGCCTCCACCGCCAGCTCGGTGACCAGCGCGCGGACCGTGTCGTTCGGCGCGGCGTCGCGGACCCGGGCCAGGTAGTCGTCGGTGCCCAGGGAGGCGCCGCCCGCGGCCTGGATGGCCTCGCGGACCGCCGCGTACGGCGGGGCGGTGAACTCGTCGCCCCCGTACGCGTCGAAGGCCGGGGAGACCAGGGCCGGCCGCTGGAGCGCCAGCTTGAGCAGCTCGCGCTCGGTGCGGTGCGCGGGGCTGCGCAGGTTCAGCGCCGGTCCGCCGCCCATGGGAGCGGTTGCCGCCGGGGCCGCCTCGTACGAGGAGGCCTGCGACGGCCGGCCGCGGCCCTGCTGCTGCCCGCCGGGCTGGTTGCCCCGCTCCCGCGCCCAGCGCGCCAGCTGCGCGACCCGCTTGACGACGAACTGCTCGTCGCGGATGCCGAGCATCCCCGCCAGCTGCACCGCCGACTCGTGCTGGATCGCGATGTTCTTGATGTTGGCGACGACCGGGGCCGCCTCGTCCAGGGCGGCAGCGCGGCCCGCCGGGTTCTCCAGGTTGTGCCGGGCCACGATGTGCCGCAGCGCGAACTCGAACAGCGGGGTACGGGCCTCGACCAGCCCGGACACCGCCGCGTCACCCTGCGCCAGGCGCAGGTCGCAGGGGTCCATGCCGCCGGGGGCGATGGTGATGGAGGTTTCGGCGGCGAACTTCTGGTCGTCCTCGAAGGCGCGGAGCGCGGCTTTCTGGCCGGCCGCGTCCCCGTCGAAGGTGAAGATCACCTCGGCGGTCGCGTTGTCCATCAGCAGCCGGCGCAGGATCTTGATGTGGTCCCCGCCGAAGGCGGTGCCACAGGTTGCGATCGCGGTCGTGACCCCCGCCATGTGGCAGGCCATCACGTCCGTGTAGCCCTCGACCACCACGGCCCGCGAGGTCTTCGCGATCTCCTTCTTCGCCAGGTCGATGCCGTACAGGACCTGGGACTTCTTGTAGATCGCCGTCTCGGGGGTGTTCAGGTACTTCGGCCCGTTGTCGTCGTCGCGCAGCTTGCGCGCGCCGAAACCGACGACCTCGCCGCTGATGTCGCGGATCGGCCACATCAGGCGGCCGCGGAAGCGGTCGATGGGCTTGCCGCTGCGGCTGTCCTGGGCCAGGCCGGAGGTGATCAGCTCCTTGTCGCTGAAGCCCTTGCCGCGCAGGAAGCGGGTCAGGTGGTCCCAGCCCGCCGGGCTGTACCCGACGCTGAAGTGCTCGGCGGCGGCCTGGTCGAAGCCGCGCTCCGCCAGGAACCTGCGGCCGATCTCCGCCTCGGCGCTGCCCAGCTGCTCCACGTAGAACTGGGCGGCCGCCTTGTGGGCCTCGACGAGCCGGATGCGCTCTCCGCGGCCGCTGGTGCCGGCGGTGTACCCGCCCTCCTCGTACCGGAGGGTGATGCCGGCCTGCCCGGCGAGGCGCTCGACGGCCTCCGAGAACGACAGGTGGTCGATCTTCATGATGAAGTCGAGGGTGTCCCCGCCCGCCTGGCAGCCGAAGCAGTGGTAGAGACCCTTGCTGGGGCTGACCTGGAAGGACGGGGACTTCTCGTCGTGGAAGGGGCAGAGGCCCTTGAGGTTGCCGCCACCCGCGTTGCGCAGCTGGAGGTAGTCGGAGACCACGGCGTCGATCGGGACCGCGTCCCGTACCGCCTTCACATCGTCGTCGTTGATCCGTCCTGCCACCCGTGAAGTCTACGGCCGGGCGCCCGCGATCCCGTCAGGCCCCCTGCGCACCCCCTACCCCTCCACCAGGGAGTCCAGCGGAACCGACGGGTCCGCGAGCGCCTCGCGGTCGACCGGCGCCTTCGACCGGATCAGGGCTTGGATGTGCTCGGTGACATCCCACACATTCACGTTCATCCCGGCCAGCACCCGCCCGTCCGACAGCCAGAACGCGATGAACTCCCGCTTGGCCACGTCGCCGCGGATCAGCACCTGGTCGTAGCCGCCCGCCGGGGCGTACCCCGAGTACTCCAGGCCCACGTCGTACTGGTCGGAGAAGAAGTACGGCACCCGGTCGTACGAGACCTCCTGGCCCAGCATCGCCCGCGCCGCGGCCGGGCCGCCGTTGAGCGCGTTCGCCCAGTGCTCCACCCGCAGCCGGGTCCCGAGCAGCGGGTGGTGCGCCGCGGCCACGTCCCCGACGGCGAACACGTTCGGATCGCTGGTCCGCAGCGAGGCGTCCACGGCGATGCCACCGCCGTGCTGCCGGTCGACCAGGGCCAGCCCGGAGATCTCGGCGAGCGCGGTGCGCGGAGCCGCCCCGATCGCCGAGAGCACGGCGTGCGCCGGGTGCTCCTCCCCGTCGTCGGTCCGGGCCGCGAGCACCATGCCGTCGTGCCCGATGATCTCGGTGAGCCGCGCGCCGAAGTGGAAACGGACCCCGTGCTCCGCGTGCAGGTCCCCGAACAGCCGGCCGATCTCCGGGCCGAGCACCGCGTGCAGCGGGGTCGCCAGCGGCTCGACCACGGTGACCTCGGCCCCGTACCCGCGGGCCGCGGCGGCGACCTCCAGGCCGATCCACCCCGCGCCCGCGATCAGCAGGTGGCCGTTGTCCCGGCCCAGGGTGGCCAGTACCCCCTTCAGCCGCTCGGCGTGGGCGAGCCGGCGCAGGTGGTGCACCCCGGCCAGCTCTGTGCCCGGGATGTCCAGGCGGCGCGGCTCGGCCCCGGTGGCCAGCAGCAGCTTGTCGTAGTGCAGCGCCGTGCCGTCACCGAGGACGACCTTGCGGGCCTCCCGGTCCAGCTGGACGGCGGGCTGGCCGAGGTGCAGCTCGATGTCGGCCTTCGCGTACCAGGACGGCTCGTGGACGAAGACGCTGTCGCGCTCCTCCTTGCCCTGGAGGTACCCCTTGGACAGCGGGGGCCGTTCGTAGGGATGGTCGCGCTCGTCGCCGACCAGGATCACCCGCCCCGTGAACCCCTCGGACCTCAGCGTCTCCGCCGCCTTGGCCCCGGCGAGCCCTGCGCCGACGATGACGAATGTCCGGTGTGCGTCGACCACCTGATGCCTCCTCATAACCTCTCCGCCACATGCGACCACATGCGAGCGTCCCGCACTGAGCCTGCCGCGTGAAGGGGGAATGGCCCGATCGGCTCACCCGACAGGGCGGCGCGTGCGCCGTGTGAGCCGGGCGTGAAGGGAGCGCGCGGAGGCGTCCGTGAGCGCCGCGATCTGGTCGATGACCGCGCGTTTGCGCGCCCTGTCGTCGGGCGCGGTGTCGAAGATCGCCCGGAACTGCGGGTCCAGGCCCTCGGGCGCCCGGGCGCTGAGGGCCTCGGCGAGTTCGGCCAGGACGATGCGCTGGTCGGCGCGCAGCCGTTCCTGCTCGTCGCGCTGCATCACGTACAGGTCGGCCACCGCCTTGAGGACCGCGCACTCGTTGCGCGCCTCGCGCGGGACGACCAGCTCGGCCGCGTACCGGGTCAGCCGTCCGGAGCCGTACGCCTCGCGGGTGGCGCCCTCGGCGGCCAGGCAGAACCGGCCGATCAGCTGGCTGGTGGCGTCCTTGAGGCGGGCCTGGGCGACGGCCGACCCGTCGTACCCGTGCGGCCACCACTCCTGTTCCATCAGCCGGTCCAGCGCCTCGCGCAGCTCCTCCGGCTCCGTGTCGGCCGGCACGTACCGGCCGATCGCGACCCGCCAGATGGCCGTGCGCTCGGGCTCGGCGAAGAGGAGGTTGGGGTCGAGGTGCCCGGCGTGCAGCCCGTCCTCGAAGTCGTGGACGGAGTACGCCACGTCGTCCGACCAGTCCATCACCTGGGCCTCGAAGCACTTGCGGTCCGCGGGCGCCCCGCGCCGCAGCCACTCGAAGACCGGCAGGTCGTCGTCGTACGCGCCGAACTTGACCGAGTCGGGATCGGTGGGGTGGCCGCCGCGGGCCCAGGGGTACTTGGTGGCGGCGTCCAGGCAGGCGCGGGTGAGGTTGAGGCCGACGCTCGCGAGCTCGCCGGTGGCCGGGTCGGGCACGAAGCGCTTCGGCTCCAGGCGGGTCAGCAGGCGCAGCGACTGGGCGTTGCCCTCGAAGCCGCCGCAGTCTTTGGCGAACTCGTTCAGCGCCTCCTCGCCGTTGTGCCCGAAGGGCGGATGGCCCATGTCGTGCGAGAGGCAGGCGGCCTCCACCAGGTCCGGATCGCAGCCGAGGGCCGCGCCCAGCTCGCGGCCGACCTGGGCGCACTCCAGGGAGTGCGTCAGACGGGTACGGGGGCTGGCGTCCCAGTCGTACGAGCGGCTGCCCGGGGTGACCACCTGGGTCTTGCCGGCGAGGCGGCGCAGCGCGGCGGAGTGCAGCACGCGGGCCCGGTCGCGCTGGAAGGCGGTCCGGCCGGGGCGTTTGTCGGGCTCGGCGGCCCAGCGCTCGGTGTCGGACGCGTCGTACGGGGCGCCAGGGGCGTCCGGGTCGGGGTGCGGGACGGGTGCGTTACCGGTGCGTTCCATGCCTTCCATGCTCAGACGGTAACCGGGAACACCGACAATGCGACCAATCTGAGCAATCCGCGTCAACGGGGCCTTTATGCGGTGGCCAGTTTCAGCGGGGCCGCGGTGGGCAGGGGGGCGAGCTCCCGGGCCAGGGCCTCGTCGTAGCGCTGGAGCACGAGACGGGCCAGGGCCGGGTGGTCGCCGAGGGGGGCGGCCGCCGGGCCGGGCGCGGCGGCGGCGCACTGCGCGGCGAAGCGGCCGGGGGCGATGAAGTACGAGGCCACCGCGATCCGGTGGTGGCCGCGGGCGGCGAGGGCGCGGACGGCGTCGGGGACGGTGGGGGCGGCGGCGGAGGCGTAGGCGGGTACGACGGGCGCGCCGCCGAGGCGTTCGGAGAGCAGGGCGGCGGTGCGGCGGGTGTCGGCCGCCGAGTCGGGGTCGCGGGAGCCCGCGGCGGCGAGGACGACGGCCGTGCTAGCGCCGGGCGCCCGGCCGGCCTCCAGGAGCCGCTCGTACAGGGCCTCGACGAGCAGGGGATGCGGGCCGAGCGGGGCGGCGACGCGGGTGTCCAGGTGAGCGGCGCGGGCGGCGGCCGCGGGGAGGTCCCGTTTGACGTGGTGGCCGCGGCCGAGGAGCAGGGGGACGAGCACGGCCGCTCCGGTGGTGGCGCGGAGGGTCTCGCCGAGCAGGGGCCGGTTCAGCTCGATGTGGCCGAGCCGGACGTCGAGGCGGGGGCGGAGCTCGCGGATCCGGTCGAGGAGGGCCGAGGCTGCGGGGAGGGCGCGGGGGTCGCGGCTGCCGTGGGCGACGGCGACGAGGGTGGGCTGCATGCGGGGGCTCCGTCGGACCGGCCCCCCGCCGGGCGCCAGGGGCGCAAACCGCTGAGCTGCGTGCCGAGTTGGGTGGTGATCCGGGTCAGCAGCTCCGTGGCGGTGGCGGGGGGAAAGGGGAGGGACAGGGACTCGGGAGGGTGCACCAGCTCCGTCATGAACCGATCCTGCGGGCCGCAGATGTCGGTGGCGTTGCGCAGGGGTGACGGGTGTTTACCGGGTGCTCACCCGCTCATTCGTACGAGTGAAAGGCGGGGAGCGGGGAACTGGGGCGCGGGCGTAGATCGTCAATGTGTGCGAACGAGGTGTGGCGCAACGGGGGGATCGACCATGAAGCGGAATCCGAAGCGGAAGCTGCTGCCGGGCTGGACGGCGACGGTGGCGGGGCGGCGGCGGGCCGTCCAGGCGGTGGTGGCCGGGTGTGTGCTGTTCCTGCTGCCCTCGGCGTGGACGCACGCGGCGGCCGCGGACCGGCTGCGGAGCACGGCGGACGCGCCGGCCTCCGAGGTGGCGGTGGTGTTCGGAGCGGGGCTGTGGAACGGGAAGCCGACCCCGTATCTGGCCAGACGGCTCGACGCCGCGGTGGAGCTGTACCGCACGGGCAAGGCCAAGGTCGTGCTCGTCACCGGGGACAACAGCCGCACCGAGTACGACGAGCCCGACGCGATGCGGACGTACGTGACGGCCCACGGGGTGCCAGGGGACCGCGTCGTCAGCGACTACGCCGGGTTCGACACGTGGGACTCATGCGTCCGGGCCAAGGAGATCTTCGGGGTGAAGCGGGCAGTGCTGATCAGCCAGGGCTTCCACATACGCCGGGCCGTCGCGCTGTGCGGTGCGGCGGGTGTGGACGCGTACGGGGTCGGGGTGGACGACGAGCACGACGCGACCTGGTACTACGGCGGCACGCGCGAGGTCTTCGCGGCGGGCAAGGCGGCGCTGGACGCGACCTTCAAGCCGGAGCCGCGGTTCCTGGGGCCGAAGGAGCAGGGGGTGTCGCGGGTCCTGGCCGCTCTGGCAGACTGACGCACCGTCAAGTGATATGCCGATTAGTCACATACGAGTCTGTCAGGGGTGGGGAACGTGGCTGTTGCGGATCTGACCGGCAAGACCGTCGTGATCACCGGGGGAGCGCGCGGGCTGGGCGCGGCGGCCGCGCAGGCTGTCGTGGACGGGGGCGGCCGCGTGCTGATCACCGACGTGCTGGAAGCGGAAGGCGCTTCGACCGCAGCGAAGCTCGGCGAGGCGGCGCGGTTCCTGCGGCACGACGTCACGAGCGAGGCCGACTGGCAGGGCGCCCTCGACCACGCGGTGGCCGAGTTCGGGCGGATCGACGGGCTCGTCAACAACGCCGGCATAGCCACCGGGCAGCTCCTGGAGCACGAGAGCGTCGAGCACTTCCGGCAGGTCGTCGAGATCAACCTGGTCGGCACCTTCATCGGCATCAGGACCGCGATACCGCTGCTGCGGGCGAACGGCGGCGGCTCCATCGTCAACATCTCCTCCGCGGCCGGACTCATGGGCCTGGCGCTCACCGCCGGGTACGGGGCCTCCAAGTGGGGTGTGCGCGGTCTGTCGAAGATCGGCGCGGTCGAGCTCGCGGAGGCGGGGATCCGCGTCAACTCGGTGCACCCGGGCATGACGCTGACCCCGATGACCGCCCCCATTGGGATCCGGCCCGGCGAGGGCTTCTTCCCCGGCGCCCCGATGGGCCGCGTCGGCGCCCCGCAGGAGACGGCCGCGGCGGTCGCCTTCCTCCTCTCCGATGCCGCCGCGTACATGACCGGCGCCGAACTGGCCGTGGACGGCGGCTGGACGGCCGGCCCGCCGATACGGAACCTCACCGGGCAGCTGTAGCGGCCGTCCGCGTCCTCACCGGGCGGCGGCGGGCGTGCTGAGGTGGTCGTACGGGGCGCGTAACCGGGGGCGGCGGTCGGTGTAACACCGGCGGCGCAGGCTGGGCCGTATGCGCACCCCGGATTCCGCCACCGCCACGCACTGCCCGTACTGCGCGCTGCAGTGCGGGATGAACCTCCGCCCCGAGCCGGGCGGCGCGAGCGTGGTGGTGGAGGAGCGGGCCGATTTCCCCGTGAACCGGGGCGCGCTGTGCGGCAAGGGGCGGACCGCCCCCGCCGTGCTCTCCTCCCGGGTGCGCCTGACCGGGCCGCTCGTCCGCACCCACGCCACCGGACGGCTGGAGCCGGCCACCTGGGAGGAGGCCCTCGACGCCGTCGCCGAGGGCCTCGCCCGCACGGGCCGCGCGCACGGAGCCGACGCGGTCGGGGTGTTCGGGGGCGGCGGGCTGACCAACGAGAAGGCCTACGCGCTCGGCAAGTTCGCCCGCGTCGCCCTGCGGACCTCGCAGATCGACTACAACGGCCGCTTCTGCATGTCCTCGGCCGCCGCCGCCCACCAGCGGGCCTTCGGGCTGGACCGCGGACTCCCCTTCCCCCTGGAGGACATCCCCCGGACCGGCTGCGTCATCCTCGTCGGCTCGAACCCGGCCGAGACCATGCCGCCCGCCCTGCGCTACCTCACCGAACTCAAGGCGAACGGCGGCACGCTGATCGTCGTCGACCCGCGCCGGACCCGCACCGCCGAACTGGCCGACCTGCACCTCGCCCCGCGCCCCGGGACGGACCTCGCCCTCGCCCTCGGCCTGCTGCACCTGGTCGTCGCCGAGGGCCGCACCGACGAGGAGTTCATCGCCGGGCGCACCACCGGCTGGGCGCAGGCCCGCGCCGCGGCCATGGCGCACTGGCCGGAGCTGGTGGAGCGGATCACCGGCGTGCCCGTACCCCGACTCCGCGAGGCCGTCGCCCTGTTCTGTGCGCCGTCCTCCGCGATGGTACTGACCGCCCGCGGGCCCGAGCAGCAGTCCAAGGGCACCGACACCGTCGGCGCGTGGATCAACCTCTGCCTGGCCACCGGCCGTGCCGGCCGCCCGCTCTCCGGGTACGGCTGCCTCACCGGCCAGGGCAACGGACAGGGCGGCCGCGAGCACGGTCAGAAGGCCGACCAGCTCCCCGGCTACCGCAAGCTCGCCGACCCGGCCGCGCGGGCGCACGTCGCCGAGGTCTGGGGCGTCGACCCCGACAGCCTGCCCGCGCCCGGCCGCAGCGCGTACGAACTCCTCGACGCCCTCGGCACGGAGGTGAAGGCCCTCCTCCTCATGGGCTCCAACCCCGTGGTCTCGGCCCCCCGCGCCGCCCACGTCGAAGACCGCATCCGCTCCCTGGACTTCCTCGCGGTGGCGGACGTGGTCCTCTCCGAGACGGCCGCCCTCGCGGACGTGGTCCTCCCCGTCGCCCAGTGGGCGGAGGAGACCGGCACCACCACCAACCTGGAGGGCCGCGTCCTGCTGCGCCGCCGCGCCCTGACCCCGCCGGCGGGCGTGCGCACCGACCTGGACGTCCTGCACGGCCTGGCCGACCGCCTCGGCATCGAGAAGGGCTTCCCGACCGACCCCGAGGAGGTCTTCGAGGAGCTCCGCCGCGCCTCGGCCGGCGGACCCGCGGACTACTCGGGCATCTCCTACGCCCGCATCGAAGCCGAACAGGGCGTCTTCTGGCCCTGCCCGGACGACTCCCACGCCGGCACCCCGCGGCTCTTCCTCGACCGCTTCGCCACCGACGACGGCCGGGCCCGCTTCGCCCCCGTCTCCCACCGTGACGCGGCCGAGGTCCCGGACGCCGAGTACCCGGTCCTGCTCACCACCGGCCGCGTCGTCTCCCAGTACCAGTCGGGCGCCCAGACCCGCCGCGTGGACGAGCTCAACACGGCCGCCCCCGGCCCCTTCGTGGAGATCCACCCGCGCCTCGCGACCCGTATCGGAGCGGTCGAGGGCACCCCGCTCGCGGTCGTCTCCCGCCGCGGCCGCGCCGTGGCCCCGGCCCGCATCACGGACACCATCCGCGCGGACACGGTCTTCATGCCGTTCCACTGGCCGGGCGAAGGCCGCGCCAACAACCTGACCAACCCGGCCCTCGACCCGGTCTCCCGCATGCCGGAATTCAAGGTCTGCGCGGTCCGCGTCGAGCCGGCCTGAGCGCCGGTCACTTCCGTCCGGGGTCCACCGGCACGCGCGCCCCGGGTCGCGACCCGGCGGGCGTCTGCAGGGCTCGAACTTCTCGCACATGCGTCCGGTCCGCATCGGGATTCCCGGCGGGGGGTAACCATCCGGTCACGCACCGGACTCAGAAAGTGCACGCACGCCCCTCGTGGCAGTGATGTGTCGTACTCCACACTGAGGTGCGGTGCCCCCGTCCTCGGAGCCCTGGAGGTCGCCCCCGTGCAGACCCGGATCCTGACCGTCAACGTGAGCCCGCCCGTCCAAGACACCGAGGCCGCCACGGGCGAAGAGCCCGAGGCCGAGGCGGTGGACGAGGAGCCCGAAGAGCCCGAGGTGCCGGAGCTCGTCGAGCAGGTGCCCGAGCCGCGCCGGCGCGCCGACACCGGCGGAGCGAGCCCTTCCGCCGACCTGTTCCGCCAGTACCTGCGTGAGATAGGCAGGATCCCGCTGCTCTCCGCCGCCGAGGAGGTCGAGCTCGCGCGCCGCGTCGAAGCCGGCCTGTTCGCCGAGGAGAAACTGGGCAACAGCCCCGACCTCGACCTGGGTCTCGCCCTCGACCTCGACAAGCTCGTCGTCATGGGCCGGATGGCCAAGCGGCGCCTCATCGAGTCGAACCTGCGGCTCGTCGTCTCCGTCGCGAAGCGCTACGTGGGCCGCGGGCTCACCATGCTCGACCTCGTGCAGGAGGGGAACCTCGGACTCATCCGGGCCGTCGAGAAGTTCGACTACGCCCGCGGCTACAAGTTCTCCACCTACGCCACCTGGTGGATCCGGCAGGCGATGTCGCGGGCCCTCGCCGACCAGGCCCGCACCATCCGCGTGCCCGTCCACGTCGTCGAGCTGATCAACCGGGTCGTACGCGTCCAGCGCCGCATGCTCCAGGAGCGCGGGTACGAGCCCACCGCCGAAGAGGTCGCCGTCCACCTGGAGCTGACCCCCGAGCGGGTACTGGAGGTGCTGCGCCTCGCCCAGGAGCCGGTCTCCCTCCACGCACCGGTCGGCGAGGAGGACGACGTCGCCCTCGGCGACCTGATCGAGGACGGGGACGCCGCCTCGCCCATGGAGTCCGCCGCCTTCTTCCTGCTCCGCGAGCACCTGGAAGCGGTGCTGTCGACCCTCGGCGAGCGCGAGCGCAAGGTCGTGCAGCTGCGCTACGGCCTGGCAGACGGCAGGCCCCGCACCTTGGAGGAGATCGGGCGGATCTTCGGCGTGACCCGCGAACGGATCCGGCAGATCGAATCCAAGACGCTCAACAAGCTCCGCGACCACGCCTTCGCCGACCAGCTCCGCGGCTACCTGGACTGAGTGCGCAGGCAGGAGCCCGGTACGGAGAAGGGGTGCCCCGTCCCGAGGGCACCCCCATACCAAGCCGAGACCTCGACGCTAGTCGACCTCGGCCACCGCCTGGGCGAACTGCGCCGCGTACAGGCGCGCGTACGCGCCCTCCGCCTCCAGCAGCTCCCCGTGCGTGCCCTGCTCCACGATCGAGCCGTTCTCCATCACCAGGATCACGTCGGCATCGCGGATCGTGGACAGCCGGTGCGCGATCACGAAGGACGTACGGCCGTGCGCGAGGCGGGCCATCGCCTTCTGGATCAGCACCTCGGTACGGGTGTCCACCGAGCTCGTCGCCTCGTCGAGCACCAGGATCACCGGGTCCGACAGGAACGCCCGGGCGATGGTGATCAGCTGCTTCTCGCCCGCGCTGACGCCCGCGCCCTCGTCGTCCAGCACGGTGTCGTAGCCGTCCGGCAGGGTGCGGATGAACCGGTCCGCGTGGGCAGCCCGCGCCGCCTCCTCGATCTCGGCGCGCGTGACCTCGCGCGCCGCGCCGTACGCGATGTTCTCCGCGATGGTGCCTCCGAACAGCCAGGTGTCCTGGAGCACCATGCCGATGCCGCCGCGCAGTTCCTCACGGGTCATCTTCGCGATGTCCACCCCGTCCAGGGCGATCTCGCCGCCCGTGACCTCGTAGAACCGCATCAGCAGGTTCACCAGCGTGGTCTTGCCGGCACCCGTCGGGCCGACGATCGCGACCGTGTGGCCCGGCTCGACCGTCAGCGACAGGTTCTCGATCAGCGGCTTGTCCGGCTCGTAGCGGAAAGCCACCTTGTCGAGCGTGACCTGGCCGCGGATCCGCTCCGGACGCTCCGGAACCTCGGCATCGGGCTCCTGCTCCTCGGCGTCGAGCAGCTCGTAGACCCGCTCCGCCGAGGCCACACCGGACTGCACCAGGTTCGCCATCGACGCGACCTGCGTCAGCGGCATCGAGAACTGGCGCGAGTACTGGATGAAGGCCTGCACGTCACCGATCGACAGCGTGCCCGAGGCCACCCGCAGACCGCCGACGACCGCCACCAGCACGTAGTTGATGTTCGAGATGAAGAACATCACCGGCTGCATGATCCCGCTGACCAGCTGGGCCTTGAACGAGGCCCGGTACAGCGCCTCGTTGTGCTCGGCGAAGACCGCCGCGGACTCCTTCTGCCGGCCGAAGACCTTGACCAGGGTGTGGCCCGAGTACATCTCCTCGATGTGCGCGTTGAGCGCGCCCGTCGACTTCCACTGCGCCACGAACTGCGGTTGCGACTTCTTGCCGATCTTCGCCGCGACGAAGACCGACACCGGGATCGTCACCAGGGCGACCAGCGCCAGCAGCGGAGAGATCCAGAACATCATCGCCAGCACGCCGACGATCGTCAGCAGCGAGTTGAGCAGCTGCCCCATCGTCTGCTGGAGCGTCTGCCCGATGTTGTCGATGTCGTTGGTGGCGCGGCTGAGCACCTCGCCGCGCTTCTGCCGGTCGAAGTACGACAGCGGCAGCCGCGAGAGCTTCGCCTGCAGCTCCTCGCGCATCCGGTACACGGTGCCGTTCATGATGTGGTTCGACAGCCGTGTCGCGACCAGCATCAGCAGGCCGGCGAGGGTGAAGACCATCAGCGCCCAGATCGCCACGACCCCGATGGCACCGAAGTCGATGCCCTCGCCGGGGGTGAAGTCGGTGCCGGACAGCATGTCCGCCATCCCGCCCTCGCCCTTGGCGCGCAGCCCATCCAGCGCCTGCTCCTTGGTGATCCCGGCCGGCATCTGCCGGCCGACGATCCCCGCGAACACCAGGTCGGTCGCCTCACCGAGGATCTTCGGACCGACGACCGAGCAGGCGACGCTGCCGACGACGGCGGCGACCATGCCCCACAGCCTGCCCCGGTCCTGCGCGATCTGGTTCAGCAGCCGCTTGCCCGAGCCCTTGAAATCCATGGACCGCTCGGCCGGCCCCATCATCATCCGTCCTCCGGGCCCGCTCATGCGGCCTCCGCCTCCGTCAGCTGGGAGAGCACGATCTCCCGGTAGGTCTCGTTGTCGGCCATCAGCTCGTGGTGGCGCCCCTCGCCCACGACCTGGCCCTCGTCCAGCACGATGATCCGGTCGGCGTCGCGGATCGTGGAGACCCGCTGGGCGACGATGACCACCGTCGCCTCCTCCGTCTCGCGGGAGAGCGCCGCGCGCAGCGCCGCGTCCGTCGCGTAGTCGAGCGCGGAGAAGGAGTCGTCGAAGAGGTAGATCTCCGGGCGCTGCACCAGCGCGCGGGCGATGGCCAGGCGCTGGCGCTGGCCTCCGGAGACGTTCGTTCCGCCCTGCGTGACGGGCGCGTCCAGACCGCCCTCCAGCTCGGACACGAAGCCCTTGGCCTGCGCCACGTCCAGCGCGTGCCACAGCTCCTCGTCGGTGGCGTCGGGGCGCCCGTACCGCAGGTTGGAGGCGACGGTTCCGGAGAAGAGGTACGGCTTCTGCGGGACCATGCCGACCGTCTTGGCCAGCAGCTCCGGGTCGAGGCGGCGTACGTCCTCACCGTCGACCAGCACATCGCCGCCGGTCGCGTCGAACAGCCGCGGGACCAGGCCCAGCAGCGTGGACTTGCCGCTGCCGGTGGAGCCGATGACTGCGGTGGTCTCGCCGGGGCGGGCCACCAGGTCCACCCCGCGCAGCACCGGCGCCTCGGCGCCCGGGTAGCGGAAGTCGGCGCCGCGCAGCTCCAGCTGACCGCGGGCGAGCAGCTTGCGCACGGGGTCGGTGGGCGGGACCACGCTCGACTCGGTGTCCAGGACCTCCTGGACGCGCTCGGCGCAGACCTCGGCGCGCGGCACCATCATGAACATGAAGGTGGCCATCATCACGGACATGACGATCTGCATCAGGTAGGCGAGGAAGGCCGTCAGCTGGCCGATCTCCATGCCGCCGCTGTCGATGCGCATCGCGCCGAACCAGATGACGGCGACGCTGGAGATGTTCACGACCACGATCACGGTCGGGAACATCAGCGCGAGGAGCTTGCCGGCGGCGAGGGAGACCCCCGTCAGGTCGGCGTTGGCCTCCCGGAACCGCTCCTTCTCGTAGTCGTCGCGGATGAAGGCACGGATCACGCGGTTGCCGGTGATCTGCTCGCGCAGCACGCGGTTCACGGTGTCCAGGCGGACCTGCATCTTCCGGAACAGCGGCCGCGTCCGCAGGACGATGGCGCCGACCGACAGGCCGAGGACGGGGACCACGGCCAGCAGCACGCCCGACAGCTTCACGTCGAGCGAGAGCGCCATGGCGATGCCGCCGATGCACATGATCGGCGCCGAGACCATCAGCGTGAAGGTCATCAGGACCAGCATCTGGATCTGCTGCACGTCGTTCGTCGTACGCGTGATCAGCGAGGGCGCGCCGAACTGGCCGAGCTCGCGCGCGGAGAAGCTCTGCACCCGGTCGAAGACCGACGCGCGGATGTCGCGACCGACGGCGGCCGCGGTACGGGCGCCGAAGTAGACGGCGCCGCAGTTGCACACGAGCTGGACGAGGGAGACGCCGAGCATCAGCGCGCCGAAGCGCAGGATGTAGCCGGTGTCCCCGCTGACGACACCGTTGTCGATGATGTCGGCGTTGAGCGTGGGCAGGTAGAGGCTCGCACTGGTCTGCAGCAGTTGCAGCAGGACCAGCAGGGCAATCGGTTTCCGGTACGGACTCAGATGGGTCCGCAGAAGTCGTATGAGCACGCGCAGGCTCCGGTCGGCAAGATCGAGGGGGTTCACTCCATCTTCGGCCACCGCACGACCGATCCCCACCGGTTTTCGCAAAGGCCGGTCAAAAGGAGTAGACCGGCCACCGGGCCTACTCCGACGGCAGTAGGCCCCGCGTCCCGAACGGGCGTCGCCCTCAGCCCTGGAACGCTCCCGGGTGGATCTGCTCCCGCGTCGCGATGTACTGCTGGCGCACCGCCTGCCAGGCCGGGTACTCCTCGCCCGGCTCGAAGACCTGCGCCGCCGGACCCGGCCACACCGGCGGGGTGTGCGGAGCCAGCGTGCCCTGCTGCACCCCGAGCGCCCACGCGGCCTGGCGCGCCGCGCCCAGCGCCGCGTAATCGGCCGGAGCCGGTACGACGACCTGCGTCCCGAACAGCCCCGGAGCCGCGGCCTGTACGGCGGGCAGCTCGGCCGCCGCGCCCAGCAGGAACACCCGGCGGATCTCCACCCCGCGCGAACGCAGCACGTCGAGCGCGTCGACGAGCCCGCACAGCATGCCCTCGAACGCGGCCCGCGCCAGGTGCTCCGGCTTCATCGAGTCCCGCCGCAGCCCGGACAGGGTCCCGGCGGTGTGCGGCAGGTTCGGCGTCCGCTCACCTTCCAGGTACGGCAGGAGTACGAGGCCGTGCGCACCCGGCGTCGACTTCAGCGCGAGCTCGGACAGCCCCTCCAGATCGGTGCCCAGCAGCTCGGCGGTGCCGCGCAGCGCCCGTACGGCATTGGAGGTGTTCACCACCGGCAGGTGCATGCCACTGGCGTCGGCCAGCGAGGTGATCAGCCCGCCCGGCTCCGAGAGAGCCTCGCGGTGCACGGCCATCACCGAACCGGAAGCGCCCAGCGAGACCACCGCGTCACCGGGGCCCAGGCCCAGCCCGAGCGCGGCGGCCATGGTCTCCCCGGTGCCGGCGGAGATCAGCAGCCCCTCCGGTGTCATCCCGGCGGCCTCGGCCGGCCCGAGCACCTCGGGCAGCAGCGCCATGTGCCCGAGCGCCAGCTCGACCAGGTCGGGGCGGTACGAACCGGTGGCCGGCGACCAGTACCCGGTGCCCGAGGCGCCGCCCCGGTCGGTGGTCCGCCGGGCCGGCCGGCCCAGCAGCTGCCAGACCAGCCAGTCGTGCGCGGACATCAGTACGGCCACCCGGCGGGCCGCCTCCGGCTCGGTGCGGGCCAGCCAGGCCAGCTTCGCCACCGGCTGGGCGGAGTGCGGGACGGACCCGACGGCCTCGGCCCAGGCCTGCCGGCCGCCGAGCGCCTCGATCAGGTCCGCGGCGGCCACCTGGCCGCGCTTGTCGTTGCCGACCAGGGCCGGACGGACGAGGGCGCCCTGCTGGTCCAGCGGCAGCAGCCCGTGCTGCTGTGCGGAGACGCCTATGGCCTGCACGCCTTCGAGGAGCCCGCCGCCGGCGGCCTCGCCGAGGGAGAGCAGCCAGGCCTGCGGGTCGGTCTCGTGGGGGTGGACGCTCTCGGGATCGCCCGCGGGCTGCGGATGCGGGGCGTACCCCTGGCGCAGCACGGCACCCGTATCGGTGTCACAGACGATGATGCGAGTGAAGGCGGAAGAGCTGTCCAGCCCGGCGACTATCCCCATGCGGAGAATTCTGCCGCACGCACGGGCGGGATCCGCCGCCCGGAGGCGCCGGATCCCGCCCGGTTCCCGTGGTTCAGGTGTTGCTCGTGCCCCATTCATCCTCGGAGCCGCCGCCCGCCCGGTCGCGCAGTCCCCGTACCCGCCCGGACAGGGAGGCGGGCATCGCGTCGCCGACCTTGTCGCTCACGGCGGCGAAGGCCTTCCCGGCGAGCTGGCGTCCCGTCTGACCGGCGCTCTCGGCGGCATTGCGCACCGCGGGGTTCTGCGCGACTCCGCGCGCGGACTTCCTCAGCTGCTCGTAACGCTCGCGCCCCGCGCGGGTTCCGAGGACGTAGCCGAGGGCCAGTCCGACCACGAACGTGACCTTGTACCGCATGCCTGCCACCCTTCGTCGTGTGGTGCCCGGCCCGCTGGCGATACCGATTGGCGGAGCACCCCCCTGCTTGCGCTAATCTATGACTCGCAACGGGCGCTCGCCCCTCCAGCAAGGCCGGAGGTGGGCTGTTCGGTGCACCGCAGCAATCCCCTGTAGCTCAATTGGCAGAGCAGTCGGCTGTTAACCGGCAGGTTACTGGTTCGAGTCCAGTCGGGGGAGCGCAGTCCCCTGTAGCTCAATTGGCAGAGCAGCCGGCTGTTAACCGGCAGGTTACTGGTTCGAGTCCAGTCGGGGGAGCGTGAAAGAAGAGGACCTCACGCGAGGTCCTCTTTCTTTTTTGTCCCGGTTCTGGAACCGGGCAGCACTCAGAGCGGTCTCCCTCAGCAGGCGAAGCCGATCATGCGAGGCATCCGAGGCAGGAGATCGTATGAGCGGCTATGCTGCGGCAGACGGCGCGCACACATGTACGCGCCACGCCGTGAAGGGGCGGTAGCTCAGCCGGTTAGAGCAGCGGACTCATAATCCGTCGGCCGTGGGTTCGAGTCCCACCCGCCCCACTGCGAGTGTTGGTCAGCAGAAACGTTGCGACCAGGCCGTTCGACGCCCCGCCCGGGCTTTCCGGGCGGGGCGTCTTCGTGTTCTGCCGCGTCCGACCGGACGCCGCTCGCCCTCCGGTCCGGCCCGCGTGGCGATCACCAGGAGATGGGCCGACCATGGGACTGCCGGTAGATCAGGGGTTCGCGGAGCGGTCCTCCCCGAGGCGCGGGGAACCCCGGTTCCATGTCCGGACAACGCCGGAGTCTGCCCTCGAACCGCCGCCGGACCGCGCTGGAGAACGAGGAACAGGTGGTCGCCCATGTGCCGATGGCTCGCGTACTCAGGTTCGCCTCTTCTGCTCGACACCATCCTGTACAAGCCGGCGCACTCGCTCATCGATCAGAGCCTGCACTCGAGACTGGGTGTGGAGACGACGAACGGCGACGGCTTCGGCATCGGGTGGTACACGGATCACGCCAGTACTCCGGCGGTCCTCCGGGACGTCGGGCCCGCCTGGAACAACCGCAATCTGCGGGAGATCGCCGACCACGTCGAGTCCCCGCTGTTCTTCGCCCACATCCGGGCGTCGACCGGAACGGCGGTGCAGCAGACGAACTGCCACCCCTTCCGGCACGGCCGCTGGCTGTGGATGCACAACGGGTCCATCGCGGGCTTCCACCTCATGCGCCGGGAACTGTGCCTGCTCGTCGACCCCGCCCTGTTCTTCGACATCGAGGGAACGACCGACTCCGAAGTGATGTTCTACCTCGCCGTCACCTTCGGCCTGGACCAGGACCCGCCGGGCGCCGTGGCGCGGATGGCCGGGGTCGTGGAGCGCATCGGCCGCGAGCAGGGTGTGGAGTTCCCGCTGCAGATGACGGTGGCCGTGAGCAACGGTGAGAGCGTCTGGGCCTTCCGCTACTCCAGCCAGAAGCAGTCCAGGTCGCTGTTCTACAGCACCCGTGTGGACAGCCTGCGCAAGCTGCACCCCGACGTGGCGTTCCTGCAGGAGGTCTCGGACGACACCCGCCTCGTCGTCTCCGAGCCCCTCGGCGACCTGCCCGGTGCCTGGAACGAGGTACCGGAGGGCATGTACGGCGTCGTGCAGCCCGGGGCGGACGAGATGCTTCCCTTCGTCCCCCAAGCGGCCTGACACCACGGCCGCCGCCCGGGGCGTCAGCCGCAGGCGGCGGCCGGGTCGTCGTGGACGAGGGCGCAGACCATCCCGGCTCCGCGCCCGTGATCGGGGTGCGCCGCGAGCAGCTCGGCCTTGAAGTCGTTCCACTGACGGGTGAGTTCGGCGGTCGCTCCGGCCGTCGCGCGGCGGAAGTCGTCGCCCGCCTCGGCGCGCGCGGACGCGGCGGTGTCCCTTGTCCTTGTCCAGGGTCGGGCTGTGGGCGACGCGGCCGTCGCAGTCGGCCCGTTTGACGCCGGTGGAATCGAAGCCGGGATGGCAGCCGATGGTCAGGTCCTCGGGGATGCGCCCGCGCGTCCCGGGTCCGGTCGGCGTCCTTCATGGCGCTGTAGCGGCGGATGTCGAGGAACGGCGGGTGGTCCGTACGCTCCGGTGCGGGGGTAGCCGGCGGAGTACCGGGGGCGAGGTAGTCGGCGTTGTCACGGTGCAGGGGGGCCGACGCCGAAGCAGGGGTGGCGGTCGTTGACGTCGATCGCCCCGTCGTGGGCGTCGGCCATCGCGGTCAGCGTGACGGGCTGCCAGGGCGGCGCGGCCCGGGTGATGTCCTCGTGGTTGCCGCCGTTGAAAGCGTGGGCGGCGCCGCTCGGCAGGACGGCCGGGGCGGCTGCCATGACCGCCGCGAAGGCCGCGGCGGAGCCGGTCCGGGGCCCGCACGCGCGCGGCGCCGCCTCGCCGGGCCCCGGCCGCGCCGGGCCCCGCGTCCTGCGACGGGCCCCGCCGGGGGCGTCCTCCCCGGGCCGCAGGTGCGGAATGGATCGTCGACCGCACCTGCGGCTTCGGCGGTTCAGGGCCGCCGACGGGCTGGGGGGCGTCCCCTAGAAGTTCTCGGTTTCGTCCGCCAAGTGGCGCAGTACGTCGTTCAGGTCCTGGCGGCGGGCGAAAGCCGCGCGTTGGCGGTGGGCGCCGGAACCGTCCCGCAAGAGGCCTCCCAGGGTTTTGGCCGCGTGGTCGAGTTCACCCGACACCGCGAGCTCCGGGGCGACGAGGTCCAGCAGGGCCTCCGCCAGGTCCGCCGCCGGGATCTCCGCTCCCGTGTACGGGTCGAGGCCGAAGCCCTCCAGCCCGTCGTGGGCCGCCCGCCAGCGCGCGAGGTGCAGTACGTCGTCCCTCAGCGCCGGTTCGGGACGCAGCTCCGCGATGTCCCGCAAGGCCGTCGCCACCAGGGCGCGGACCAGCTCCGCCTGGAGGATCGCCGTGTCGATGTCCGGGGACATGTCGGGCGCCCGGATCTCGAGCGTCGGCCAGTGCCCGGACGGGCGCAGGTCCCAGTAGACCATCTTCGTGTCCAGGGCCGCCCCGGAGCCGAGCAGGGTCTGCACGGAGCGCCGGAAGTGGGCCGTGGACGTGAAGTGCGGGGGCAGCCCGGCCGAGGGCCAGCCCGACCAGGCCATCGCCCGCCAGCTGGCGTGGCCCGTGTCACGGCCGCCCCAGAACGGCGAGTTGGCGGCCATCGCGATCAGCGTGGGCAGCCATGGTCTGACCCGGTTCGACACCGCCACCGCCGTGTCCACGTCGAAGGTGCCGACGTGGATGTGGCGGCCGCAGCTGACCAGAGTGTCGGTCAGCGCGCCGAAGCGGCGGTGCTGCTCGCGCTGGCGCGGCTCGTCGTCGGTCAGGTGCAGCGGCCCCTCCACGGCCAGGACCGGCGAGGGCGCGGCCAGCAGCCGGCAGCCGTGGGCGCGGGCCGCCCGGGCGAGGGTGCGCCGCAGCGTGGCGAGCTCCGCGCGCAGCACGGGCGCCGAGTCGGCGACGGGGGTGGAGATCTCCACCTGGTAGCGGGTGCCCTCGGGGTGGACTTCGTGGGGCAGGCCCGCGGCGGTGGCCAGGACGAGCGGGGCGGCCGGGACCACCCGGAAGGTACGGGCGTCGACGAGGAGGAACTCCTCCTCGACGCCCACGGTCAGCGGGGCCGTGAGAGGTGCCGCGTGGACTCCGTCGTCCGCGCTGCCGGTGCTCGTGGTGCTGTTGCCAGGTTCGATCACTACGCCTCCCTGGACATACGAGTCTTTTCATCATGAGCTGAACAGGAGGGGATGAGCGCACGCCGATTCGGTCAAATGTCCTGTGACAGTGGCGAGTTACCGGCAAGGACCGGCCCGGTCTGAGGCCGCGGATCCGGGTGGGGCGACTGGTGCGCGTGCGGGAACGGCCGAGGTGCGCAGCGCCCGGCGGCGGGCTACCGGCCCGTTAATGCCTGGGGCCGCCGAACGCCCCCTGGTTATCATCCGCTGTGACCGGTACGAGCACCCCCACGCCCACACCCGCCCGCCGCGCGACCCGAATATTCGCCGACCTCACCCCGCTGCGCACGTCCCCGGACTACCGGCGATTGTGGGTCGGCAGCACCATTTCCTGGATGGGCCAGGCGATGACCGCGCTCGCGATCTCGCTCCAGGTCTACGACATCACCGGCTCCAGCTTCTCGGTCGGGCTCGTCGGACTCTTCTCCCTCGTCCCGCTCGTCGTCTTCGGCCTCTACGGCGGGGCCATCGCCGACACCGTCGACCGGCGCAAGCTCGGCCTGTACAGCTCCCTGGGCCTGACGGCCCTGTCGATCGGGCTGGCCGGCGCCGCGCTCCTCGACTACCACCGGGTCTGGCTGCTGTACTCGGTCGTCGCGCTCCAGGCGGTGTGCGGCGCCCTCAACGGACCCGCCCGCTCCGCGATGATCCCGCGACTGCTGCCGACCGAGCAGCTGCCCGCCGCGAACGCGCTGAACTCGGTGACGATGACCTCCGGGACGATGGTCGGCCCGGTGCTCGGCGGGCTCATCGTCGGCTGGTGGGGCTATCAGGCCGCGTACCTGATCGACGCCGTCACCTTCTGCGCCGCGCTGTACGCGGTGTGGCGGCTGCCCGCGATGCTGCCCGAGCGGGAGGGCGGCAAGCGGGGGCGGGCCTCCGTACTGGACGGACTGCGCTTCCTCGGCACCCGCCCCAACATCCGGATGACCTTCTTCTCCGACATGGCCGCCATGGTGCTGGCCCAGCCGAAGGCGCTGTTCCCGGCCATCGCCGTGCTCTGGTACGGCGGCGACGCCAAGACCGTCGGCCTGCTGGTGGCCGCGCCCGCCGTCGGGGCGCTGCTGGGCGGGCTGTTCTCCGGCTGGCAGGGCCGGATCCGCCGGCACGGGCTGGCGATCCTGATCTCGGTGGCCGCCTGGGGGCTGGCCATCGCCGTCTTCGGGCTCACCCGGAACCTGTGGCTCGGGCTGTTCTTCCTGGCCATGGCGGGCTGGGCCGACACCGTCTCCATGGTGTTCCGCTCCACGATGATGCAGGCCGCGACCCCGGACGAGATGCGGGGGCGCCTCCAGGGCGTGTTCATCGTGGTCGTCGCGGGCGGGCCCCGGCTCGGGGACTTCCTCGCCGGCACCACCGCCGACCTGACCTCCCCGGCCGTGGCCATCACGGGCGGCGGGCTCGGGTGCGTACTGGTGCTGGTCCTGCTGGCCCTGCGCTGGCGCGGGTTCGCCCGGTACGACGCGAGGTCGCCGCAGGCGTAGCGGGCCGCGGCCGGGGCGGCGCTCAGGCGAGCCAGAGCGCCCCGTGCCGGTGACGTGCGGGCAGGACGTCCGCGTCCTCGGCGCGGCCGAGGAGCAGCACCGAGCGGACGTCCGCGCGCAGCCGCTGCCGGGCGCGGCGCTCCGCCTGCGCGGACATGACGGCCACCGAGGAGTCGCGCAGGCAGCGCGGCAGCCGGCGGACCGTGACGCGGCGCCGGAGGGCCTGCGGCCGGGCGCGGCGGCCGGCCCGCGAGGCCTCGGCGAGGCAGCGGGCGCTGAACCGCAGGTCGCGGACGAGCACAGTGTGGACGAGCTCGTCGCGGAGCGCGGCGTCGGACGCCGGTCCGCGGCGGGAGCGGATGTGGTGGGCGGTGCGTGACACGGACGACTCCGGGGACGGGGCCGCCAGGCGGGTCCTGGCGGTACCTACCGGAAGCCGCGCGGGCCGTCTCCGCGAGGGCGGCGGCTCATCCGGCCGGACCGGGACGGTGGGGTCCGACCACGCCGCGGGCGACGCCCAGGGCGACCAGGTCCTGGGGGCGGATGCGGAGTTGGTCGGCCGTGGAGGCGGCCTCGGAGGCGGGGCGCTTGAGGATGGCCGCCGCCAGTTCGGGCGCGATCACCGAGAAGTAGCTGTCCGGGGTGACCCAGGTGTTCCCCGGCGCGGCCAGCGCGAGGGCTCCGCCCGAACCCCCCTCGCCGATCAGGAGCGTGGTCACCGGGACCGCGGCCGCCGCGACCGCCGCGAAGGTGTCAGCGATGGCTGCGCCCGCGCCGGCGTGTTCGGCGGCGGCGTCGTTGGCCGCGCCGGGGGTGTCCACCAGGGTGAGCACGGGGATCCCGAGGCGGTCCGCGAGGCGGATCACGCGGGCCGCCGTACGGTACCCGGCCGGGCGGGTGGCGGTGCCGCACTGGGCGGCGTACGCGACGGCCCGCCCCTCCCGCAGCCCGAACCCGCACAGCATCCCGGGGTCGGTGCCGCCCGCCCGGTCCCCGGAGAGGGGGAGGCGCAGGGCGAAGTACGCGTCCAGGTACGCCTCGGCGCGCGGGCGGTCGGGGTGGCGGGCCTGCCGTACGGCGTCCCAGCCGGTCTGCGGGGGCGGTACGTCCGCCAGCGCGGCCGGGGGCCCGACCGGTTCGGCGGAGCGGGGCGCGGCCAGGACGCGCAGCCAGTCGGCGAGGGCCGCGGGCAGCTCGGCGGGCGGGACGACGGCGTCCACGTGCCCGGCGGCGTACTGCCCCTCGGCGGTGTACGCCGCCGGGTCCGCGTCCGCCGGCCGCACCCGGGAGCCCGCGAAACCGACCTGCGCGCCCGGGAGCGCGAGCACGACGTCGGCCCCGGCGCCGAGCGTGGCCCAGCCGCCGCCGGTGGTGGGATCGCGGAGCACGGCGATCTGCGGGAGGCCGGCGGCCCGGGTCGAGGCGGACTGGCGGGCCACGCGCTGGAGTTGGGTCAGCGCGAGCATGCCCTCCTGCATGCGGGAACCGCCGGTGGCGATCAGCGAGACGAGGGGGAGGCGGTGTTCGCGAGCGTACGTGTAGGCGGCTTCGAGCCGGTCTCCGGTGCGCTCGCCGAGGGAACCGCCGAGGAAGCCGAACTCGAAGGAGACGACGGCGGCTTGGCGGCCGCCGATGAGGGCGGTTCCGGTGACGACGGACTCCTCTTCGCCGGTGCGCGCGGTGGCGCGGGCGCGGGAGTCGTCGTATCCGGCCCAGGCGAGGGGCCCGTCGGGGGCGGACTCCCGCTGCGGGGCGGGGAGTTCGGCGAAGCTGCCGGGGTCGGCCACGGAGGCGATGGCCGCGCGGGCCGAGAGGCGGGTCGTCGTCACGGCATCACCCTATGGGGCCCGGCTCGCGGACCCCTAGGGAGTGTCGCCGAAGTCCCTTCCGGCCGGCGCTGCTTTGACGACACTCCCTAGGGCAACGGGAAGGCCAGCTTGAGGGCGTAGGCGGCGACGAGGCCGTAGCCGAGGCGGAAGGTCCAGGCGCGGGCGGCGGGGGAGATCCGGCGGCCGGCGGCGGCGCCGATCGCGACGAGGGTCTGCTGCCAGAGGAGGGACGCGGCGGCCACGCCGGCCAGGAAGGCGGCGGCGCTGGTGGGGGTGGTGAGGGTGGAGGCCTGGGCGGTGGTGAGGGCGGCGAAGTAGAGGGCGGTGGTGGGGTTCACGGCGGTGAGGGCGACGTACCGTCCGAAGGCCGCGCGGGCCGTGGCCACATGCCGGGCCCCGCTTGCGGGGACGTCCCCGACGCTCGTGCCGGCCGCCGCGTGTCCGGGGCCCGCTCCGCCCCCGGACTCCCGCGCCTCGGGCGCCGGCGGGGCCGGATGCGAGGTCGGCGGAGCCGGGACGGCGGGGCCGTGTCCCGCCTTCGCCGCCGCCGCCGCCGCCGACGACGACGGCTCCGGCTCCGGCGCCGGAAGTGCGCGGCTGCGGTAGAGGGCGTGGGCGGCCATCGACAGGAGGACGGTCGCCGACAGCAGGCGGATCCAGGCTTCGATCGGGGTCACGTGGGAGGCCACCCAGGGGCCGAGGGCCGTGGCGAGGGCCGCGTAGGCGAGGTCCACCGTCGCGATGCCGGCCGCCGCGGCCATCGCCGTGCGCCGGTGCCGCATCGCCTCTTGGAGCAGCAGCACGCTCATCGCGCCCATCGGCATCGCCACGCCCAGGCCCGCGACCGCCCCCGACAATCCCGGGGAGAGGAATTCGTTCATGAGGGGAGGGTGGGGTCCCAGGGAGCGGGTGCAGCGGCGGATATCGGGCCCGGCTGCGAGAATCGCGGTATGGACCGCCTCGACAGGGAGATCCTCGGCATCCTGCAGCAGGATGCGCGGATCTCGTACCGCGACCTCGGCGTGCGCGTCGGGCTCAGTGCCAACGCCACCGCCGACCGGGTGCGCCGGATGCGGCGGGACGGGGTGATCCGCGGGTTCACCGTCATCGTGGATCCGGCCGCCGACACCCGCGGCGGGCTCGTCGTCTTCATCGACTTGAGCCTGCGGCAGGACACCACCAACGAGGAGTTCGAGGAGAGGGTGGTCAGGCTGCCCGGGATCACCGAAGTGGTGCACGTGACCGGGGAGTACGACTACCTCGTCCGGGCCCGTGCCGCCGATCCCGCCGCGCTCGACGCACTGCTGCGCCGGCTCAAGCGCGAGGCCGGCGTGGCGCAGTCCAGTACGCGGATCGCCCTCAAGGGAGCCCACGGGCCACCGCCTAGGGTGTGAGCGCCGACTCCCAGCTCATCGTCGTACCCCGCGTCCCCGAATCCGTGCGGCCGTCGTCCGTGACCGTCAGGCGGACGCGGGTCGGGGCCGCGTCCACCGCGACCATGATCGAGGTGACCTGTGAGCGGCGGTGGGCCGCGGCCAGGGCGCCGCGCAGGGCGGAGAGGAGGCTGCCCGCAACCGGCTCCGGGAGCAGGGAGTCCACCGCGCCCGCGAAGTGGACCGACGGCTGGAAGCCCAGCAGCACCGCCGCCCCGCCCGTCTCCCGCAGGATCCGGCCGCGGACCGACGTCGGGGCGTCGCTCGGCGGCTGCTGGAGGGCGAAGATCGCGGTGCGGACCTCCTGGATGGTCGAGTCGAGTTCGTCCACCGCCCGGCCGAGTTCGTCGCCGACCGTGTCACCGGACGGCGCCGAGGCGGAGCGCTTCTTCGTGCTCTCCAGCATCATCTCCGTCGCGAACAGCCGCTGGACCACCAGATCGTGCAGGTCCCGCGCGATCCGGTCGCGGTCCTCGTAGATCGCCAGCTGCTCGCGGTCGTGCTGCGCGTCGGCCAGGACGAGGGCCAGCGCGGCCTGCGAGGCGAACTGCGAGGCCAGCAGCCGGTCCACGGCGTCGTACGGGCGCCCGCCCCGGGCGCGCGGCAGGGCCAGGGTGCCGATGAGCTGGCCGCCGCTCTGGAGCGGCAGCATCATGCTCGGGCCGAATCGTTCCCGCACGCGGGTGGTCATCCGGGGGTCGGTCGCAGAGTCCTCGATGAAGACCGGCTCGCCGCCGAGGAGTTGTACGAGGACGGGCGAGCCGGGGGCGATCGCCGTCCCGACCAGGTCGCCGGGGTCCCCGGGAGTGGAGGCGGCCACGATCTCCATGCCCCCCTCCGGGGTCGGCTGGAGGACCACCCCGGCCGCCGCGTCCGCGAGGAGCCGGGCCCGCTCGGCCACGCACATCAGCGCGTCGGCGGCCGGGCTGCCGGCCAGCAGGGTCGTGGTGACCGCGGCGGCGCCCTCGATCCAGCGCTCCCGGCGGCGTGCCGTCTCGTACAGCCGGGCGTTGCCGATCGCTATCCCCGCCTGGGAGGCCAGGACCCGTACCAGCGCGAGGTCCTCGTCCGTGAACGTGCCGCCGCCCTGCTTCTCGGTGAGGTAGAGATTGCCGAAGACCTCCGTGTGGACCCGGATGGGGACGCCCAGGAAGCTGCGCATGACGGGATGGCCGGGCGGGAACCCCGCCGAGCGCGGGTCCTTCGACAGGTCCTCCAGCATCAGCGGGCGCGGATCGGTGAACAGCGCGCCGATCACGCCCGTACGCCCGTCGGGCAGCCGGGGGATCGAGGCACGCTCCGCCTCGCTCAGCCCGGCCGTGTACAGCTCGGTCAGCCGGAGGCGCTCGGGGTCGATGACCCCGAGCGCTCCGTACCGGGCGGCGCACAGCTCGGTCGCCGATTCCACGATGTGCTGCAGGGTCGCCTGCAGCTCCAGTTCGGAGCCGACGCTGAGCACCGCCTCCAGGAGTACGGGCAGGCCGGCCCGTACCGCGGGATCGGCCGGCTCGGACGCCGCGTCCGTCATTCGGCCAGCGGGTTGAGGACCATCGGGGCGATCTTCCCTTCGAGCATCATGCCGAGACCGAGCACGGCGCACACGTCCGGCCGTTCAGCGATGGCGACGGGCATTCCGGTGGCGTCGCGCAGCATCTGGTCCAGGCCCGGCAGCAGGGCGCTGCCTCCCACCATCATGATCCCCCGGTCCGTCAGGTCGGCGACCAGGTCCGGCGGGCAGTCCCGGAGCACCTTGCCGATGCCGTCGAGGACGGCGGTCAGCGGGGTGTGGATGGCGTCGCGGACGGCGGCGGTGTCCACGTGGACGGAGCGGGCCAGTCCGGTGGCCACGTCGCGGCCGTGGATGAGGGTGGAGGAGGGCCCGCCGCCGGTGATGCCGTTGCCGTGCAGGGCCACCTGGAGCGGCCGGACGGCCTGGCTCGGCAGCATCAGTTCGTGCGCGTGGCGCAGGTGCTGGACGACGGCGTGGTCGATGGCCTCGCCGCCGACCGGGATCCGCTGGGCGGTGACGATCGAGCCGAGGGAGAGGACGGCGATCTGGGTCGCGGCGGCCCCGCACACCATGATCATCGTCGCGGTCGGCTGCTCCACGGGCAGGCCGCAGCCGACGGCCGCCGCGATCAGGGTGTCGACGAGTTCGACGCGCCGGGCGCCGAGCCCGACCATCGTCTCGACGGCGGCCCGCTGCGCGAGCGGGTCGGCGTCGTGCGGGGTGCAGGCGGCGGCCCGCAGCCGGGGCTTGCGGCGCAGGGCGCGGCGCAGCTTCTCGCCGAGCAGGTGGCGCAGCATCCGCTGGGCCATGTCGATGTCGACGACGGTGCCGCCGGAGACCGGGCGTACGACACGGATGTAGTCGGGCGTGCGGCCCGTCATCCGCTCGGCGAAGGACCCGACCGCGATGAGCGCGCCGGTGCGGGTGTTGACGGCGGCGACGCTGGGCTCGTCGACGACCAGACCGGCGCCCTTGACGTAGACGCGGGTCCTGGCTGCTCCCAGGTCGACGGCGACGTGGCAGCGGCGCAACTGCTCAAGACTGACGGTCACGGCAGATCCTCCCGAGAGCGCTGGCGCAAGAGTCCGGCGGCTGCCGGTGCATTTCATATCTTCTCGGGCGAATGGGGTATACCGCCCGTTGGGCTGCTCCGGCCGTGTGTGTCGCACGGGGCGAGAGGTGCTGCACGGGGGTGGATTTCTGTACCGACAGGCAGCACCATGCCGCCACTGCCCGCGCTACTCGTGCGTAACAAGGTAAAGGGGACCCCATGCTGACGCCCCGCCAGAGACTGCTCGCGCTCCTGACGCTCTGCCTGGCGCTCCTTGCACCCTTCCCGGCCCGGGCCGCCACCCCTGTGCAGCCGCACAACCCGGTCGTCTTCATCCACGGCTACAACGCCGACCCGGGTGTCTGGGGCGGTCTGCGCGAGGACCTGCGCGCCGCCGGGTACGCGGACTCCGAGCTCTTCTCCTGGGGTTACGACACGCACCGGTCCGTCAACGAGGTCGTGGCCGGGCAGCTCGGCGCGTACGTGGACCAGGTCCGCCGGCAGACCGGCGCAGCCAAGGTCGACATCGTGGCGCACTCGCTGGGCTCGCTGGTCGGGCGCTGGTACGTGAAGTTCGGCGGCGGCACCGCCACCGTGGACCACTGGGTCTCACTGGCCGGCCCCAACCACGGCACCTCCACCGCGTGGGCCTGCGCCCTGTGGGACCAGGCGTGCCGGGACATGACCCCCGGTTCGTACGTTGTGAAGAACCTGAACGCCGGGGACGAGACCCCGGGCGCGGTGAGGTACGCGACGTTCTGGTCGAACTGCGACGAGGTGGTCAACCCGGACGACAGCGTCCCGCTCGCCGGCGCGACCAACACGCCGGTCGGCTGCATCAAGCACAACGACCTGCTGGGGGACGACGCCACCTCGGCCGGGGTCCGGGCCTTCCTCGCCTCGTAGCCGTCCGGAGGCCATGATCCACAAGGCGCCCGCTAGAGCTCGACCCCGTCGACCGCGACGCGCTGGAGCAGGCCGTACGTGAACTCCGCCACGCACGGCCGCCCCTGGGCACCGAAGGCCAGGCGCCACCGTGTGGGCGCGGTCCCCTCCAGCGGGCGCACCGGGGCGAAGGCCCGCGCCACCTCGTCCACCGTGGCGGACCAGGGCCTCAGGTCCTGCGGAGTCTCCAGTACGGGCCCCCGCGCGCCGGGGGCCCGTACCAGCCACTCGTTCCACACCGCCCCGTCCGGCGCGGCCAGCACCTCGAAGCGCAGGTCCGGCCAGAGCGGCACCGGCCACAGCAGGGCCTCGCACTCCAGGTCGCCGATGGTGCGCGCCCGCGTGGACTCCGGGGGCCCGAGCACCGAGCGGTAGCGGGCCAGCGCACCGCGCGAGCGGGGCGAGCGGACCATCGCCTGCCAGCGCCTGTTCGCCTCCCGCTGCTCGGCGAGCGAGGCGCCGAGGCGCCGGCGCGCCTCCTCGGCAAGGTCCGGCCGGAAGTCCGCCATCCGACGCAGCAGCACCAGTTGGAAGGCGGCCGGACCGAAGGGGCCGGGGGGTGCGGACGGAGTCATGGAAGCCACGATTCCACACAGGACCTCCACGAACCCGCGATACGGATGTTGTGCGGAACCACGTAGCGTGCGGTCGTCATGGACTACTGCCACGCGTGCCGGAGGCACCTCAACGGCGCCCTGGCGTGCGCCGGCTGCGGAACCCCGGTCGAGTACCTGCCGCCCGCCGCGCCCGGGGTGTCCGCCGTGCCCGCCGCCCCCTACGGTTCCGTACGGTCCGAGACCGGCGACCCGCCGGGGGACCCGTTCGCGGACTCGCTCGTCGTGCTGTCCGGTGCGGACCGGGGCGGCCGGGCCGGTTCGCGGCGCCGCGCCACGCACCGCAGGCGCCGCCGGACCCTGCTGACGCTCGGGCTGGGCCTGGTGCTCGCGGCCGGGGGCACCGTCGTGCTGGCCCGGATCGTCACCGAGGGGCAGAAGACCGACCGGGCCGCCGAGGTGGTGCTCACCGACGGGAACGGCCCGCAGGATCCGGGTCCGCTGCCGAGCGGCAAGGGGACTCCCGCCGCGCCGACGGTGCTGAAGCCGGTGAAGGCCTCCGGATCCGCGAAGGCCACCGCGGGCGGTACGCAGCCGACCGGTCCCGGGGCGTCCGCCGAGGGGTCCGCGCAGCCGGGTCCGACGGTGTCCGCCTCCGCCTCGGGCAGGACGGGGCCGACCAAAGGGGCCACCGGGCCGGGGCCGTCCGTAAAGCCGAGTCAGTCGGGGAAGCCGTCGCCCAGCGCTTCGGGGTCGGCGCAGCCGCAGCCGCCGTCGCCGAGCCCCACCCCGACTCCGACCAAGACCGGCTGCTGGTTCATCTTCTTCTGCTGAGCGGCCGGGCGCTCAGCCCAGCATCCGCTTGAGCAGGTCCCGCAGGACCGCCCGCTCGGCCGCGGACAGCCCGGCCAGCGGCTCGCGCGCGAAGTCCAGCGACTCGCGCAGCCGGTCCGCCGTCTGCAGCCCCTCCTGTGTCGGGGCGGCCAGCTTCACCCGGCGGTCCGCCGGGTCCGGCCTGCGCTCGACCAGGCCGCGAGACTCCAGCCGGTCCACGATGCCCGTGATGTTCGAGGGCTCGCACTTCAGCTGCTGGGCGATCCGCCGCATCGGCATCGGTTCCAGGGACAGCAGGGTCAGCACCCGCGCCTGGGCGCCGGTGAGCTGGTGGCTGGCCGCCGCGTCCTCGTACTCCTCGTGGTAGCGGGCCACGACGGAGCCGATGAGCTCGACAACCTCAAGGGTCAGGGGATCTGCGCGACGACTGGGCATGGATCCAGGGTACCCATTTACTTGACAACATGAAATATCCAGGCGCATGGTTGTTTCACCTACTGAAGTATTCGTCGATTCCTCGATTCGGGAGCGCACATGTCTGAGATCCCTGCCGTCAGCCGCGAGTGGCACCTCGTCCGCCGTCCGCAGGGCTGGCCCGTCGCCGAGGACTTCGCCCTGCGCGAGGTCGCGGTCGCGGCCCCGGCCCCCGGCCGGATCCTGGTGCGCAACCTGCACATGTCCGTGGACCCGTACATGCGCGGCCGGATGAACGACGTGAAGTCCTACGTCCCGCCCTTCCAGCTCGACAAGCCGATGGACGGCGGCGCGGTCGGCGAGGTCGTCGCCTCCGCCGACGAGCGCTTCGCGGTCGGCGACCACGTCCTGCACGGCCTGGGCTGGCGCGAGTACGCCGACGTGGACGCCAAGCACGCCACCAAGGTCGACGCCTCCCTCGCACCGCTCTCCGCCTACCTCGGCGTGCTCGGCATGCCGGGCCTGACCGCCTACGCCGGCCTTTTCGAGGTGGCCTCCTTCAAGGAGGGCGACACCGTCTTCGTCTCCGGCGCGGCGGGCGCGGTCGGCAGCCTCGTCGGCCAGTTCGCGAAGATCAAGGGCGCCGCCCGGGTGATCGGCTCGGCCGGCTCGGACGAGAAGGTGACGCTCCTCACGGAGAAGTACGGCTTCGACGCCGCCTTCAACTACAAGAACGGCCCCGTCGGCGAGCAGCTGAAGGAGGCCGCCCCCGAGGGCATCGACGTCTACTTCGACAACGTCGGCGGGGACCACCTGGAAGCCGCCATCTCCTCCCTGAACGTGCACGGCCGCGCCACCCTGTGCGGGGCGATCGCCCAGTACAACGCCACCGAGCCGACCCCCGGCCCGCGCAACCTGGCCCTGGTCATCGGCAAGCGGCTGCGCCTGCAGGGCGTGCTCGTCGGCGACCACGCCGGCCTCCAGCCGCAGTTCGTCCAGGACGTCGCCGGCTGGCTGCGCTCCGGTGAGCTCGTGGCCGACGAGACCGTCTTCGAGGGCGTGGAGAACGCGACCGGGGCCTTCCTCGGCATGCTGCGCGGCGAGAACACCGGAAAGATGATCGTTTCCTTCACCGGTTAGGCTCACCCCACACCGTCGTGATCGTGGGCGCGAGTCACGGCGATTACCAGGAGGATCCCTTCACATGTCCATCCAGCAGTCCGAGGTTCTGTACACCGCCGTCGCCACCGCCGAGAACGGCCGTGACGGCCGCGTCGCGACCAACGACGGCCAGCTCGACGTCGTCGTGAACCCGCCGAAGGAGATGGGCGGCAGCGGCGCCGGCACCAACCCGGAGCAGCTCTTCGCCGCCGGCTACAGCGCCTGCTTCCAGGGCGCGCTCGGTGTCGTCGCCCGCAACGAGAACGCGGACATCTCCGGTTCGACCGTCACCGCCGAGGTCGGCATCGGCAAGAACGACGACGGCTTCGGCCTGATCGTCAAGATCTCCGCCTCGATCCCGAACGTGGACGTCGCCACCGCCAAGGACCTCATCGAGAAGGCCCACCAGGTCTGCCCGTACTCCAAGGCGACCCGCGGCAACATCACGGTCGAGCTCGCCGTCTGATCGCGCTCGCACCCCGCCAGGGCCGCACCCCGATCAGGGGGTGCGGCCTTCGCCGTAAGCTGTGCCCCATGCGTGATCTTGCGGGGGGATTCGGCCATCTGCTGGCCGGACAGAGATGGGTGTTCCGTAACGGCCGGTGGCTCGGGTTCGGCCTGCTGCCCGGGCTGCTCGCGCTCGTGTTGTACGCCGGCGCGCTGATCGGGCTCGGCTACGGCGCCGACGACCTGACCGCCTGGGCCACCCCCTTCGCCGACGGCTGGGGCGCTCCCTGGCTCGGCCTCTTCCGCGGCTTCCTGACCGCCCTCGTCTTCTGTCTCGGCCTCTTCGTCGCGGTGATCACCTTCACCGCCGTGACCCTGCTGATCGGGCAGCCGTTCTACGAATCCCTCTCGGAGCAGGTCGACCGCAGCGTCGGCGGCGACGCCCCCGAATCCGGGCTGCCGCTGGCCCGGGAGCTGTGGATCTCGGCCCGGGACAGCATCAAGGTGCTCGCCCGGGTGCTGCTGTACGGCATCCTCCTCTTCGCGCTGGGCTTCATCCCCGTCGTCGGACAGACCGTGATCCCGGCGATCGGGTTCTGCGTGTCCGGGTACTTCCTCACCGAGGAGCTCACCGCCGTCGCGCTCCAGCGCCGAGAGGTGGAGCTGAAGGACCGGCTGACCCTGCTGCGCGGACGCCGCGCGATGGTGCTCGGCTTCGGAATCCCGCTGGTACTGGCGTTCCTGGTGCCGCTGGTCGCGGTGTTCCTCATGCCGGGTGCGGTGGCGGGGGCCACGCTCATGGTCCGGGAGCTGCGCGGCGAGGACGAGGAGCAGGCCGACACGGACGGGGCCGAAGGCTCCGACGCGGCGGCACGGCAGGAGCGTCCGGGGCAGCCCGGACATCCGGCGCACCCGGCCCCGCAGCAGCAGTCCCCGTACGCGGGGCCGTACGCGGCCGGACCCCGTCACCCGGCGCCCCGGCAGAACCCGTACGCGCAGTAGTTCCTAGGACTGCGTGCGGGGCTCCACCCACAGGGCCTCGCCGACCGCGCACAGATCGCCGTCGGCGGTGGCCAGGGCGGTGCCCACGCGGTACTTGCGGCCCTCACTGCCCAGCAGCCAGGCGTACGAGACGAGCCCGGCGCCGACCGGCACCGGGCGCAGCAGCCGCGCGGTCAGGGCCGCCGTGACGGCGCCGGCCCGCCGGTCGTCGAGCAGCCGCCCGGCCGCGTTGCCCGGGCAGTCCAGCGCGCCCCACACCAGCTCGGGCGGCAGCAGCCCGTCCGCGCCGCCGAGTGCGGGACCCGGGGTCCAGGCGGCGGCGACCAGCGGGCCGCCGGACACCCGGCCGCAGTGCAGGCGCAGTCCGGTGTCGGGGGTGCGGTGCAGACCGCAGCCGAAGCAGTCGACCATCCCGTCCGGGGGCGCCGCCCGGTAGGCCTCGGCCGCAGCCGAGGCCTGCGCCCAGGACGGGGGCTCGGGGGCCTCGACGGCCGGTTCGGCGGGGCTCGCCGTCGCCAGCAGGAGCTCGCCGTCCACCAGGTGGGCGCCGCCGTCGGCGGTCGGGGCGAGCCGGACCGGGGCGTCCGTGGGCACCGGCCGGCGGAAGTCCACCCGTACGGTCTTCGCGGCCGCGCGTCCTGCCAGCACCCCGGCCACGTAGCCGCCGAAGGCCACCCCGGGATATCCGCTGAGGCGGGCCGGAACCGTGATCGTCTCGAAGTCGGTCATGCCCGACACCCCATCACACACGTCGTCCTCGTCACAGGTGCGGGCCCGGGGGCCCCGCAACTATCGTGGCGGCCCGTTCGTCCTCCATCCTGGAGGGACGCGCACCGCGCGCAGGGGCTTCGGGAGGTGGCCGGATGGCCGAACAGCCGTGGGGGCAGCCGTACCCGGTCCGCCCGCAGCAGCAGTCGTACGGGCAGCCGTGGCAGCCCGTGCCCACCGCGCAGTCCGCGATGCGCGCCTCGAACACCGACCGGGACCGGACGGTGGACGTGCTCAAGGCCGCGTACGCCGAGGGCCGGCTCTCCCGCGAGGAGTACGGACAGCGCTTCGACGCCGTCCACAAGGCGCAGACGTACGGCCAGCTCGCGCAGCTGGTCGCGGACCTGCCGGCCGGTCCGGTGCCGGGCCCGTTCGGCCCCGCGGCGGCGGGGCTGCCCGCCGCGTACGGGCCGGTTCCGCTGCCCATGCCCGGGCCGGCCCGCCGGGTCAACGGGATGGCGATCACCTCGCTCGCGCTCGGCGTGCTGAGCCTGCCGACGCTCGGCGCCGCGGGCCTGGGCGCCGTGGCCACCGGGCACGTCGCCAAGGCGCAGATCCGCGCGCGGGGCGACGAGGGCACCGGGCTCGCGACGATCGGCCTGGTACTCGGCTGGCTGTCGGTGGGCGGCTGGGTGCTGCTCTTCCTGCTCGCCGGCTTCGGGGCCCTCGACTGAAAGAGCGGTTCCGGCCGCCGGCGAGCCCGGGTCGGCCGTGGTTCCGGGACCGGAGTCCGCCGACGGCGGGCGGATAGTATGCGTGGCGGCAAGAGCCGAGGCTGTCCCGAGGACGACGACCGGCCCTCGCGCCGAGCACCCACCAGCAGTAGGGACACCGTCAGTGACAGTCAGTACCGAGGGGTCGGCGGCCGTGCGCCCCGTTCCTCCGAGCGGACCGGCCGCGAACGCCCCCGGCAGCTCGAAGTCCTCGAACGCGGAGCGGGCCCCGTGGCGCGCCCTGCGCTCCCGCGGCGGGCTCCTGCTGCTGGAAGCCGCCGTTGCCTTCGCCGCGGCACTGGTCCTCCCCCTGCTGGCACGCGGCTTCAAGCTCAACCCGCTCAACCGGATCGCACAGGTCAGCGGCCTGGCCGCGATCCAGCTGCGGTTCGCCCTGATCGGACTCCTCTTCGTCGGCGCCGTGGTGCTGGCGATGCGGCTGCGCGGAGGCCGCCACTTCGACCTCGCCGCGCGCCTGGCCGCGGCCGCCCTCGCCGGCCTGGCCAGCGGCTTCGTCGCGGCGGGCGCCGTCGTCGCGCTGCTGGGCACGCCGTGGCCGATGTTCGGCCTCAACGGCGACAGCGGCCGCATCGTCGAATGGGCCCACGCCGTCGCGAACGGACAGCCCTCCGGCTCGCCGGTCTACCCGCCGATGCCGCTCTACACCCTCGGCTACTACGCCGAGTGGTTCCACGGCGGCAACACCGCGTACGCCTTCAAGGACCTCCAGATCCTCGGCGCCGCCGCCTTCGGTCCGCTCGTCTACCTGGCCTGGCGGCTGCTGCTGAGCCCCGTCCGGGCGCTGGCCTTCGGTGTCGTGCCCGCCTTCGCGCTGATCGACTCGTACAAGCCGTACAGCCAGACCGTGCTCGTCCTGCTGGTTCCGGTGCTGGTGGCGATGGTGGTGGCGCTGCGCCGCAGCGGAACCGAGGGCTGGCGCCCGCTGCTGCTCAAGGGCGCCGGGTTCGGCGCGGTGCTGGGCGTGCTGTTCCTCACGTACTCGGGCTGGTTCCTGTGGAGTGCGGCCGGCGTGCTGTTCGCCGCCCTGCTGTACTTCCCGTGGAAGACCGGCCGGCTCAAGGGCGCGGCCTTCATGGGCAGCGCCCTGGCGGCGTTCCTCGTGGTGGCCGGGCGCTACCTGATGGTCATGCTGAAGGAAGGGCAGACCACCAAGGACTACAACTTCCGCTTCGACAACTTCACCGACCCGGCCTACTACCTGATGTGGCGCACGGACATGCCCGGCAAGGTGGGCGACTGGCCGCCGCCGGGGGAGTTCGGCGGGGTCGGGCTGTTCGCCCTGGTGACCTTCGTGTGCCTGGGCGCCGCGATCTGGCTGGGCCTGCGCAAGCCGCTGATCGTCACCATCGCCGCCATGTTCGTCAGCGCGTGGGTCATGCGCATGTACATCGCCTCGCACATGTACGAGACGCAGACGGTCCAGCTGTACACGCGCACCAACAACCAGCTGCTCTACTGCGGGCTGATCCTGTGCGCGCTGGTGGCGCACCTGGTCTCGCTGAAGCTGGCCGAGCGGCGCACGGCGTCCGATGCCGCCGCTCCCGCCGCTCCCGCCGACGGGGCGCCGTCCGCGCCCGCCGCGGTCCGCACCGGCTTCCCCGGCCGAGAGGGCGCCGTGATCGGCACGCTCTGCGCCCTCCTGCTGCTGCTCGGCACGGTCTCCTCCTCGATGTCCGACCGCTACATGCCGGCGCAGGACGGCACCTACCGGATCCTGCCCTGGGTCTCGCACACCATCCGGCAGCAGGACGGGAAGTGTCCGAAGTTCGCGCCCAAGCACGAGTGCTCCAAGGACGGCGACCAGAGCTGGCTGAGCTACATCCGATGATCAGAAGGAAGCGATGATGTCCGCACTGACGCGCCTGGCCGACTGGTCGGCCCGGACCCCGAAGCGGCTCTGGGCCATCGCCTTCGCGCTGTTCTTCACGCTCGCGGCCTCCTGGTCCGCCGCCACCCCCCTCGGCGGCTCCCCGGACGAACACGCCCACTTCATCCGGGCCGCCGCCGTCGCCCGGGGCCAGATCGGCGGCCCCGAGGTGATGGTCCCGCACATGGTGGCGGGCATCGAGGGCAAGTTCGCCGAGACCGGGGTGCAGCTCCCCGAGTGGTACAAGCCGCTGCCCAAGCAGCACGAGTGCTACGCCTGGCACGAGGACAAGCCCGCCTCCTGCGCGCCCTCGATCGGGCACTCGGAGAAGACCGTCCAGGTCACCACCGCCGCAGGCCGCTACCACCCGGCGTACTACCTGGTGACCGGCTGGCCGAGCCTGCTGGTCGACGGCCCGAAGGGGCTGTACCTGATGCGGCTGATGTCGGCGGCGCTGTGCTCGGCCCTGCTGGCCAGTGCCGTGGTCACGGCCGCGGAGTGGCGGCGCCGGCGCTCCGTGGCGCTGCTCGGCGTGTTCACCGCGGCCACGCCCATGGCCCTCTACATGGCCGGCATGGTCAACCCCAGCGGTGGTGAGATCGCCGCCGGCATCCTCGTGTGGACCGCCCTGCTGTCGATCCTGATGTCGCCCGATCCGCGGCTGCTGAACCGGCGGCTGGCCCGGGTCGGCATCGGCGGACTCGTGCTGATCAACATCCGCCCGCTGGGGCTGATCTGGTTCGCCGGCGCTGTCTTCTTCGGCCTGCTGCTCGCGCACCGCGGCGTCCTGCGCTCGGTGCTGTGCCGCAAGGCCCTGTGGGTGTGGACCGCGCTGCTCGGGCTGGCCACGGCCGGAGCGCTGCTCTGGGCGCGGGCGCACCCCGACAACTCGGTGATCAACACGCCCAAGACGCTCACCGCCAAGGAAGCGGCCCGGCAGACCTTCGGCAACACCGAGACGTACGTCCACCAGATGCTCGGCTACTTCGGCTGGCTGGACACCCCGGCGCCCGCCTTCACCTGGCTGGTCTGGCTGGGCGTGATCGCGGTCGTCACCGCGCTGGGGCTGGCGTACGGCCGGGGGCGCGAGGCGGTGGCCCTGATCGGCATGCTCGTGGCGATCGTGGTGGTGCCGGTGGCGGCCCAGGCCTCCCAGGCGGAGCAGCTCGGCATGGTCTGGCAGGGCCGCTACCTGCTGCCCTTCGCCGTGGGCCTGCCGCTGATGGCGGTGCTGATCTGCGCGAGCCGCGCGCCCGAGCAGGGTTTCCCGTGGCGCCGGCTCGTCGGCTTCGGCGTCGCCGGGCTGGCGCTGGCGAACGCGGCGGCGTTCTTCTGGGCGCTGCGGCGCTTCGCGGTCGGCGTCAACGGTCCGTGGGTGCCGTTCTCGGCGCACTGGGCACCGCCCGGCGGCTGGATGGCGTGGACCGTCGTGTACACGGCAGCGGCGTTCGCGCTCGTGCTGCCGGCACTCGTGCGGGACCGCGAGCCCTCCGTGGCGGAGGGTCCCGCGGAGCGGGACGGGAGCAGCCGCTCCGGACGGCACTCGAAGGTCCCGGCGATCGGCTGAGGTCCCGGCCGCCGGATCGGCACGCGCGGTCCGGCACGCCGTCGGACCGGGTGGGCCGTCGGCCCGGGCGTGCCGTCAGGCGCCCACCTCCGCCGTCACCACCGAGGCCGTACGGTCGTCCGCCTCGGCCAGCAGCGCGCCGCCCGGCGCCCAGAGCGCGGCGCGCCCGCAGCCGGTCCACGGGCCCGCCGGGCCCACGTGGTTGGCGAGGACGACGTACAGGCCGTGCCGCTCGGCGATCCCGGGGTACACGGTGGCCCGCTCCCGGATGCCGTCGCCCGTGCCGTACAGCGAGCTCGCCAGGTGGACCCGGCAGCCGTCCGCCGCCGCGCGGCCGGTGAGCTGCGGGAAGTGGTTGTCGTAGCAGACGCCGAGGGAGAAGCGGATCCCGCCGAGCGAGAAGCGCCCCGGGCTCTCGCCGGCCGCGAACACGCCCTGCTCGTGCCCGTACAGGTGCTGCTTGGCGTACGTGGTCACGTGCTCGCCGTCCGCCCCGTAGACCAGGGTCGCGAGGGCGGGCAGCGGACCGTCGGTGCGCAGTGCGGCGTTGACCGCGACGGCGACGCCGGCGGAGCGCAGGGGATCCAGCCGGGGATCGTCGGAGCCCGCCAGCCAGAGCCCCGGGTCGGCGGCCAGGGAGTCCAACTCGTAGCCGGTGAGGGTGAGCTCGGGGAACACGACGAGCTCGGCGCCCCGCGCCCGGGCCTCGGCGGCGAGGGCGACGCTCCGCTCCGTGTTGGCGGGTATGTCGGCCGGGACGCAGGTGAGCTGCGCTGCTGCGATCTTCACGGACCCAGCATGCCAGCCCGGTCCCGAACACCCGGGGCCGGTACGGGGGTCGACGTGGCGACCCAACGGAGTGATGCTGTAACGGCCCGTGTGTTCAACGGAGTTGACGGAGGACCCGCCGATGCCCCTCTGGATCCACCCGGTCCTCGCCGGCGCCTTCCTGATCGTGTCGTACCGCCTGGTCCGCACGAGCGGCGCCGGGCTGCGGGTGGCCGTGCTCCTCATGGCCCTCCTGAACGCGGGCGTGCTGTGGCTGCTCGCGGCCACCGGGCCGGCCTGGGGCGTGGTCGCCGTCGCCCTCGTGTCCCTGGTGGCCGCGGCCCACGGTCTGCTGGCGGCGGCGCAGGCCTTGGCCGCCCGCATCCAGCGGGTCGACACCGAAGGCCTCCGGGGCCTGATCCGGCAGGCGGCGGACGCCGCGGGCCCTCAAGTCGTGGGCGTCTGCGTGATGTTCAGCGGCGCGCTCGCCCTGACCGCCTTCGCCGACGACACCAACCCGGAAGGCCGCCAGTTCCACCTCATGCCCGGCGCGGACTGCCCGTTCTGCCTGGTGGAGGACCAGATCCGGGATTTCCTCGGCCCGGTGGACCCGCTGCTCGCCGAGTACCGCACCCATCTGAAGGAGGGCAGCAGCCGCCACCTCCTGGTCAAGCGGCGCTCGGAGCGGGAGCCCTGGACGGGACGGCTGCGCGACCGGGTCTACTACCGGGCCCCCGGCCCGGCCCGGCGCCCGCCCTGCGCCGTCCACGACCCGCTGCTGGGCCGTCCGTAGGCCCTGACCGGCAAGATCGGAAGGAGGCGGCCTACGCCCCTTCCGGCCCGCGCAGCAAGGTCAGGAAAGAGCGGAAGGCGGCCGGCATGTCCACCGAATCCGGGGCGAGCAGCCACTGGTACTGGAGCCCGTCCATGACCGCCGTCAGCAGCGGGGCCGCCTGCTCCGGGGTGAGGCCCGAGGGCAGCCGGTCGCCGAACTCGGCGCGCAGCACCGCCGCCATCTCGGAACGCACCTGCGCGTAGCGCTCGGTGAAGAACTCCCGGGCCGGATGCCCGTCGGTGACGCTCTCGCCCAGCAGCGCCGAGAAGGTCTGCACGATGCCGGGGCGCATGGCGTTGTACTCCACCAGCGAGGCCAGCAGGTCCAGGCGCCAGGTGCCGGCCGAGGCGCGCGAACCGCCGCCGGTGTCCCAGCGGTCGCGCTCCTCCAACACTGCCACCAGCAGCGCCTCCTTGGTGGGGAAGTAGTGCAGCAGCCCCTGCTGGGTCAGGCCGACGCGCTCGGCCACCGCCCCCAGCGACGCACCGCGGTAGCCGCGCTCCGCGATCACCTCGACCGCCGCGCGGACGATGTCGCCGCGCCGCTCCTCGCTCCTCGCCCTGGCCATCGCCCCGGTACCTCTTCCGCTCAAGCCGTGTCCCGCCGCGGCGGCGGGAACGTACGTACGCTATCGGAATATCACGAACAGATTACGAACCCTACCGCTCTACTGGTATCGGGTCCACGATGGGGGACACCCCGCGGCACCCGCACTGCCCCGCACCACACCCCCGCCGCCGGCTCCCGCACGCTCGCACGCACTCAACGAGGAGGCACGGCCGTGACCGATGCCGATCAGGTCCGCCACGACGCCGTAGAGGCGGCACTCGGCAAGATGGACCTCGACACCAAGGCCCGCCTCCTGGCCGGCCAGGACATGTGGTCCCTGCCCGCCGTTCCCGAGATCGGGCTGAAGTCCCTGGTCATGTCCGACGGCCCCATCGGGGTCCGCGGCGTGCGCTGGACCGCCGACGACCCCTCCATCGCCCTGCCGTCCCCGACGGCGCTCGCCGCCGCCTGGGACCCCGCGCTCGCCCGCCGCGCCGGCCGGCTCCTGGCCCAGGAGGCCCGCCGCAAGGGCGTCCACGTCCTCCTCGCCCCCACCGTCAACCTGCACCGCTCCCCGCTCGGCGGCCGGCACTTCGAGTGCTACTCCGAGGACCCCTACCTCAGCGGCGCCATCGGCACCGGCTACGTGCAGGGCGTCCAGGACGGCGGCGTCGGCACCACCGTCAAGCACTACGTCGGCAACGACGCCGAGACCGACCGGTTCACCGTCGACAGCGTCATCGCCCCGCGACCGCTGCGAGAGCTGTACCTGGCGCCCTTCGAGGCCATCGTCGCGAACGCCCGTCCCTGGGGCATCATGACCGCGTACAACCGGGTCAACGGCACGATGATGAGCGAGAACCAGTACCTCGTGAACGATGTCCTGCGCGGCCAGTGGGGCTTCGACGGGTGCAACGTCTCCGACTGGATGGCCGCCCGCTCCACCACCGGCGACATCCTCGGCGGCCTCGACGTCGTCATGCCCGGACCGCAGACCGTCTACGGGCCGGCCCTCGCCGAGGCCGTCCGCGCCGGCGAGGTCCCCGAGTCCGCCGTGGACGAGGCCGTGCGCAACGTCCTGCGCCTCGCCGCCCGCGTCGGCATCCTTCAGGGCGCCCCCGCCGTCGTCGAGACCGCACCGGCCCCGATCGACGGCCAGGCGCTGGCCCGCGAGCTCGCCGCCCGCGGCTTCGTCCTCGTACGCAACGAGAACGGGGCCCTCCCGCTGGACGCCGCCCCCGGCCGCACCGTCGCCCTGCTCGGCGCCGCCGCCCGCGACGCCCGCGTCCTCGGCGGCGGCTCGGCCACCGTCTTCCCCGAGCGGATCGTCTCCCCGCTGGACGGGCTGACCGAAGCCCTCCCGGACGGGGCCCTGACCTTCTTCGTCGGAGCCGACCCTTCCGAGGAGCTCACACCCGCCGACAGGGGCTTCGAGCTCCGTGCGGTCTGCCGCGACGCCTCCGGCGCAGTCCTGGGCGAGGGCAGCCTGCCGACCGGCCAGGTCCAGTGGATCGGCGACGACCTGCCCGCGGGGGCCTCGTACGAGACCATGGCGAGCATCGAGGTCACCGGCGCGTTCGTGCCGCGCGAGAGCGGAGAGCACGCATTCGGCACCCGCGGACTCGGCGCGTTCACCCTCGCGGTCGGCGGCGAGACCCTCTGGGACGGCGTCCAGGCGATGGGCAGCGAGGCCGACCCGTTCGAGGCCTTCTTCGGTGCCCCCAGCGAACGCGCCCGCGTCGAGCTGGAGGCGGGCGAGGCCGTCGAGGTCTCGCTGACCTACCAGGTCCCCGACACCAGCACCCTGCCGCTCAAGGCGATCATGTTCTCGCTGCTCCACCTCGGCCCGCAGCGCGACGCCGACGAGCTGATCGCCGAGGCCGTGGCCGCCGCCCGCGCCGCCGACACCGCCATCGTGGTCGTCGCCACCACCGAGCGCGTGGAGTCCGAGGGCTTCGACCGGAGCGACCTGTGCCTGCCGGGCCGCCAGGACGACCTCGTGCGCGCCGTCGCCGCCGCCAACCCGAACACCGTGGTCGTCGTCAACACCGGCTCACCGGTCGAGCTGCCGTGGCGGGACGAGGTGGCCGCCGTACTGCTGACCTGGTTCCCCGGGCAGGAGGGCGGGGCCGCGCTGGCCGACGTACTCCTCGGGCTCCGGGAGCCGGGCGGGCGGCTGCCCACCACCTGGCCCGCGCGGTTCGCCGACGCGCCGGTCACCGAGGTGATCCCGACCGAGGGGCGCCTGGAGTACACCGAGGGCCTCTTCATCGGGTACCGGGCGTACGAGCGGCAGGGCGTCGCCCCCGCCTTCCCGTTCGGGCACGGCCTCGGCTACACCGACTGGGCGTACGAGTCCCTGGAGGTCACCGGCGCCACGGCCCGGGTCCGCGTCACCAACACCGGCAGCCGGGCCGGCCGCGAGGTCGTCCAGGTCTACCTCGCCCCCGCCGGCGCGGCGGCCGGTGCCGCGGAGCGCCCGGCGAGCTGGCTCGCCGCCTTCGCGGGCGTCGAGGCGGGCCCCGGCGAGAGCGTCGAGGCCGAGATCGCCCTGCCCGCCCGGGCCTTCGAGATCTGGGACGAGGCGGCCGGCCGCTGGCAGCGGATCGGCGGTACGTACGAGGTCCGCGCGAGCCACGCCCACGGCGACACGCGGCTCACGGCGACCCTGGAGGTCTGAGCCCCCTCCGGAGGTGGCCGGAAATCACCCATGAACCGGACCGGGGGCGGGCCCTGACACCCGCCCCCGGTCCTCCTGTCCCACGTCAGCGCGGCGCTTCGGCCGCCGTCACCTGGCGGTGTGCCAGCTCCGCGAGCCGGGCCTGCCCGTCCTTGCCCGGGTGGAACCAGTCCCAGTGGCTCAACTGGTCCGCGGCGAACGGGTACTGGAACACCGCGCCGCCGTCGTAGCGGCACAGCCGGTCCTTCGCGCAGACCTCGCGGAGCACCTCGTTGTACTCGACCACCCGCGCCCGCACCTGCTCGCGCCGGGCCGTCGCCCCGGCGGCCGCCGACAGCGGGTCCGCCAGCATCGACTGACAGATCCCCAGCTTCCAGATCTGCCGCACCATCGGCGCGTCCTTGCCCTGCTCCCACAGCCGCTGCAGGTCCGGCACGCTGGAGACGTACACCTGGGACGTGGGGGAGGCCGCCCGCAGACCGGTGAGGGCCTTCTCGAACCCGGCCCGGAACTCCGCCACCGGCGTCATCGACGAAGCCGTCGGCCGGCAGGCGTCGTTCGAGCCCACCATCACCGTGACCAGGTCGGGGCGGTGCTCCGCGGCCGAGGCCAGCTGCCCCGCCAGGTCCGCCATCCGCGAGCCCGTCACCGCGTAGTTCCAGCTGCGCTCCGGCACCTGCGCCTCCCCGAGCAGCCGGGCGGCGAGCGAGTGGACGGCGGGGTCGTTCCCGGTGGCCCAGGACACCTCGGGGCAGTCGGCCAGCACCGAACAGGCGTCGAAACCCCGCGTGATGGAGTCGCCGGCCGCGGCGATCGACGCGGGCGCGGTGTTCCAGCGCGGCCCGGCCTGCGCTCCCTGCTCACCCTCCGTGTCCGACCCGCCCGACTGACATCCGGTCAGCAACCCGGCCAGGAGGGCCGCCGCCGCGCCCGCGCCCGCGAGGGTCCGGCGCCGGGTCGTGCGCGCTCGGCGTCGCGTGGCGGTGGTGCGCATCGGGTGGTTTCCCTCCTCGTCGCCCCGCGTCCTCCGGGGCGCCCTGCTGAGTGAATGCTCTGCGTTTGGCAGCCTCGGACCGACCGTACGTCACACCATGACCCCTGGCGCACGGTAGCTTTTTCCCGTGGCGTTTCGGCCGCAGGTCTCGTAGCGCAATGTCAAATAATTTCCGTTACATTACATCACGTCACATACTGTCCGTTTTCTGGAGTTTATTCCCGACCTCGTCCCACACTGGAGGTCCCGGTGACGACACGTGGAGTTCTGTACGTGCATTCCGCTCCGCGCGCGCTCTGCCCGCATGTGGAATGGGCTGTCGCGGGTGTGCTCGGGGTGCGGGTGAACCTCGACTGGATCAGGCAGCCCGCCTCCCCCGGCACCTGGAGAGCCGAGTTCTCCTGGCAGGCCGAAGCGGGCACCGCCTCGAAGCTCGCCTCCGCCCTGCGCGGCTGGCACCTGCTGCGCTTCGAGGTGACCGCGGAACCCTGCCCCACCGCCGAGGGCGAGCGCTACAGCTCCACCCCGGAGCTCGGCATCTTCCATGCCGTCACCGGCATGCACGGCGACATCCTGATCCCCGAGGACCGGCTGCGCGCCGCCCTCGCCCGGTCCGCGCGCGGTGAGACCGACCTGGAGGCGGAGATCACCAAACTGCTCGGCAAGCCCTGGGACGACGAGCTGGAGCCCTTCCGCTACGCGGGCGAGGGCGCCCCGGTCCGCTGGCTGCACCAGGTCGTCTGATCCCCGGAACCCGGAACCCGGATCCAGGGAGATGCGGAAAGGGCCCGCCCGGCGAGTGCCGGGCGGGCCCTTCCGTTCGTACTGCCCCGCGGACTAGACGGTCCTGAAGGCCAGTGTCACGTTGTGGCCGCCGAAGCCGAACGAGTTGTTGATCGCGGAGATCGCGCCCTCGGCCGGCAGCTTGCGCGGCTCGCCGACGACGATGTCCGCGTCGATGTCCTCGTCGAGCTCGTCGACGTTGATGGTCGCCGGGGCGATCCGGTGGTACAGCGCGAGCACGGTCGCGACGGTCTCGATGCCGCCGGCGCCGCCCAGCAGGTGGCCGGTCATCGACTTCGTCGCGGAGATCGCGATGTGGTCGAGGTCGTCGCCTAGGACCTTGCGCAGGGCCTTCAGCTCGGCCGTGTCACCCTGCGGGGTCGACGTGGCGTGCGCGTTCAGGTGGACCAGCTCGGCCGGGTCGAGACCCGTGTTGTCCAGCAGGTTCTGCACCGCGGCCGCGACACCGCGGCCGGTCGGCTCCGGCTGCGCGATGTGGTGGCTGTCCGCGGACAGACCCTGGCCCAGCACCTCGCAGTAGACCCGGGCGCCGCGCGCGGCGGCGTGCTCGGCGGACTCCAGGATGACGACGCCCGCGCCCTCGCCGAGGACGAAGCCGTCGCGGGCCTTGTCGTACGGGCGGGAGGCCTGCTGCGGGTTCTCGTTGTTCTTGGACATCGCCATCATGTTGGCGAAAGCGGCGATCGGCAGCGGGTGGATCGCCGCCTCGGTGCCGCCCGCGACGACCACGTCGGCGCGGCCGGTACGGATCATCTCGACGGCGTAGCCGATGGCCTCGGCGCCCGAGGCGCACGCGCTGACCGGAGTGTGCACGCCCGCCTGGGCGTTGACCTCCAGGCCGACGTTGGCCGACGGGCCGTTCGGCATGAGCATGGGGACGGTGTGCGGGGAGACCCGGCGCACACCCTTTTCCTTCAGTACGTCGTACTGGTCGAGCAGGGTGGTGACGCCGCCGATGCCGGAGGCGATCACGGTGCCCAGGCGTTCGGGCATGACGGCCGCGTCCTCGCCCGCCGGGGCGGTGTAGCCGGCGTCGGCCCACGCCTCACGGGCGGCGATGACGGCGAACTGGGCCGAGCGGTCCAGCTTGCGGGCCAGCGGGCGCGGCAGGACCTCACTCGGGTCCACGGCGGCCGGGGCGGCGATACGAACCGGGAGTTCGGCGAAGCGCTCGCCCTCGAGGGGCTTGACGCCGGAGCGACCGGCGAGCAGACCTTCCCAGGTCGAAGCGCTGTCGCCACCCAGCGGAGTGGTTGCGCCGATACCGGTGACGACCACGGTGCGATTGGTCGGGCTCACAGGAATTCTTTCTCCACGTCTCAGAGGGTGCTGAATTGTCACGGCGCCACCGCCGGGTGGCGACAAACGCTCGTCAGGCTCAGGCCTGGTGCTTCAGGATGTAGTCCGCGGCGTCGCCGACCGTCTTGAGGTTCTTGACGTCCTCGTCCGGGATCTTGACGTCGAAGCGCTCTTCGGCGGCGACGACGACCTCGACCATGGAGAGCGAGTCGACGTCAAGGTCGTCCGTGAAGGACTTCTCGATCGCGACGTCCTCGGTGGGGATACCGGCGATCTCGTTGACGATCTCCGCGAGACCCTCGACGATCTCTTCCTGCGTGGCGGCCATGTGGCGCTCCTTCTCTAGCTAACTGGGTGAAACGGGGCGGGATGTGGATCCCGGGCCCTAGGGGAGGGTAACGACCGTCGCGGCGTAGACGAGCCCCGCCCCGAAGCCGATGACGAGCGCGGTGTCGCCGCTCTTCGCAGCTCCGGTCGCCAGGAGCCGCTCCATCGCGAGCGGGATCGAGGCGGCCGACGTGTTGCCGGTGGTTTCCACGTCACGGGCGACCGTGACGTGTTCCGGCAGCTTCAGAGTCTTCACCATCGAGTCGATGATCCGCATGTTTGCCTGGTGCGGGATGAAGACGTCCAGGTCCTCCGCGGTGATCCCGGCCGCGTCGAGCGCCTGCTGGGCCACCTTGGCCATCTCGAAGACGGCCCAGCGGAAGACCGCCTGACCCTCCTGCGTGATGGCCGGAAACTTCTGGTCGCTGTCCGTGCTGCGGTACTCGTCCCACGGCACGGTCTGCTTGATCGTCTCGGACTTGTCGCCCTCCGAACCCCACACCGTGGGGCCTATGGCGGGCTCGTCCGAGGGGCCGACGACCACGGCGCCGGCGCCGTCGCCGAACAGGAAGGCCGTCGCGCGGTCCTCCAGGTCGGTCAGGTCCGACAGCCGCTCCACGCCGATGACGAGGACGTACTGCGCCGAGCCCTCGACGACGAGGCCCTTGGCCAGCGTCAGGCCGTAGCCGAAGCCGGCGCAGCCCGCGGAGATGTCGAACGCGGCCGGCTTGACCGCGCCGATCCGGTGCGCGATCTCCGTCGCGACGGCCGGGGTCTGCTTGAAGTGCGAGACCGTGGAGACGATCACGGCGCCGATCTGCTCGGGCGAGATGCCGGCGTCGGCCAGCGCCTTGCCGGAGGCCTCCACCGACATCGCGGCGACGGTCTCCTGGGGCGAGGCCCAGTGCCGGGTCGCGATGCCGGAGCGGGAACGGATCCACTCGTCCGACGAGTCGATCGTCTCCAGGATGACCTCGTTGGAGACCACGCGGATCGGTCGGTAGCCGCCGACGCCGAGAATGCGGGCGTACGGGGAGCCCTTGGCAGGCTTGATCTTCGACATGCTGTGTGGGCTCCTTCTCTCAGGCCGCGTGCTCGGCGATGAGCGCGGCGGCCTTTTCGAGATCGTCCGGGGTCTTCAGGGCCACGGTCGGCACGCCCTTGAGCGCGCGCTTGGCCAGACCCGTCAGAGTGCCACCCGGACTGAGCTCGATGATCCCGGTGACACCCAGCTCGCCGAACGTCTCCATGCACAGGTCCCAGCGGACCGGGTTCGCGACCTGGCCGACCAGGCGGGCGACGACGTCGGTGCCCGTGGTGACGACGTGGCCGTCCTTGTTCGAGACGTACTTCAGCTCCGGGTCGGCCGGGGCGAGGGCCTGGGCGGCCTTCTCCAGCGTGGTGACGGCGGGAGCCATGTGGTGCGTGTGGAAGGCGCCCGCGACCTTGAGGGCGACGACCTTCATGGAGCCCTCGGGCTTCTCGGCCACCAGGGCCTCGATCTGCTCCATCGTTCCTGCGGCGACGATCTGGCCCGCGCCGTTGATGTTCGCCGGGGTCAGACCCAGCTTCTCCAGGTGCGCGACGACCACCGCCTGGTCGCCGCCGAGCACCGCGGCCATGCCCGTCTCGGTGACGGCGGCGGCCTCGGCCATCGCCAGACCGCGGGTCCGTACGAACGACAGCGCGTCCGCATCGGACAGCACACCGGCGTACGCGGCGGCGGTGATCTCGCCGACGCTGTGGCCCGCGACGGCGCCGAAGGCCGTGGCGGAGCCCAGGGCGGAGGAGGACAGGAGACCGGCGGCCACCAGCAGCGGCTGCGCCACCGCCGTGTCGCGGATCTCGTCCGCGTCCGCCTTCGTGCCGTAGTGGGCAAGGTCGAGCCCGATGGCGTCCGACCATGCGGCGATGCGGTCAGCGGCGCCGGGGAGGTCGAGCCAGGGAGTCAGGAAGCCGGGCGTCTGTGCGCCTTGGCCGGGAGCGACGAGTACGAGCACCCTCACACTCTCTCTTGTGGACGGTCCCTCCCGCCCGTGGGGACAGGGACGAAGAACCGTCGGGGTAATTGTTGATGTCCGACAAAAGTCTAGGACTGCTGATCGCCGTCGGCCAGACGCCCGAGGATCAAGGCGATCCGCAACGTGAACGCAGATCGGACATCGGACGGTGACCAGCCGGTGACGTCGGTCACACGTCGCAGCCGGTAGCGCACTGTGTTCGGGTGTACGAACAGCATGCGCGCCGCCCCTTCCAGGCTGCTCGCCTGCTCCAGATACACGCTCAGCGTCTCCAGCAACGCCGAGCCCGCCTCTTCCAGCGGTCTGTAGATCTCCTCCACCAACTGCTCGCGGGCGGAGGGATCCGAGGCGATCGCACGCTCGGGCAGCAGATCGTCCGCCAGCACCGGCCGGGGGGCGTCCTGCCAGGCCGTACAGGCCTTCAGCCCGGCCGCCGCGGCCTGCGCGGACTTGGTCGCGTTCAGCAGATCCGGAACCACCGGACCGGCCACCACCGGGCCCGCAGCGAACGGCCCGATCAGCGACTTCGCCACCTGGATCGGGTTGTCGCTGCCGCCCGCGATCACGACGAGGCGGTCCCCGAGCACGCCCGTCAGGACCTGGAGCTTGTGGTGCCGGGCGGCGCGCCGGATCGCCTCGACGGTCAGCTCGCTGTCGCCCTCCGGCGCGGTGCCGAGCACCACGCACACGTGCTCCGGCGAATTCCAGCCAAGTGCGGCGGCCCGCGACAGCGCGCCCTCGTCGGCCTCGCCGGACAGCACCGCGTTCACGACGAGGGACTCCAGCCGGGCGTCCCACGCCCCGCGCGCCTCCGCGGCCTGCGCGTACACCTGGGCCGTCGCGAACGCGATCTCCCGGGCGTACACCAGCAGCGCCTCGCGCAGGATCGACTCGTCGCCGGGGGCCGCGACCTCCTCGATCGCGGTCTCCATGACCTCGATCGTCGTCCGGACCATCTCCACGGTCTGGCGCAGGGTGATCGCCCGGGTCAGCTCGCGCGGAGCCGTCCCGAAGACGTCCGTCGAGATCGCCTGCGGAGTCTCCGGGTGCCGGAACCACTCCGTGAACGCGGCGATACCGGCCTGAGCGACCAGGCCGATCCAGGACCGGTTCTCCGGGGGCATCGCCCGGTACCACGGCAGGGTCTCGTCCATCCGCGCGATCGCGTTCGCGGCGAGCCGGCCGGAGGACTTCTCCAGTCGGCGCAGCGTCGCGGCGTGCGGATGGGCGGGAGCGGGATGCGCGGGGGAATGCTCACGTTCGGGTTGGGGCACGGGACAAGACTGCCTTATCGGGGCGGCGGCGCGGAGTCCGGTCCCGTGGCGGCCCTCCACCAGGGGGCTACGGTGACTTCCATGATTGACGTACGCCGCGGGGCCGACCGGTACGAGGGCGGGGATCCGGACGCCGGGATCACCACCGCGCACGCCTTCTCCTTCGGCGGGCACTACGACCCGGACAACCTGCGCTTCGGCCCGGTCCAGGCCTGCAACGAGGAGCGGCTCGCCCCGGGAGCGGGCTTCGACGAGCACCCGCACAGCCACACCGAGATCGTGACCTGGGTCGTCGAGGGCGAGCTCGCGCACAAGGGCAGCACCGGCGAGAGCGCCGTGGTCCGGCCAGGTGACGTGCAGCACCTGGCCGCCGGATCCGGCGCCCGGCACATCGAGCGCAACGACGGTGCGGTGCCGCTGCGCTTCGTGCAGACGTGGCTCGCGCCGCTGGACGGGGGCGGGGAGCCCGCGTACACGCTGGTCCGGCAGATCGCCGAAGGCACCCCGTACGAGATCCCCGCGGCCGGGGCCGTCCTGCACGTCCGCCGGCCCGGCGCGGGCGAGCGGGTCGCCGTACCGGCGGCGGAGCGGATCTACCTGCACGTGGTCCGCGGGGACCTGCGCCTGGACGGGGAGGAGCTCGGTCCCGGGGACGCGGCGCGGATCACCGGGGAGCAGGGCCTGGAGATCGTCGCCGGATCCCCGGGCGAGCTGCTGATCTGGGAGCTGCCGTAGAAGCTTACGGGCTTACGGGCTTACGGGCCTACCGGGCGGCGAGCTCGGCGAGGACCGCGTCGGTGAACGGAGGCCAGGCCTCCACGGCCCACGGGCCGAAGGCGCGGTCGGCCAGCGCCACGCACGCGGCGCGGGCGTCCGGGTCCACCCACAGGAAGGTGCCGGCCTGTCCGAAGTGGCCGAAGGTGCGCGGCGAGGACGAGGCGCCCGTCCAGTGCGGGGACTTCCCGTCGCGGATCTCCAGGCCGAGCCCCCAGTCGTTGGGGGACTGGATCCCGTACCCCGGGAGCACTCCCTTGAGTCCCGGGTGGACCACGGAGGTGGCCTCCGCGACCGTACGCACGTCCAGCAGCCGCGGCGCCTGGAGCTCGGCGGCGAACCGGACGAGGTCGGAGACGGTCGAGACCCCGTCCTTGGCGGGCGAGCCGTCCAGTGTGGTCGACTCCATGCCGAGCGGCTCGAACACCGCCTGGTGCACGTACTCCGCGAACGGGATGCCCGTGGCCTTGGCGATGTGGTCGCCGAGCACCTCGAAACCGGCGTTCGAGTACAGCCGGCGCGTCCCGGGCGCGGCCATCGCGCGGTGCTCGTCGAAGGCCAGCCCGCTGGTGTGCGCGAGCAGGTGACGGACCGTCGAGCCCTCGGGCCCGGCCGACTCGTCCAGCTCGATCGCCCCCTCCTCGTACGCGACGAGCGCGGCGTACGCGGCGAGGGGCTTGGTCACCGAGGCCAGCGCGAAGCGTTGGTCCAGGGGCCCGTGGGAGCCGGCCAGGCTCCCGTCGGCGCGCACCACGGCCGCCGCGGCGGTCGGTACCGGCCAGTTTTCGATGGTCCGCAGGCTCTGCAGGGTCTCCACGCTCTCCATGCGGCCGAGCCTACTTGCTTGGAGTGCACTCCAAGGTTTTAGCGTGGTCGCCATGAGCCTGACGCAGACGCGGTACACGATCAGCGAGGTCGAGGCCCGGACCGGTCTGACCCAGCACACGCTGCGCTGGTACGAGCGGATCGGCCTGATGCCGCACGTGGACCGCTCCCACTCGGGACAGCGCCGGTTCAGCGACAAGGACCTCCACTGGCTGGCCTTCGTGGGCAAGCTGCGCGCCACCGGGATGTCGGTGGCCGACATGGTCCGCTACGCCGAACTCGTGCGCGAGGGCGAGCACACCGTCGACCAGCGGCGCGAGCTGCTGGAGCAGACGCGGCGCGAGGTGCGTGCGCGGATCACGGAGCTGAACGACGCGCTCGCCGTACTGGACTTCAAGATCGACATGTATGCCATGGGCACGACCGCGGGGAAGGCGACACAGCAATGACACAGAACACCACCATCGAGCAGGTCGAACTCGGCAAGGGAGGCCCGCTGGTGGGCGTCCAGGGCCTCGGCTGCATGGGCATGAGCGAGTTCTACGGGGAGACCGACGAGGCCCGCGCCCGCGACACCCTGGAAGCGGCCCTGGCCACCGGGGTCACCCTCTTCGACACCGCGGACAGCTACGGGCGCGGAGCCAACGAGAAGTTCATCGCGCCGTTCGTCGCCGAGCACCGGGACGAGATCACCCTCGCCACCAAGTTCGGCATCGAGCGCACCGACGACCCGCAGCACCGGGGCATCCGCAACGACCGCGCGTACATCCGCCAGGCCGTGGAGGACAGCCTGCGCCGCCTCGGGACCGATGTGATCGACCTCTACTACATGCACCGGCGCGACCCGGCCGTGCCGTTCGCCGAGTCGGTGGGCACGATGGCCGAGCTGGTGCAGGAGGGCAAGGTGCGCCACCTGGGGCTCAGCGAGGTCACCGGCCCCGAACTGCGGGAGGCGTACGAGGTGCACCCGATCGCGGCGCTCCAGTCGGAGTGGTCGCTGTTCAGCCGGGACGTGGAGAACACCGCGGTGGGCGCGGCGGCGGAGCTGGGCGTGGCCTTCGTGCCGTACTCCCCGCTCGGGCGCGGCTTCCTGACCGGCTCGTTCGCGGACGCGTCGGCCGACCTGTCGGCGGCGGACTTCCGCCGCTTCCAGCCCCGGTTCACCGGCGACAACGCCAAGGCCAACGCGGCGCTGCTGACGCCGGTGCGGGAGATCGCACAGGCGCACGGGGCGACCCCGGCGCAGATCGCGCTGGCCTGGGTGCAGCAGCGGGCGCAGGTGCACGGGCTGACCGTGGTCCCGATCCCGGGCACCCGCAAGACCGGCCGCCTCGCGGAGAACACCGCAGCGACCCGGATCACGCTGACGCCGGCGGAGCTGGCGCTGCTGGAGCCGATCGCCGCCCAGGTCGCGGGCGACCGCTACCCGGACATGACCTGGACCTCCGCGGGCCGCGAGGGCTGATCCGGCTTCCGCCGACCGCCGCCACCGCCGGGGGGCCTCCCGGCGGTGGCGGTCTCCGGTGTGATCAGGCTTCGGCGGTGAAGCGGTCGCGCAGCGCCGCGTACTCGGCGTCCGTCAGCAGGCCCGCGCTGTACAACTCGCCCAGGTGGTGCAGGCGTTCGTCCGTACGCGTCGCGGGGACCGAGGCCACCGGGGTGCGGCCGCGCAGGGCGGCGAGGACGGCCGCCGCGAACGGCAGCGACTCGTGCACCGACGCGTACCCGACGGCGAACACCGCGGTCGCCAGGTCGTGGTCGGGCCGCGGATCGGCCGCCTCGTCCCGCAGCAGCAGCCGCAGGTGGCCGCCCGGGCGCTCCGGGGAGCTCCACTCGACCCCGGTCAGCGCGGTCAGCGGGTAACGCTGGTCGCCCGCCTTCCACTTGGTGCCCGTGGCCCCCGTGCGCGACCAGTGGAAGGTGACGGCCGAGCCGTCGAAGCCGAGCCGCGCGTCGTACGCCTTCAGCCGCATCGGCGGCTCCGGCACCTGAACCAGGAAGCGCTCGGCCGGCTCGGCGGCCTCCGGGCCCAGCCGGGCCCGTACGGCGTCCGCGAACTCGGCGGCCTGCCCGGCCCGGTCGGCCGGCAGCACCAGCCGGTACGGATCGCAGACCTCGCGCAACTGCCCGGCGGCGGCCTCCATCAGCGGATCCGCGCCCGTCCGCGGCACGGCACGCAGGACCACCGCGTCCCGTCTCCCCCCGGATCCGGCCGCGCTCACGCTCATCCCCGCCAACGCCTCGAAGGGGATGCGCCGCTCTCCGAGGGCGTGCAGGAGTCTCGGCGTCCTCGGCGTGCGTATCCCCCGTGCGAAGCGGATGAGCACCGAGTCCGAGTCGAACTCCCAGACGGCATGATTTCCGGCCAGTACGTCACCCATGCGGCACATGGTAAAGGGACGCACCCCTGTGCGTCCCCCTCGGTGCGAAGCCCGTTTTCCAGGGCTCTACACGTGTCAGTCCCCGTCTGTCCCGGAAATTCCACGCCGGCACGCATCGTCGCCGGTCACGCAGGTGACGGAACCGAACGCACCGGTTCCGATTTTGGCGAAGTTGTCCAGGGATCCGGTGCCTGGCTCGAAATAGCCGGTGTGGAGCTTCGCCCCGGCCGAGGACAGCACCCGCGAGCCGAAGTCCGGCGACACCGGGTCCGCCCCGTGGCCGACCCCGCCGACCTCCAGGTGCGGTACGTCCGCGATCCAGTCCCCGGAGTCCCGCGTGGCCCACACCCGGGCCGACGTGTGCAGCTCGGCCACCGACCCCGCGCGCATCCCCGGGCTGCCGGCCACGACCACGTCGGTCACCGACTCCGGCAGCGCGTGCGCGGCGACCCCGCACACCACCGAGCCGTAGCTGTGGCAGAACAGCGCCACGCTCGCGTCCCCGGGCAGCGCCGCCGTCAGGGACTTCAGCCGTACGGCCCCGTCCACCGCCATCCGGCCGGTGGCCGCGTCCATGCCGACCCCGGTCGGCGCGGTGTATCCGGCCCAGGCGATGACCGCGGTCCGGCTGCCGGGAGCCTGCGCGCGCTGGGCCTCGTACAGCGACTGCGCCATGCCGGCGGGCGCGATGAGGCGGCGCTGGGTGCGCTCGAAGGTGAGCACGTCGGTGTCGACGCCGGGGACGATCACCGAGATCCGGTTCGCCCGGTCGAGGTCGCCGAACACCTCGGCGACGCGGCCGCTGCCGGTCGGGTCGAAGGCGAAGATCTGCCGGCCCGGCTGGGCCAGGGACTCGAAGCGGTGGGCGCGCCGGCCGGCCGTGGTGCGGTCGGCCGGGGTCAGGCTGACGTCCGTGCTGCGGGCCTCCTCCGCCCGCTGGGCCAGCTCCAGGCCGCGCAGGTTGGCCCGGTAGCGCAGGGCGGCGGGCGCCCCGTCGAGGTTGCCTACGACCAGGGGGTACCCCTCGGCCAGCCGGGCCCGCTGGGATCCGTCGAGGCCGGCGAAGAAGCGGGCCACCGTCCGTACGGGGGCGTCCGCGGGCGGCACCGGGCGGCCGTCGATCCGGGCCGAGGCCCAGGAGGCCAGGGCGGCGGTCCGCAGGGTGGTGCCGGCGTCGGGGCGGTGCACCGCGGTCCAGCCGGTGGTCGCCAGCATGATGAAGACCACCGCCAGCGCGAGCAGGGTGCGCAGGGCGGCGGGGCGCGGGTCGGCGCCGACGGCGGTGGAGTGGGCGAGGCCGGGCAGGTTCACTGGGACCAGCGTAGGAGACCGGATCCGGCCACGGTGGCCAGGGTGACCGGGTTCACGGCCGACCGTGCGACCGCGTACGGGTGTTCAGCGCCAGTCCGCGGCGAGCGCCGGGCCGATCTGGTCAAGGCAGGCCTCGGTCATCCGCCTGATCGAGGCCACGCTGGCGTCCTCGTCCTGCGCCCACAGCCGCCCGGTGACCCTCATCACCCCGGAGAAGGCGGCCACCGCCACCCGGGGTCGCGGGTCCGCGTCCACGTCCAGCCCCTCGCGCTCGGCGATCAGCCGGGCGATCCGCTCCTCCAGCTCGGTGGAGCGGCGCAGGTGCACGGCGAGCAGCGCCGGCGTCGACTCGATGAGCTGGTACGTACGCATGTAGAGGTCGACCGGCACCACGTCGGAAAGGGCCTCGTCGAGGGTGTCCCAGGCGCCGAGCACCGCGCCGCGCAGGGCTTCGAAGGGGCCTTCGGCGGGCGGCCGGGCGCGCAGCGCGGCGACGTAGTGCGACTCGACCAGGTCCTGGACGGCGAAGGCGACCTCCTCCTTGTTGGCGAAGTACCGGAAGAAGGTGCGCTGGGAGACGTCCACGGCGTCGGTGATCTCGTCGACGGTGGTGTGCTCGTACCCCTGCGCGACGAAGTGGAGGAGGGCGGCGCGCAGCAGCGCGTCCCGGGTGCGCCGCTTCTTGCGTTCGCGCAGCCCGGGCGCCGCTGCCGGTGCCGGCCGCTCGTCGGTCATCACCGAGGGGTGTCCTTTCCACAGGCGCCGCCTGCCGAATCTGACGCTGAGTGAGCGGTCAGGGTACCTGTGACCGACCTGACAGCCACTGTCTCGTTAAGCCGTCTGTGAAGTGTCAGTCGCTGTCACTAGCCTGTCCGCATGACTGGTCAGATCACCCTCGCCAAGGAATCGGGTCCGCCTGCGGCCCGCACCGGCTTGCGCGGCCACCCCTGGCTGACCCTCTTCGCCGTGGCGATCGGCGTCATGATGGTCACTCTGGACGGCACGATCGTCGCCGTCGCCAACCCCGCGATCCAGAAGGACCTCGGCGCCTCGCTCGCCGACGTCCAGTGGATCACCAACGGCTATCTGCTGGCCCTCGCGGTCTCGCTGATCACCGCCGGCAAGCTCGGCGACCGCTTCGGCCACCGCCAGACCTTCCTCATAGGCATCGCCGGATTCGCCGCGGCCTCCGCGGCGATCGGCCTCTCGTCCGGCGTCCAGTACGTCATCGGCTTCCGCGTCGCGCAGGGCCTGTTCGGCGCGCTGCTGATGCCCGCCGCGCTGGGCCTGCTGCGCGCCACCTTCCCCGCCGAGAAGCTCAACATGGCGATCGGCATCTGGGGCATGGTCATCGGCGCCTCGACCGCCGCCGGGCCCATCGTGGGCGGCCTGCTGGTGGAGAACGTCAGCTGGCAGTCCGTCTTCTTCATCAACGTGCCCGTCGGCATCATCGCGCTGGCCTTCGGCCTGTTCATCCTGGTCGACCACCGCGCCGAGAACGCCCCGAAGTCCTTCGACGCGGTCGGCGTCCTGCTGCTGTCGGTCGCGATGTTCTCGCTGATCTGGGCGCTGATCAAGGCCTCGGAGTGGGGCTGGGGCGACACCCGGACCATGCTCTTCCTCATTGGCTCCGCGGTCTGCTTCGTGCTCTTCGCGGTCTGGGAGTCGAAGGTCGCCGAGCCGCTGATCCCGCTGGGGATGTTCCGCTCGCTGCCGCTGTCCGCGGGAACCGTGCTCATGGTGCTGATGGCCTTCGCCTTCATGGGCGGCCTGTTCTTCGTCACCTTCTACCTGCAGAACGTGCACGGCATGAGCCCGGTCGACAGCGGCCTGCACCTGCTGCCGCTGACCGGCATGATGATCATCGGCTCGCCGCTGGCCGGCGCCGCCATCACCGCCGTCGGCCCGCGGATCCCGCTGGTCACGGGCATGGTCGCGACCGCCGTCGCCTGCTTCGGGATGTCCGCGCTGACCCCGGGCACCGGCACCCTGCAGATGTCGCTCTGGTTCGCCCTCCTCGGCGTCGGCCTCGCTCCCGTCATGGTCGGCGCCACCGAGGTCATCGTCGGCAACGCCCCGCTGGAGCTCTCCGGCGTGGCGGGCGGGCTCCAGCAGGCCGCCATGCAGGTCGGCGGCAGCCTCGGCACCGCGGTCCTCGGCGCGGTCATGGCCAGCACCGTCGGCAACTCGTTCGGGGACAACTGGGCGCGGGCGGAGCTGCCCGCGCTCACCCCGGAGCAGGTGGACCTCGCCGAGAAGGGGGTCCAGGTCGGCATCGCCCCGATCCAGCCGGGGACCCCGGCCCCGATCGCCGAGTCGATCACCAAGGTCGCGCACGACACCTTCGTCGACGGCATGAGCACGGCCTTCACCGTCGCCGGCTGCGTCGCGGTGCTCGCCGCGGTCGTCGCCTGCTTCACCAAGCGCGGCGAGAACGCCGCCGCGGGGGCGGGCGCGGCGCACCTCTGAGCCGGGCCGGGCCACCGGCCCGGACGGCCTCGCACACGAGTCAACCGCGTACGCGCGACAGCCCCGCCGGCGGTTCCGGCGGGGCTGTCGCCTATCCGGGTGGACCAGCCCCCGGCCCCTTCCGCCCGACCGTCCTCGCAGGTCAGCGTGGTGTCCGAAGCGCTCCGGAACCGTCCGGGGCGCCGTCGTCCACAAGGAGTTGACCCGTCATGCGTACGAGTTCACCCGCACGGTCCACCACCGTCCTGGCCGCGACCGTCCTCGCCCTCGCCGCGCTCATCCCGGGTACGGAAAGCGCCGCACACGCCGCCGGTCCGCCGCCGGGCAAGGCCCCCGCCTGCGCCACCGGGCAGCTGTGCCTGTGGGCGAAGCCGGAGTTCAAGGGCACCCGGCACGCCCACGAGCTGAGCACGCTGGACATCAACAGCTGTACGGCGCTGCCCGCCGGGACCAGCGCCCAGTCGCTGATCAACCGCATCGGGCGGCCGGTGACCACCTACCAGTCGGCCGAGTGCGCGGAGACCGGCGAGTTCCAGACCTATCCCGGCGACGGGGTCTGGCTGCCCGAATCGCCCTACCTGGTCCGGGCCTTCAAGGTGTGGGAGCGGTAGCCGCATCCGCCGCCGGGACCGCTTCGGGCACCTGGGCCGGTACGTCGGCCCCCGCGCCCGGAGCGGCTCCCGCGCCCGGAGCGGTCGCCGCCCCGCCGAAGCGCCCGATCTCGGCGCGCAGCGCCCGTACCTCCGCGGTCAGTTCGGCGATCGCGGCGGTCTGCGCCCGCTCCACCCGGTCGTCGCGCTCGAACCGCGAGATGAACCAGGCCGCGATGTTGGCGGTCACCACACCCAGCAGGGCGATCCCCGACAGCATCAGCCCCACGGCGATGACCCGCCCGAGCCCGGTCGTGGGGGAGTGGTCCCCGTAGCCGACGGTCGTCATCGTGGTGAAGCTCCACCACACCGCGTCGCCCAGGTTCTTGATGTTCCCCTTCGGAGCGTCCCGCTCCACGCTCAGCACGGCCAGCGAGCCGAACATCAGCAGCCCGACCACCGCGCCCGCCACGTACGTGGTCAGACGGATCTGCGGGGCCATCCGGGCCCGCCGGCCCACCAGCAGCAGCGTGGACACCAGCCGCAGCAGCCGCAGCGGCTGGAACATCGGCAGCAGCACCGCGCCCAGGTCCATCCAGTGGGTCCGCACGAAGGCCTTCTTCGCCGTCGACAGGCCCAGCCGCATCAGGTAGTCGGCGGCGAAGGCCCCCCACACCACCCACTCGGTGACGGTGCACGCCCGGTGCACCTCCGCGTTCGCGTCGGGCACGACGATCGGCACGGCGTAGGCGACGGCGAACGCCACGGCGAGCACGAGCAGCGGGGTCTGGCTCCGCCGCTCCCACCGCAGCTGGCGGGAGGGTTCCTTCATACGGAGCATCGTAAGGAACTGGTAAAGCGAAGCGGGCCCCCGGCCGTGCCGGGGACCCGCTCTCGACGCCGTCGGCGCAGTGCAGTGCTACGCGTCGCCGCCCGCGGCGCCCGGGTCGGCCGCCGAGACGTCCAGCAGCCGGTACCGGTCCACCGCCTGCTTCAGCGCGGAACGGTCGACCTTGCCCGCCTTGGCCAGCTCGGTCAGCACCGCCAGCACCACCGACTGCGCGTCGATGTGGAAGAAGCGCCGGGCCGCGCCGCGCGTGTCCGCGAAGCCGAAGCCGTCCGCACCGAGCGAGGTGTACGCGCCGGGCACCCACCGCGAGATCTGGTCCGGGACGGACCGCATCCAGTCCGAGACCGCCACGAACGGCCCCTCGGCACCCGACAGCTTCCGCGTCACGTACGGGACGCGCTGCTCCTCCTCCGGGTGGAGCAGGTTGTGCTCCTCCACCTCGACGGCCTCGCGGCGCAGCTCGTTCCAGGAGGTCGCCGACCAGACGTCCGCCCGGACGTTCCACTCCTCGGCCAGGATCCGCTGGGCCTCCAGCGCCCACGGCACCGCCACGCCCGAGGCCATGATCTGCGCCCCGATGGAGCCCGCCGAGCCGACGGACACCCGGTGGATGCCCTTGAGGATGCCGTCCACGTCGACGCCCGCAGGCTCGGCCGGGTGCTGGATCGGCTCGTTGTAGACGGTCAGGTAGTAGAAGACGTCCTCCGACTCGGGCCCGTACATGCGGCGCAGGCCGTCCTGGACGATGTGCGCGATCTCGTACCCGTACGCCGGGTCGTAGGCCACGCAGCCCGGGTTGGTCGACGCCAGCAGCTGGGAGTGACCGTCGGCGTGCTGGAGGCCCTCACCCGTCAGGGTGGTCCGGCCGGCGGTCGCACCCAGGACGAAACCGCGCGCCAGCTGGTCGGCCATCTGCCAGAACTGGTCACCCGTGCGCTGGAAACCGAACATCGAGTAGAAGACGTAGACCGGGATCAGCGGCTCGCCGTGCGTCGCGTACGCCGAGCCCGCGGCGATCAGCGAGGCCGTGCAGCCCGCCTCCGAGATGCCGTCGTGCAGCATCTGGCCGGTCGGGGACTCCTTGTACGCGAGCAGCAGGTCGCGGTCGACCGCCTCGTACTGCTGGCCCAGCGGGTTGTAGATCTTGGCGCTCGGGAAGAACGCGTCCATGCCGAACGTGCGGTACTCGTCCGGGGCGATCAGCACGAACCGCTTGCCGATCTCCTTGTCCCGCATCAGGTCCTTCAGGATGCGCACGAAGGCCATCGTCGTGGCGATCGACTGCTGGCCCGAACCCTTCTTGGCGGCCGCGTACGTCTTCTCGTCCGGCAGCTGCAGCGGCTTCGCCCGCACCACGCGGGTCGGCACGTAGCCGCCCAGCGAGCTGCGCCGGTCGTGCATGTACTGGATCTCCGGCGAACCCGGGCCCGGGTGGTAGTACGGCGGGGCGCCGTTCTCCAGCTGCGCGTCCGTGATCGGGATGTGCAGGCGGTCGCGGAAGCGCTTGAGGTCGTCGACCGTCAGCTTCTTCATCTGGTGCGTCGCGTTGCGGCCCTCGAAGTTCGGGCCGAGCGTCCAGCCCTTGACCGTCTGCGCCAGGATCACCGTCGGCTGGCCCTTGTGGGCCTTGGCCGCCGCGTACGCCGCGTAGATCTTCTTGTGGTCGTGGCCGCCGCGGCCCAGGTGCAGCAGCTGCTGGTCGCTCATGTTCTCGACCATCGCCCGCAGCCGCTGGTCGTCGCCGAAGAAGTGGTCTCGGATGTACGAGCCGGTCTCGGTCGCGTACGTCTGGAACTGGCCGTCCGGCGTCGAGTTCATCTTGTTGACGAGGATGCCGTCGCGGTCCTGAGCCAGCAGCGGGTCCCAGGAGCGGTCCCAGATGAGCTTGATGACGTTCCAGCCGGCGCCGCGGAACTGCGACTCCAGCTCCTGGATGATCTTGCCGTTGCCGCGCACCGGGCCGTCGAGGCGCTGCAGGTTGCAGTTCACGACGAAAGTCAGGTTGTCCAGGCCCTCGCGGGCGGCGATCGACAGCTGGCCGAGCGACTCCGGCTCGTCCATCTCGCCGTCGCCGAGATACGCCCAAACGTGTGACTTCGAGGTGTCCGCGATCCCGCGCGCCTCCATGTACCGGTTCATCCGGGCCTGGTAGATCGCGCCGAGCGGGCCGAGGCCCATCGAGACGGTCGGGAACTCCCAGAAGTCCGGCATCAGCCGCGGGTGCGGGTAGCTGGACAGGCCGTACGGGGCCTTCGACTTCTCCTGCCGGAACGCGTCGAGCTGCTGCTCGGAGAGCCGGTCCAGGAGGTAGGCGCGCGCGTAGATGCCGGGGGAGGCGTGGCCCTGGAAGAAGATCTGGTCGCCGCCGTCGCCCTCGTCCTTGCCCCGGAAGAAGTGGTTGAAGCCCACGTCGTAGAGGGAGGCGGAGGAGGCGAACGTGGCGATGTGACCGCCGACGCCGATCCCGGGACGCTGGGCGCGCGAGACCATGACGGCCGCGTTCCACCGGGTGGCGTTCAGGACCTTGCGCTCGATCTCCTCGTTGCCGGGGAAGAACGGCTCGTCCTTGGTGGCGATCGTGTTGACGTAGTCCGTGCTGCGCATCTCGGGCACGGCCACGCGCTTCTCGCGTGCCCGCTCGATCAGCCGCAGCATCAGATAGCGGGCGCGCTCACGGCCCCGCTCGTCGACGGCTGCGTCCAGGGAGTCGAGCCACTCCTGCGTCTCCTCCGGATCGAAGTCCGGGACCTGGCTCGGCAGGCCGCCAATGATGATCGGATTGCGATCGGATGCGGAAGCCACGCTGTTCCTTCGCTGTCAGGGGAGTCGTGCCATGGGGTTTCGCCGCCTCCCATCGTCTTACGCTCGGTCGGAATCGTCACCCGTACCACTGGGTAATCACTGGAGTCCGCGGAGATTCGGGCGCCGTGAGCGTCAGGTCCGGCCGATCGCCACCCTACGCCCAGGAAGATCAGCGGGCTCGCAAGACCGTTCGTCCCTCAAACAGGTAGGAAAGCCGCCGAGCGTCGCCGATGATGCCGAATGAGCTGGAATGGTGTGGGATGAATCACCAGACGTACATACGGGAAGGCTGAAAGTTGCGGCGAGACGGCCGTAATCGTCACCGTTTCGACGGTCTCGACGGCCGGGTACTTGCGCGATCCGCCGCGCCCGTGTGGACTACGCCCAATGCTGCGCGTACGCGCGCTGCCGAAGACATTCACCGAACATGAGCAGGAGGCACCCCGTGAGCGCGACCGCGGACCACGCGGAGAGCCTGGCCGCCCGGCTGGGTTTCCAGTCCGAACAGGTGGTCCAGGAGATCGGCTACGACGACGACGTCGATCAGGAATTCCGTGACGCCGTCGAGAAGCTCGTCACCGAGCTCGCCGACGAGGACTACGACGACGTCGCCGACGTGGTGCTGTTGTGGTTCCGCGACGAGGACGGCGATCTGACGGACGCCCTGGTCGATGCGACCGAGCTGGTCGAGGACGGCGCACTGATCCTGCTGCTGACCCCCAAGACGGGCCGTGACGGCTACGTCGAGGCCAGCGACATCAGCGAGGCGGCCGAGACGGCCGGCCTCTCGCTTGCCAAGGGCCTGCCCGTCGGCAAGGAGTGGACCTCCACCAAGCTGGTGACGCCGAAGGCCGCCAAGGCCAAGCGCTGAGCCGTTCCCCCGCAGCCAAGCGGACACGCACCCCGCCCGCCGGATTCCCTTCCGGTAGGCGGGGTGCGTGCGTTCCGGGGCCCCGGCCCGGCCTAGGGCCTGTCCGGCGGATCATGGCCGGGGCCGATCCGCCGGACAGGCCCTAGGCTGGACCCACCCGAACAGCCCAACGCAGGGATGCGGGAACGAAGGGATGCGAGAGATGGCGATCGAGGTCGGCAGCAAGGCCCCGGACTTCGAGCTCAAGGACAACCACGGCGCCACCGTGCGGCTCTCGGACTTCCGCGGCGAGAAGGCCGTGGTGCTGCTCTTCTACCCGTTCGCCTTCACCGGTGTCTGCACCGGCGAGCTGTGCGAGCTGCGCGACCAGCTGCCGCGGTTCCAGAACGACGACGTCCAGCTCCTCGCGGTCTCCAACGACTCCGTGCCGACCCTGCGCGTCTTCGGCGAGCAGGAGGGCCTGGAGTACCCGCTCCTCTCGGATTTCTGGCCGCACGGCGAGACCTCGCGCGCGTACGGCGTCTTCGACGAGCAGAAGGGCTGCGCGGTCCGCGGCACCTTCATCATCGACAAGGACGGCATCGTGCGCTGGACCGTCGTCAACGGCCTGCCCGACGCGCGTGACCTGAACGAGTACATCAAGGCCCTCGACAGCCTCTGAGAAGTCTCCGAGGGCCCCGGGATCCCACTTCGGGCGGGTTCCGTGAACTGTTCACCGGGAAAGACGCCGACAGGCGGGAACCCGTCACTAGGATCGAAGCGTTGATCCCGGTAGAAACCGCACGACGGGGCGCCGCCCCACACATGAACCCAATGGAGGACCCGTGGGAGTCAGCCTCAGCAAGGGCGGAAACGTCTCGCTGACCAAGGCCGCGCCGAATCTGACGGCGGTCATCGTCGGTCTGGGCTGGGACGCTCGCACCACCACCGGTGTCGACTTCGACCTCGACGCCAGCGCGATCCTGACCAACGACCAGGGCAAGGTCGCCAACGACTCGAACTTCGTGTTCTTCAACAACCTGAAGAGCCCGGACGGCTCGGTCGAGCACACCGGTGACAACACCACCGGTGAGGGCGAGGGCGACGACGAGGCGATCAAGGTGAATCTGGCCGGCGTCCCGGCCGATGTCGCCAAGATCGTCTTCCCGGTCTCGATCTACGAGGCCGAGAGCCGCCAGCAGAGCTTCGGCCAGGTCCGCAACGCGTACATCCGCGTCGTGAACCAGGCCGACAACAGCGAGCTCGCCCGCTACGACCTCTCCGAGGACGCCTCGACCGAGACCGCCATGGTCTTCGGCGAGCTGTACCGCAACGGAGCGGAGTGGAAGTTCCGCGCCATCGGCCAGGGCTACGCCTCCGGCCTGCGCGGCATCGCACAGGACTTCGGCGTCAACGTCTGAGCCTGCCAGCAGTCACCCGTCCGGCGCCGTGCACTGTGTGTACGGCGCCGGACGTGCTTTGCGACGGTGCACCGCAGAGATGCACCGCCGAGCTCCACCGGCGGCCCGCCACGCGGGGCGCGCCGCGATCACCACGTCGTCCGGGGAGGACCACAACATGGGCGTCACACTCGCCAAGGGGGGCAACGTCTCCCTCTCGAAGGCCGCACCGAACCTCACCCGGGTCCTGGTCGGTCTCGGATGGGACGCGCGTTCGACCACGGGGGCCGATTTCGACCTCGACGCCAGCGCGCTGCTGTGCCGCGACGGCCGGGTCCTGGGGGACGCGTACTTCGTCTTCTACAACAACCTGAAGAGCCCCGAGGGCTCCGTCGAACACACGGGGGACAACCTCACCGGCGAGGGTGAGGGCGACGACGAATCGATCATCATCGACCTGACCAAGGTGCCGGTCGAGGTCGACAAGATCGTCTTCCCGGTCTCGATCCACGAGGCGGAGGCCCGTCGGCAGAGCTTCGGCCAGGTCAGCAATGCCTTCATTCGCGTGGTCAACGACGCGGACGGCCAGGAACTGGCCCGCTACGACCTCACCGAGGACGCCTCCAGCGAGACGGCGATGATCTTCGGCGAGGTCTACCGGTACGGCGGCGAATGGAAGTTCCGGGCGGTGGGACAGGGGTACGCGTCGGGGCTCCGGGGCATCGCTCTAGACTTCGGGGTCAACGTTTCGTAAAGCCGTACAACACGATGGGGTGCCAGTGGTTCTCAAAACCTTCGGCTGGTCGTTCGCAGTCACTGCGCTCGGTCTGGTCGCAGCGGTGTTCTACGGGGGGTGGACCGCGTTCGGGATCGTCGCGATCCTGTCCATCCTTGAGATCTCGCTGTCCTTCGACAATGCGGTGGTCAACGCCGGAATCCTGAAGAAGATGAATGCCTTCTGGCAGAAGATCTTCCTCACGGTCGGCGTGCTCATCGCCGTGTTCGGCATGCGCCTGGTCTTCCCCGTCGTGATCGTCGCGGTCACCGCCGGCATCGGCCCCATCGAGGCCGTCGACCTGGCGCTGAACGACAAGGACATGTACCAGCAGCTGGTCACGGACGCCCACCCGGCGATCGCGGCCTTCGGCGGCATGTTCCTTCTGATGATCTTCCTCGACTTCATCTTCGAGGACCGGGACATCAAGTGGCTCGCGTGGCTCGAGCGCCCGCTCGCCAAGCTCGGCAAGATCGACATGCTGTCGGCCTGCCTCGCGCTGATCGCCCTGCTGATCACGTCCATGACCTTCGCCGCCAACGCCCACCAGCACGGCGGGGCGCACGTGGACAAGGCGCAGACCGTCCTGGTCTCCGGTATCGCCGGCCTCATCACCTACATGATCGTCGGCGGTCTCTCCGGCTACTTCGAGAACCGCCTCGAAGAAGAAGAAGAGGCAGAACACGAAGCCGAGGAAGCGGCCAAGAAGAGCGGCAAGCCCGTCTCGGCCGTCGCCATGGCCGGCAAGGCCGCCTTCTTCATGTTCCTCTACCTCGAAGTCCTCGACGCCTCCTTCTCCTTCGACGGGGTCATCGGCGCCTTCGCCATCACCAACGACATCGTGCTGATGGCCCTCGGCCTCGGCATCGGTGCCATGTACGTCCGGTCGCTCACGGTCTACCTGGTCCGCCAGGGCACCCTCGACGACTACGTCTACCTGGAGCACGGCGCGCACTACGCCATCGGCGCGCTCGCCGTCATCCTGCTCGTCACCATCCAGTACGAGATCCACGAGGTCATCACCGGCCTCGTCGGCGTGCTGCTCATCGCCTGGTCCTTCTGGTCCTCGGTGCGCCGCAACAAGCGCCTGGAACTGGAGGGTTCCACCGCCTAGGCATGATCGCGGCGCTAATGCGGAACGCTCCAACTGCGGGGCGGCCGGGCTGGTCTGCGGACTGCCGGGCCGCCCCGTCCGCGTAGGCCGCCCCGCCTACACAGAATGAGGGGGGACAGGGGAATGGGATTCTTCGAAGGGTTCTTCGACGGGATAAGGGGCAGCCGCGCCCTGCAGTTCGACTCGGGCGGCGGCTCGGCCGCGATCGAGCTGACCAAACGGCATCCGACGGTTTCGCTCACCAAACAGGGGGCGGTCCACGGGAACCTGCGGGTCAACCTGTCCTGGCGCATGCGCAGCTCGGACATCGGCGGTCGCGGCGGCGGTGAGAGCGGCCGGCTCCTGCGCCACCCGTTCAAGCTGTTCAAGCCCGACATGGTGCAGGCGCACACCCAGGGCATGGTCAACGTCGACCTCGACCTCGGCTGCCTCTACGAGCTGGCCGACGGGACCCGGGGCGTCGTGCAGCCGCTGGGCAACCTCCACGGGGACATCAACAGCCCGCCGTACGTGAAGCTCAGCGGCGACGACAGGTTCGGGGCGCCGTCGGGGGAGACGGTCTTCGTCAACCTCGACCACGCCGACGAGATCAAGCGGCTGCTGGTGTTCGTCTACATCTACGACCAGACCCCGGCCTTCGACCGGACCCACGCCATGATCACCCTCTACCCGATCACCGGGCCGCGGATCGAGATCCCGCTGGAGGAACGGCAGCCGCAGGCCCGCTCCTGCGCCGTGCTCTCCTTGGAGCACGTCAAGGGCGAGCTGATCGTGCGGCGCGAGGTCAAGTTCGTGTACGGGTTCCAGGCCGAGCTGGACCGGCTGTACGGGTGGGGCCTGCAATGGGGGCGGGGCTACAAGAGCACCAAGGCCTGACCGGGGGCACGCGCCCCCGGCCGGGTACGGCGCGTCAGCGGCGGAGGAACTGCGGGCCCTGCACCGGCAGCCGGAACGTCGGGTCGCCGCCCGGGACCGGCACCGGGGCCGGGGACACCGGCTGCGGGTACCCGTACGCCGGCTGCGCGGCGGGCGGGGCCTGCGTCAGCGGCGCCGGCGGCGTCTGCGGGACCGGCGGGCGCATCAGGGCCGTCTGCTCGTCGGCCCGGCCGGCGGCGGGAGCGGCCCCGGAGGCACCCTCGGCGGCGTTCTCGTCCACGGAGATCCCGTGGTCGGTCGCCAGCCCGACGAGGCCGTTCGAATAGCCCTCGCCCAGCGCGCGGAACTTCCACCCGTCCCCGCGGCGGTACAGCTCCCCGCAGATCAGCGCCGTCTCGGCGCCGGTCTCGGGCCGCACGTCGAAGAAGGCCAGCGGCTCGGAGCCGCCGGTCGCCGTGGCGTCGTACAGCAGGATCCGCAGGTCCCTGACCTGCTGGAACGGCACGTCCTCGGCGGAGGCCACCACCAGGATCCGGTCCACCACCGGCGGCACCGCCCGCAGGTCCGCCTGCACGGCGTCGGTGATCCCGTCGCCTATCTGCTTCTTGCCGAGCCGCCAGACGGCCCCCGAGGGGTGCCGGGGCTGGTTGTAGAACACGAAGTCCTCGTCCGAGCGCACGCGCCCGTCCGCTCCCACGAGCAGCGCCGAGGCGTCGACGTCCGGCACCTCGGGGCCGCCGGTCCAGCGCAGCACCGCCCGGACCGCCACGGCGGTCACCGGGATGTTCGAGCCCTTCTGCATCGCGTGCGTCATGCCCGTCATCCTGCCCTCCCGGGGCGGCGCGGAACAACGCGGCCCCCCGTGGAGCCTTGTCGCGGAAGAAAGACCTGGGCATGGTGCAAGAGGGTTACCTGAACTTCATGTACTTGAGGAACTCTTGACTCACGTTCGTACGTACTATTACCGGCCACGCCACTGGGGCCGCCGAGGCAGTACGGGGGAAGTACATGCGTCACTTCGGGCACATATCGCCCACCGTCCGCAAGGACCTCTTCCACCAGGAGTCGGCCGAGTTCACCGCCGCCTCCCCGGCCCGCATTCTAGCCGCCGCCCTCGGAGCCACCCTCTACAGCCCCGCCACCCGCCCGAACCTCGCAGGCGACGTCCACAAGCAGGCCGCCCGCGGAGTCGTCTCCATGGTCCTCTGCCTGGAGGATTCGATCAGCGACGCCGACGTCGCCGACGCCGAGGGCAACCTCGTCCGCCAGTTCGCCACCCTTGACGCCGACGGCGGAGAGCTGCCGCTCCTCTTCATCCGGGTCCGCACCCCCGAGCAGATACCCGACCTCGTGCGCCGCCTCGGCGGCTCCGCCCGCAGACTGGCCGGATTTGTACTCCCCAAGTTCACCGAGAGCCGCGGAACCGCCTTCCTCGACGCCGTCGCCCAAGCGGAGGCGGCCGGCGGACAGCAGCCGCTGTACGCCATGCCCGTCCTGGAGACCCCCGACCTCCTCCACCTCGAAACCCGCGTCGAAGCCCTCGCCGGCATCTCCCGCACCGTGAACCGGTACCGCGACCGCGTCCTGGCCCTGCGCCTGGGCGTGACCGACTTCTGCTCGGTCTACGGACTGCGCCGCACCCCCGACATGACCGCCTACGACGTACAGATCGTCGCCGGAGTCATCGCCGACGTGGTGAACGTGCTCAGCCGCGCCGACGGCACCGGCTTCACCGTGACCGGACCCGTCTGGGAGTACTTCCGCAGCCAGCAGCGCCTCTTCAAGCCCCAGCTGCGCCGCAGCCCCTTCCTCGAGGAAGGCGCCGAGGAACTGCGCACCACGCTCATCGAGCACGACCTCGACGGGCTCCTGCGCGAGATCGAACTCGACCGGGCCAACGGACTCCTCGGCAAGACCTGCATCCACCCCGCCCACGTCACCCCCGTCCACGCGCTGTCGGTGGTCTCCCACGAGGAGTTCAGCGACGCCCAGGACATCCTGCGCCCCGAGCGCGGCGGCGGCGGAGTCATGCGCTCCGCCTACACGAACAAGATGAACGAAGTGAAGCCCCACCGGGCCTGGGCCGAGCGCACCATGCTGCGCGCCGAGGTCTTCGGCGTGGCGAAGGAGGAGGTCGGCTTCGTCGACCTCCTCACGGCCGGGCTCCAGCTGTGAGCGGACCCGTGCCGGCGAAGACTACGGAGAAGGGCAAGACGATCGACGCGGTGTGGTCGGGAACCTGGGTGGCCGAGCGGCTGGGCGTACGCCTGGAGGAGGCCGGCGACCCGGGGTCGCCACGGCTGGACGAGCTGCTCGGGCTGGCCCTGCGGCGCAATCCGAAGCGGGCCCACCTGCTGGTCTCGCAGGTGCTGGGCAAGCACGTCCCGCAGTCCCCGCGGGCCGTGTACGCGGCCGGGCACGGACTCGGCGAGCGGGTGCGGGCCCTGCTGGGCGACGAGACCGCCGACGCGGTGGTCCTGGGGTACGCGGAGACGGCGACCGGACTCGGGCACTGCGTGGCCGACGGACTCGGAGCCGCCCCCTACCTGCACTCCACCCGCCGCCCCGTGCCCGGTGTCGAGCCCGCAGGCGGGTTCGAGGAGGCCCACTCGCACGCCACCTCGCACCTGCTGCTGCCGCAGGACCCGAAGCTGCTGGCCGGCAGCGGGCCGCTGGTCCTCGTCGACGACGAGTTCTCCACCGGCAACACGGTCCTGAACACCATCCGCGACCTGCACGCCCGCCACCCCCGCCGGCACTACGTGGTCGTCGCCCTCGTCGACATGCGCTCCCCGGCCGACCGAGAGCGGCTCACCGCCTTCGCCGCCGAGATCGGCGCGCGCGTCGACCTGATCGCGCTCGCCTCCGGGACGGTGCACCTCCCCGAGGGGGTCCTGGCCAAGGGCCAGGCACTGGTCGAGGAGTACGAGGGCCGGGGCGCGGCCGGTCCCGCCCCTGCTCCGGCCTCCGCAGCCGCCCCCGCCGGGCGGATCGTGCTGGACTGGCCCGCCGGGGTCCCCGACGGCGGCCGGCACGGGTTCACCCCCGAGCACCGCGCCCGGCTCGAAGCGGCACTGCCCGCGCTGGCCCGGCAGCTCGCCGACGCGCTCGGAGCCGGGCCCGGGCGGGTCCTCGTACTCGGCAACGAGGAGCTGATGTACGCCCCGCTGCGCCTCGCAACGGTCCTGGAGGAGTCCGGGGCGGCGGCCGAGGTCCGGTTCTCGACCACCACCCGCTCGCCGGTGCTCGCCGTCGACGACCCCGGGTACGCCATCCGCTCCCGGCTCGTCTTCCCCGCCCACGACGCCCCCGCCGACGGGCCCGGCGACCGGTACGCCTACAACGTCGCGGGCGCCGGCTTCGACACCGTCGTCGCCGTCGTCGACAGCCACGGGGACACCGCCGCGCTGCACGGCCCCGACGGGCTCCTCGCGCGCCTGGCCCCGCACGCCGGCCGGGTCCTGCTCGCGCTGGTCCCCTCGTACGTCCCCGAGCCTTCCCACGACGATTCCTGCGACCGGCGGGAGCCGATCATGCCCGAGCCGATCCTGCCCGAGCCGCTGCGCGGACCAGCCTTCTCCTCGTACGCCCCGCAGGACTGCGGCTGGCTGCTCCAGGACCTCTCCGACGTGTCGCTGGAGGCCCCCACCGAGGAGCGCGAGGAGGCCATCCAGGCGGGCGGCGCGCACTACGCCGAGTCGCTGCCCGTCGAATACCAGCCGTCCCCCCGGTACCAGGAGCTGTACCGGAGCGCGCTGACGGCGTCCGCCGCCCGCATGGCCCGGGCCGTAGGCACGGTCACCGAGACCGTACTCGCCGAGCGGTCCCCCTCCCCGGTGCTCGTCTCGCTGGCCCGCGCCGGCACCCCCGTCGGCGTCCTCATGCGCCGCTGGGCCCAGCACCGGCACGGCCTGGACCTGCCGCACTACGCCGTCTCCATCGTGCGCGGCCGCGGCATCGACCCCAACGCCCTGCGCTGGCTGGCCGCCCACCACGACCCCTCCGACGTCGTCTTCGTGGACGGCTGGACCGGCAAGGGGGCCATCACGCGGGAGCTCGCGGAGGCCCTCCGCGAGTTCCCCGGATTCGACCCGGAGATCGTGGTCCTCGCCGACCCCGGATCCTGCGTGTCCACGTACGGCACCCGCGAGGACTTCCTGATCCCCTCCGCCTGCCTCAATTCCACCGTCTCCGGACTGATCTCGCGTACGGTCCTCAGGTCCGACCTGGTCGGACCCGCCGACTTCCACGGCGCGAAGTTCTACCGCGAGCTCGCCGGAGCCGATGTCTCCACCGCCTTCGTCGACACCGTCGCCGCCCGATTCGACGAGGTGGCCGAGGCCGTCGACGCCGAGGTCAAGGAGCTCCTCGCCGCCGACCGCACGCCCACCTGGGAGGGCTGGGCGGCCGTCGAGCGGATCAGCGAGGAGTACGGCATCCACGACGTGAACCTGGTCAAGCCCGGCGTCGGCGAGACGACGCGGGTGCTGCTGCGCCGCGTGCCGTGGAAGATCCTGGCGCAGCGCGGCGCCGGAGCCGACCTGGACCACGTACGGCTGCTCGCCGAGCAGCGGGGCGTGCCGGTCGAAGAGGTCGACGGGCTGCCCTACACCTGCGTAGGACTCATCCACCCCCGCTTCACGCGTGGCGCGACCGGCGCCGACGGAAAGGCCGTGACCTCCAAGTGACTGTCCTGGTAGCCAGTGATCTCGACCGCACGCTCATCTACTCGACGGCCGCGCTCGGCCTGACCATGCCCGACCCGGTGGCCCCGCGGCTGCTGTGCGTCGAGGTGCACGAGAGCAAGCCGCTGTCGTACATGACGGAGACCGCGGCGGCGCTGCTGACCGAACTGGCGGCCGATCCCGCGGTGGTCTTCGTCCCGACGACGACCCGTACGCGCAAGCAGTACCAGCGCATCCGCTTCCCCGGGCGGCCGGCGCCGTACGCGATCTGCGCCAACGGCGGGCAGCTGCTGGTCGACGGCCTCCCCGACCGGGACTGGCGGCGCCAGGTCGCGGCGCGGCTGGCGCAGGAGTGCGCCCCGCTGGAGGAGGTGCACGCGCACCTGCTGGCCACGGCGGACGCGGCGTGGCTGCGCAAGGCGCGGATCGCGGAGGACCTGTTCACGTACCTGGTCGTCGAGCGGGCCCTGGTGCCGGACGAGTGGGTCAAGGCGCTGACGGAGTGGGCCGACGCGCGCGGCTGGACGGTCTCGCTCCAGGGCCGCAAGATCTACGCCGTGCCGCGGCCGCTGACGAAGAGCGCGGCGATGCGCGAGGTGGCACGCCGTACCGGTGCGACCACGACCCTCGCCGCCGGCGACTCGCTGCTCGACGCGGACCTGCTGCTGGCCGCGGATGCGGCCTGGCGGCCGGGGCACGGGGAGCTGGCCGACTCGGGCTGGACGGCGCCGACGGTCACGGCCCTGGCCGCGGCGGGCGTGCTGGCGGGCGAGGAGATCGTACGGGCGTTCGCGGCGGCGGTGGCCCGGGAGGCCGGCCGGTAGGCCGACGGGTGGGGCGGCCGGTTGGCCAACCGGTGGGTCGACCGGCGGGCGGACTCGGCACACTGGGTACATGACCAAGGGCAACAGCACGAAGATCACTGACGAGTTGTACCGCTACATGCTCAACCACAACCCCCCGCTGGACCCGGTCCAGCGGGGGCTGGTGGCCACGACGTACGAGAAGTTCCCCGACGTCGCCGGCATGCAGTCGGCGGAGGAGCAGGGACCGCTGCTGGCCTTCCTGGTCCGGCTGACCGGCGCCCGCCACATCGTCGAGGTCGGCACCTTCACCGGCTTCTCCACCCTGTCCATGGCACAGGCCCTGCCGTCGGACGGCGTGATCGTCGCGTGCGACGTCTCGGAGGAGTGGACGGCGTACGGGCGCGAGGCCTGGAAGGCGGCGGGCGTCGCCGACCGGATCGACCTGCGCATCGCCCCGGCGCTGGACACGCTGCGTGCCATGCCGCAGGAGCCGCACATCGACATGGCCTACGTGGACGCGGACAAGGAAAGCCAGATCGCCTACTGGGAGGAGCTCGTTCCGCGGCTGCGCCCGGGCGGGCTGATCGTCACGGACAACACCCTGTTCCACGGCAGCGTCCTGGACGAGTCCGCGACGGGCTCGGCGGCGGGAGTCCGCGCGTACAACGAGCACGTCGCGGCGGACACCCGCATGGAATCGGTCCTGCTCGCGATCTCGGACGGCCTCACCCTCTCGCGCAAGCGCTAGGGCTGGCGGACACCCCCTAGCAGCAGCCCCCGCCGCCGCAGCAGCCCCCGCCGGACGGGGCGGGGGCGCTGCCGGTGCCGCCCACGGCGACGGCGGAGAGCAGCTTCACGGTGTCGGCGTGCCCGGCCGGGCAGTCGGCGGGAGCGGAGGACTCGGCCATGGGCCGGCTGACCTCGAAGGTGTCTTCGCAGGTCCGGCAGCGGAATTCGTAACGAGGCATGGCCCCAGGCTACAGAGCCGGGCGCCGCCGGCAGCCCTGGTCCGTGTCTTTCGGATCAGGCCTGGACGCCGTGACTCAGCCCGGCGGCGCGGTCCTCGCGTGCGGCCTGCTCGGGGTTGCGGGCCCGCCAGTACGGATTGTCGTGCGGCAGGGCGCTGCCCACCCGCCCGTACATCCCGAACCACATCAGCATCACGCCGACGACGAAACTGAACAGCACGTTCTGGATCTTGAAGGCCAGGAAGTTCACCCCCGTGTCGAGCAGGGCCAGGTTCACGAACCCGCTGACGATGAAGGCGATCCCCAGCACGATGTTGAGGGTGGAGGCGAAGTTCCCGCCGATCACCATCCCCGCGAAGAGCAGCAGCCCGATGCAGATCGACAGGACGCTCAGCGCGCCGTTGGTGTTCAGCGCGATCACCGTGGCGCCGCCGGTGTCGAAGAACCCGATCCGGTCGATCAGCCCCAGGATGCCGAAGACGACGAGCAGCAGCCCCATCAGGCCCGCGCCCACCCGGTACACCTGGCTGAGCTTGTGGTCGGTGGGCAGGTGCTCGTCGAGCCGGGTGTTGACGGGGCGCGCGATGCGCCGCACCAGGTAGGGGACGTGCGGGGCGGGGAGTTCGATCGGCCCGTGGGACACGTACGGCGCGTAGTGCTCGTGGGGCTCGTGGCACCCGTAGGCCGCGTGCGGCGCGTTCACGGGGGGTGCGGTCGTGCGGGGTGCGCCGGGCGCACGAGAGGTGTACGAAACGTGGGCAGCCATCACGCCCTCCTATTCCAGCCACCTTCCAGCATCCGCCCGCGCCCCCGCCGCGACAAGCGCGGACGGGGCGGGGCCGGGCGGGGCCGGGCGTGCCGGAACCGCCGGAACCGGTGCCGGACCGGTGCCGGCAGCCGGGGCGCGGGCCGGACCGGTGCCGGCAGCGGGCCTCAGCCGTTCGCGCGCCCGCCGCGGATGTCGGAGACGACCCGCCCCACGTCCGCCCGCACCTGCTCCATCTCCTGAAGGAAGTGCCAGTAGTCCGGGTGCCGCTCCTCCAGCGCGGCGAGCGCCCGCTCCATCCGCGCCACCGACCCGTCCAGCGGCCGCGCGTGCCGCGGATCGGGCACACTGCGGCCCTCCATCGCCAGCCGCTGCGCATCCCGGATCGCGAACCGGGTCCGCTGCACCTCCGCCTGCGGGTCCCGCGCCACCGCCTCCAGCCGCGACAGCCGGTCCTGCGCCGCCGACACCGCCTCGTCGGTGGCGTCCAGCGCACCCCGGACCGACTCGATCAACGCCGCCACGTCCGCCCAGCGCTGCTCCTCGCGCGCCCGCGCGGCCTCCCTCAGCTGCTCCTCGGCCTGCGCCACGTCCCGTACGGCCTGCTCCGGCACCTGCTGCAGGTCCTGCCAGCACGCGGCACTGAACCGCCGGCGCAGCTCACTGAGGACCGGATCCACCCGGTCCGCCCGGTTGCGCAGCGCCTGCGCCCGGGTCCGCAGACTCACCAGCCGCCGGTCGATCTCCGCGGCCCGCTCCGGGAGCCGCGCCACCTCGGCCCGTATGGCCTCCGCGTCCCGCAGGATCCGGTCCGCGCGCTGGACGGTCTCCTGCACCCCGTGCTGCGCGGCACCCTGGTTCAGCAGGGTCAGCTCAGGCCCGAGCGCGGCCAGCCGCGCCGCGAACTCGTCGGCCCGCACCCCCTTGCCCCGTACGTCGTCCAGGGCGCCGCTCGCCGCGAGCAGCGCGGCCCGGGCCCGCTCCCGCGCGGGCGCCACCCGGGCCAGCTGCGTCTCGGCCTTGTCCAGCAGCGGCTGCAGCCCCTGCGCGAACCGATCCAGCTCGCCCTTGACCCGTACGAGCTCGTCGCGTGCCCGGGTCAGCTGCTCCCGCGCCCGCGCGGCGACGGACCCCTCGAGGTCGACGCGATCCAGGTCGTGCGCGTCCACCGCCTCGATGTACACGTGGCTGACCTGGTCGATCCGCTGCCCGAGCGCGGCGAACCCCTCCCCGGCCTGCCGGGCCGCGGGCGACCCGTCGGCGGCCGCGATGGTCTCCATGGAGATCCGCAGATCCCGCTGCGCGGTGTCCAGCTCGTAGAACGCGGCCGCGGCGGCATCCTTCGCCGCCTGCGCATCCGCCCGCCGACTCTCGTCCCGCCCGCCGAACCACCGCCGGGATGCCGTCGTCACAATCCCTCTCCCGTACCGCCTCCGCCATGCCCCGGTCCATTCTCCCCCACGGATACGGGTTTGCGTGGGGGGTGCGCCTGGCATGTAGGCTGTCCACTCATCCACGGGTGTGTAGCTCAGGGGTAGAGCGCTGCTCTTACAAAGCAGATGTCGGCGGTTCGAAACCGTCCACGCCCACCAGTTACGAAGGCCCCCGACCGTTTACGGTCGGGGGCCTTCGTCGTGTCCGCCGGGCGCGGAGGGTTCGCGGTGCGGGGCGTGGGAGTGGCCGGGGTCCGGGCAACTGGGGGGCCTGGGGGTGTGGTTCGTTGTCGCCGGAGGCTTGACCGCGTGTCGAGGGAGCGTGGGATGGTCGGGGGATGGGTGAGTGGGTGGTGGCGGGTGTCGGGCTGCTGGCCTTCGTCGGCGGCGGCATGGCGTACGTCCGGCTGGACCGGGTGGCCAGGGAGGGGTTCGAGCGGCGCCGGGATGCCGAGCGGGCGCGGCTGTTGGCGCAGGTGGCGGAGCCCGCGGCCGGTGCGGGGGATCCGAAGTACGCCGATGTCGGGGGGCCGGCGGCGGGCCGGCGCGGCGGGCACGGGGACGCCGAGTTCACGTCCGTGCTGGTCGAGTACTACGCGTACGGGCTGACGCAGGCACGCAGCAGCTTCGTCACCAGCCAGCGGTTCGCCGGGGCGGGGGCCGCCGTCCTGCTGCTCGGGGTGGCGCTCGCGGTGTGGAAGGCCGAGACCAGCGGGGAGCTGTACCTCGGGGTCGTCACCAGCTCGGTCGGCCTCGTCATCACGCTCGTCGGGCAGCTCTTCCACCGGCGGGCCGACATCGCGCTTCGGCACATGGCCGACCAGACCGCCTCCCTGCGCGAGGACCGGCGGGCAGCCGCCGCCCTCCAGCAGGCCGCCGAGCTGCTGGAGGAGGTCGCGGATCCGGTGCTGCGGGCGCGGCTGCAGGCAGGTCTGATCATGAAACTTTCCGGCGCCGAGCTGCCCGAGTAGCGGGATAGTGGGTGTATGTGCCGTTCCATTAAGACCCTGCGCCCGCCCGCCATCCCCGAGAAGGCCACGGAGGAGGAAGTCCGCGCCGCCGCGCTGCAGTACGTACGGAAGGTATCGGGGTTCCGGGCGCCCGCCGCGCACAACCAGGAGGTCTTCGAGGCCGCCGTGGAGGCGATCGCCGAGGCGACACGGGACCTGCTGGACGGTCTGCAGGTCAGAGGCGCCGGCGCAACCGTCACCGCCGCCACCGCCTAGACGTCCTGGTCCGGCAGGACGCACCGCCCGTCCGGTCACGAGTGCCGCGGTGGGGTCAGGTCAGGCGGGAGCGGCGGCGCAGGATCCAGATGCCGGTGCCCAGTGCGCCCGCGGCCAGTGCGCCGCCCAGGGCGATCTGGCCGGGGCTCATCGCGCCGACGCTGCCGCCCAGGCCGCCGCGGGCCGCGCCGGAGGCGACCTGGAGGGGGACGGTGACGCGCTGACCGCCCGAGCCGCCGCATTCGAAGGTGACGGTGTACGCCCCGGAGTTGGCGTTGCTGAAGACGGTGGCGTTGCCGAAGAGGTTGGTGGCCTCGAGGTTGCCGGGGGTCAGGCGTACGTCGCCGAACGCGCCGGACGAGGCCGTACCGGTCTTGGTTCCGCAGCCGGTGACGTTCAGGCTGACCCGGCCGCCGGGCGCGACGGCGGTGGGGGAGACACTGGCGGACGGGGAGGCCGCGTAGGCGACGGCGGCGGGAGTGGCCGCGGCGAGGACGAGGGTCGCGGCCGCGACCCTTGCCAGGAGGCGGTGGTTCGGCGGCTGGGCGAGCGGCGTGGCGGGCATGGAGAGAACTCCTCGGGCTCCTCGAAACGGCGCGGCCAGGGCACGGATGTGACGCGGATTCGGTTGCGCGCCGTGCTGTGGACGCTAGGAGCCCGGGCCCGGGGCGGCGATCGGGGCCGGGTGAACGGGTGAGCCGCTGCTCCACCCGGGGGATCCGGGCGGACCCCGAAGAGCCGGTCCGGGGCGGTCGCTACGCCGCCGGGGCCGCCGCCGGGACGGGGCGCCGGATGACGAAGGCCGCGAGGGCGCCCGCGGCGAAGAGGGCGATCACCGAGACCGCCGTGCCGAGCCAGGTGGCGCCGAGCCACTGGGTGCCGAAGTACCCCAAGGCCACGCTGTACCCGGCCCAGGCCATGCCCGCCAGCACCGACCAGGGCAGGAACTCCATGACCTTGCGGTGCGTCTTGCCCGCGCCAAGAGACACCACCGAGCGGCCGGCCGGGGCGAAGCGGGCGATCACCACCAGGGCGCCGCCACCGCGGGCCAGGGCCGTACCCAGGCGTTCATGGGCGCGCGTCAGCCGACGGGACCGGGCGATCGCGCGGTCCAGCCGGGCCCCGCCGCGCCGAGCCAGCCGGAACGCGGCCATGTCACCCAGCACCGACGAGGTCGTGGCGATCACCAGCAGCGCGAGGATGTCCGGCACCTGAGCCGGAACCGCCACCGGCACCGGACCGGCCGCACCGGCGGCCGCCGCGGCCGCCGCAGCCGTGATCACCAGAACCCCGCTCGGCAGCACCGGCAGGAAGACGTCGAGCACGACGGACACCGCCACCACGGCGTAGATCCATGGGCTCGCTGTCAGCGACCCCAGAGTCTCAAACAAGGCGGGACTCCCCAGTCCGGTTGACGTGCTTCGGCGTGAAGCGCCGCGACGTCGCGGGGGAGCGGCAGGGGCGGCTTGACAGCCATACAGCGTACGCCTGGAGTTGGCACGCCGTATGTCCGGGGGCTGCCCGGGCGCACAGTCTGTCAGCTCGGGCCATCGGCCCCTCCATTCGTCCTGTTCATGCCGTTCTGCCCCGCCGTGCGCGGCCCACCGGCCCCTTCAGCCGGCCGACGTCAGGTCCCGGTCCAGCACCGTCACCAGCCGGGCGGCCTTCCGCCCCCTGCGGCCCTTGTGCGCCTGGTCCAGCCGGAGCCTGGCCGAACGGCCCGCCAGCGCCAGCGTCATCAGCTGGTTCCCGAACCACGGCCCACCCGTACGCCGCCAGCTCAGCGGCGGCCGACCCGTCCGCCCGTGCCGAGAGAACCCGCGCCCCAGCCACCGCCCCGTCCGCGACCAGCCCAGCCGGAAACCCCACTTCACCGCCGCGTGGATCGAGTTGTGCACCGGCGAGCACGTCAACTGGAACACCCGCGCCGTACTGGGTATTCGAGGCTCGGCCACATACGCATGATGGACATCTCCGGACAGCACGCACACCGTCGCAGGCGCCCGCGGCCCCGTCCCCACCTCCTCGATCAGATCGCTCAACGCCGCGAACGAAGCGGGAAACGCCGCCCAGTGCTCCAGATCGCTGCGCCGCCGCAGATCCTCCCCGATCCGCGCCCACCGAGCCCCCCGCTCCCCGCGGCACAGCGCGGCATTCCACACCTCCGCGTCATGGATCAGCGGCGGCATCAGCCACGGCAGCGACGACCCGATGAGGAGATGGTCGTAACCGCCGTGCCCGGCGAGGGCGTTGTCACGCAACCACTTCTGCTCCGCGGGGTCGAGCATGGCCCGCCCGTCCTCGGCCAGCACCCGCGCCGCCCGCGTGTCCACCATGAGCAGCCGCGACCGGCCGAAGTCGCGCCGGTAGCTCCAGCGCACCGAGCCCGGATCGGCGTCGGCCGCGGAGGCGAAGGCGCGCAGCGCATCCGTACCGTCGGGGGTCTCGCGCACGGCCTCGTACAGCGGGTCGGCCGCGAGCTCGGCCGGCGAGAGATTGCCCAGGTGCTGATACACCCAGTACGACATCAGTCCGCTGAGCACGCGCTCCCGCCACCACGGCGTCGCCCGCATCTCCGCCAGCCACGCCGCACTCGTGTTCCAGTCGTCGATGACGTCATGGTCGTCGAATATCTGCAGGCTGGGGACGGTGGACAGCAGCCAGCGGATCTCCGGGTCCAGCCAGGACTCGTAGTACAGCCGCGTGTACTCCTCGTAGTCCGCGACCTGCGCGCCGGGAGCCTCCCGCAGATCCCGCCGGGCCGCGAGCCACCGTCTCGTCTCCTGCGACAACTGGTCCGCGTACACCTGGTCGCCCAGCAGCAGGAGCACATCCGGCCGCACCTCGCCTGGATCGGCGGCCAGCCGCGCCGCGAGTGTGTCGAGGGCGTCCGGACCGTGCGGCCCGTGGCGGCCGGCCGGCGGCGCGGACTGCCGGCACGACCCGAACGTCAGCCGCAGCCCCGGGGCCGGCCGCCCGCCCGCGGCGACGGCGGGGGTGGTGATCGTGCTCGGCGGGAAGGCCGAGCCCGGCAGGGGCCAGACGCGCACGCCGTCGAGCAGCACCTCGTACGCCGTGGTGCCCCCCGGGGCCAGGCCGGTCACCGGCACGAGCGCGTAGTGGTGCCCGGCGATCTGGAAGGTGCGCACGCTGCCGCCGCCCCCGTCGGCGCACCGCACTTCGGCCGTGCACGGGCGGTCGGCCTCGACCCATATCGTGGCCGAACCGCCCGTGTCCCAGTCGACGTAGCGAAGCAGTGGCCCCAGACGCAATCCGGCCATGCAACTCCCCCTCCTCCGTAGCCCCTGCGATCACGGTACGACGGGGAAGGGGGGCGTGGCCTCCCCCTGGCGGGGGAGAGGCCGGGTGAACGGCCGGGTGGGAGAAGTGGGTGGCCGTCAGCAGCCGTTGAGGATGCCCACCAGGGCGGACTTCTCGCCGGAGTCCATGCTCAGGCCCCAGTACTGCTTCACTTCGACCCACATCCGCGCGTACGTGCAGCGGTAGGCGGTCCGCGAGGGCAGCCACTTGCCCGGGTCGAGGTCGCCCTTGGCCTGGTTGACGTTGTCGGTGACCGCGATGAGCTGCGGGCGCGTGAGGTCGTTGGCGAACTGCTGGCGCTTGGCCGTGGTCCACGCGCTCGCCCCGGAGCGCCAGGCCTCGGCGAGCGGAACGACGTGGTCGATGTCGAGGTCGGCGGCGTTGGTCCAGGTGGCGCCGTCGTACTCGGAGTACCAGCTGCCGCTCACGGCGGCGCAGGCGGAGTCGGTGACGACGCCGACGCCGTCGCGCTTCAGGACGGTCTCGCGGGTGTTGCAGCTGCCGGAGACGGTGCTCCAGTGCGGGAAGAGGCTGCGGCTGTATCCGCTGAGGGATCCCTCCGTCTTCGGGGCGACGGTGGCGAGGTACGAGCGGGCGGCCGCGGCGCTGATGGGGGCGGGCGGGGAGGCCTGGGCGACGGGCGCGTTCACGAGGGAGGTGAGGGCGGCGAGCGCGGCTGCTGACGCGAGCACGCCAACTCGACGCGCGTAGACACCGGATATGAGGGTCTTGAGGGCCATGAGGAGGCTCCCTGTATGCGGGGGGTTTGTGGCCGGTCAGCCCCGGAGGGGCGCGGCCATGGTGGCGGCGCCAGATTGCGTGGCGGCGGGCGCAAGGTTACAGGCTTGCGACATGAGCACGTCACATACGGGACGGGCAATTGCCCCCGATTAAACGGAAGTTGAGATTACGTGCAGGAGGTGTGTTCGCGCGGAGGGCAGGGTGGGCGCGCCGCGTCGAGTGGGTCCGGCCGTCGCGGGACCAACGACCCATTTCGGGCCGCGGCGGCCGTCACGTATCCTGTGGAGTGCAGAAGGGGAGTAGCTCTTCGCCGGACCGTCGACATACTGCTGGGTCATCCCAGCCGGCGCCCGGAGGCAGGCCGCGCACAGCGGTCGGCCAGCGAGACCTTCGGCCGCAGTGTCCTGTTTCTTGTTCATCTGCACCCGTCCACGGCGGGTGCGTGGACGCAGTCAGGGCGCCGCCGTGCCGAAGCGACCCCCGAAACACCCCAGGTCTCTCGGTATCGAAGGCGTCCTGCCCGACCGATTGAGGTTCCGCCCCGTGTTCAGCAGTACCTTCAGCATCACCGTCACGGCGATCGCCTTCGGAGTCGTCTTCCTCGCGGAACTCCCCGACAAGACGGCCCTCGCCGGACTGATGCTCGGCACGCGCTACCGCGCCTCGTACGTCTTCGCCGGCGTCGCCGCCGCATTCGCCGTACACGTCGCACTCGCCATCGCCGCGGGCAGCGTGCTCACCCTGCTCCCGCACCGCCTCGTCCAGGCCGTCGTCGGCGTCCTGTTCCTCGCGGGCGCGGCCATGCTGCTCCTGAAGAAGAGCGACGGGGACGAGGAGGTCAAGGCGCCTGCCGACCAGTCCTTCTGGAAGGTCTCCGGCGCCGGATTCATGCTGATCCTGGTGGCCGAGTTCGGCGACCTGACCCAGATCATGACCGCGAACCTCGCCGCGCGGTACGACAACCCCGTCTCGGTCGGCCTCGGCGCCGTCCTGGCCCTGTGGGCGGTCGCGGGCATCGGCATACTGGGCGGGAAGACGCTGATGAAGTACGTGCCGCTGCGCCTGATCACGAAGGTCGCGGCGGGCGTGATGGCGGCCCTGGCCGCCTTCTCGCTGTACGAGGCGATCGCGGGCTGAGGGATTGGGGGCGGGGGGATCGGGGCTGGGGGCGGGACATCCTGTTGCGGGAGGCGTGCGTACGGGGCGCGGTCGCGGGCGTGATCGACAACGGTGATTTCACGGGCGGGGCGGGGGCTTCGGGGGCGGGCGGGACTTGTGCGCTGGGGGTCGGTGGTGTGTTCGGGGGCGTCCCGGCAGTCCACTGTCCTTCCGTGTCGGGTCGGTCCGTCAAGGGCGCTCCCTGCGGTCGCGTCGCTGCGCGATGGCCTTCGGCCACCCTTGACCGACCGCCCCGCCCCGGAATGCCATAAGACTGCCGGGAAGCCCCCGAAGGAATGGCCGGGAGGTTCATGTTCAGGGACGGGCCCTCAGCGATGCCGATCAGCGGCCTTGGCCGGTCCTGTTCCCGTCCCGGGACCACCAAGCCCAGCCAAGGGGGCGCGCGGGAGATCCAGGACCCCAAGAGGCCCTCACAGACGGCCTTTCCGCACCAGACAGCGATGAGATGACGATCCCGTCCCGGTCGGGCGGGATACGCAACGGATCGCTACGCGCTTCTCCCGGCACGGCGTCCGCCGACCGTCTGGGGCTGGACATAAGCCGCCCCACCGCGTGTGAAAGGTCCTTTCGGCGCCTGCACGTCGTCGGAGGACGCGACAGGACCTCCATGGGCCGCTTGCGGGCGTCTGCGGACCATCTGAGGGCGATAAACGGGTGAAAAGGGGGTGAGAGGGAGCCTGATGCCGGACTTCTCAACCTCCCACTCCGGCAAGACGGTTTGTGGGTCCCGACTGGCCGCCAAAAGGGACAAAACGTTCGCAGTCGCAGGCCCAGGGTCCTCTGCGCGAGTCGTGGGCGGCTTATGTCCAGGCACAGACGGCCGCCGGACGCTATGCCGAGAGGAGCGCGTAGCGATCCGTTGCGTATCCCGCCGGACCGGGACGGGATGGGGATCTCATCGCTGCCTGGTGGAGGGCGGGCTGCCGGAGTGCGGGAAGGGGGTTGTGGGGCCCTTTAGGGAAGCCTGGCCTCCCGGGACCGGGAGGTCGGCATCCCTGACGCACCCGTGGGCCTGGCTGTCCCCCGTGACCGTTCCTTCGGGGGCTTCCCGGCAGTCTTATGGCATTCCGGGGCGGGGCGGTCGGTCAAGGGTGGAGCGCAGCGACATCGCGGAGCGACGCGAACGAAGTGAGCGCCCTTGACGGACCGACCCGACACGGAAGGACAGTGGACTGCCGGGAAACCCCCGGACCACTCCCGACCCCGAGCGACGGGACCCCGCCTCCCGGGAAGCCGCCCCGCGCTCAGGCTGCGGGCGTCAGCGTCAGGTGGATCTTGCCGTCCGGGGTCGCTGTCACGCGGATCGACGTCAGGTCGGCGACGTGGGCCGTCGGGGCGTGGGCCGCGGCTCGCGGGCCTATCCCGATCACGCGCATGCCCGCGGCCAGGCCCGCGGTGATGCCCGCTGCCGAGTCCTCGAAGACGATGCAATCGGCGGGGTCCACGCCCAGTTCGGCTGCTCCCATGAGGAAGCCCTCGGGGTCCGGCTTGCTGGCCTTGACGGACTCGGCCGTGACCCGCACCTCGGGCATGCGCAGGGCGGCGGCCGTCATCCGGGCCGTGGCCAGGGCCGCGTCGGCCGAGGTGACCAGGGCGTGCGGCAGGCCATCGATCGCCGCCATGAACTCCGCAGCCCCGCCGACCGGGACCACGCCGTCGGTGTCGGCGGTCTCGCGGGCGAGCATCACGCTGTTCTCGGCGTAATTGAGCTCCATCGGGCGCTCCGGCAGGAGGATGGCCATCGTGGCGTAGCCCTGCCGGCCGTGGACGACCTTGAGGGCTTCCTCCGAATCCAGCCCGTGGGAGACGGCCCACTCCCGCCAGCAGCGCTCGACCACCGCGTCCGAGTTGACGAGGGTGCCGTCCATGTCCAGGAGCAGGGCCTTGGCGGTGAGGACGGCAGGTGCGGTGGTCGTGGTGCTGGTGGTGCTGGCCGACATCGGCGGTGCTCCAGACGGGGCGGGAAAGAGAACAAGCGGTTCCGCCCACCGGTCAGGGGTTGCGGGCGGAACCACTTTGTTCCTACACGATACAAAACCGGAGGCGGTCTGCGCCACTCCGCGTCACGGATGCCACTGCGCGAGCGATCATCCGGTGCGCTCCAGGGCCTGCCGGGTCTGCGGGCCGTAGACCCCCCAGTCGTCGTCGATGCCGTTCTGCCACTGGAAATCCGAGACGGCGTTCTCGGTGCGGCTGTCGAACTTGCCGTTGATCCTGCCCCGGTAATAGCCCTGCCCCGCCAGCAGCCGCTGCATCTGCTCCACCTCCGGGCCCGAATCCCCGTACCTCAGCGTCGGCGCCTTCGGCGGAGCCGGGCTCGGTGCGCGGCTCGGGGTCGTCGACGGGCTCGGGGACGGGGGTGCCGAGCTGCGGGAGGGGGTGGGGGACGCGGAGGGGGATGCCGACTTGGAGGCGCTCGGTGAAGCCGAGGCCGAAGCCGAGGCCGACGCGGAGCGGGACGGGCTGCGCGTGGCCACCGGCTGCGTGGGGCCGACCGGAGCCACGCTCTCGGCGGGCGCCGACGGTTTGGCGTCCAGCAGGACGGTGTCGCTGTCACCGGAGCGCGGGAGCATCCCCAGCGCCAGGGCCGCGGTGCCTACCGCGACCACCGTGCCGGCGCCGGCCAGGATCGTCGGGAGCCGCCGACGGCGGGTGGCGCCGGACCGCTTTTCGGGGCCCCCACCCCCACCCCTCCCCCCGCCCCCGTCTTCGCTTGCCGGGCCCGCCGGGGCCGCCGCCCGGAGTCGGGCCGTCTCGGCCGGCCAGCTCGCCTGTGGCGGGGAGTCCGGCCAGGCCATGGGTATCCCGTACGCCGGGGTGTCGTCCTCCTGCGGCTCACCGGGGCGGACGTACCCGCCCGCGGCGCCGGCCGCCACGCCCCGTACCGGCTGCGGGGGAGGCAGGTCGTCGGACTGGCGCGGCTCGGGGAGCGTCACGTACGGCCGGACGCGCAGTGGCTCGAAACCGCCCTCCGGCGCGCACCCGCAGTCGACGCCCACGGCGTCGCATTCTGGACAGCGCTCAGCGCTCACTGGAATCCCTCCCTGGCCATTGCCTGCGATTATGCAGACCCTCCGGGGTCCGCCCAACCCGCCCGAGAGGCCATATCCGGCCACGCCGCTCAGGATGGACATGTTGATCCGGCCCGAGGAGGAGCGGATGGCTCAGGATGCGACCACGGACGCCGCGGAACCCGTTCCCGACCCGCACCCGTCCGGCCCCACCGCCGAACACGCCTCCCGCGAGGTCCTCGTCTCCATCGGCGCCCTGCTGCTCGGCCTGCTGATCGCCGCGCTCGACCAGACCATCGTCTCCACGGCCCTGCCGACGATCGTCAGCGAGCTGGGCGGCATGGCGCACCTGTCCTGGGTCGTCACCGCCTACATGCTGGCCGCCACCGCCGCCACCCCGCTGTGGGGCAAGCTCGGCGACCAGTACGGGCGCAAGAAGCTGTTCCAGGGCGCCATCGTGCTCTTCCTCATCGGGTCGGCGCTGTGCGGCCTCGCCCAGGACATGCCGCAGCTCATCGGCTTCCGCGCCCTGCAGGGCCTGGGCGGCGGCGGACTGATCGTGCTGTCGATGGCGATCGTCGGCGACATCGTCCCGCCGCGCGAGCGCGGCAAGTACCAAGGCCTCTTCGGTGCCGTCTTCGGCGCGACCAGCGTCCTCGGACCGCTGCTGGGCGGTCTTTTCGTCGACAACCTGTCCTGGCGCTGGGTCTTCTACATCAACCTCCCCATCGGTCTCGTCGCGCTCGTCGTCATCGCCGCGGTCCTGCACATCCCCGTGGGCCGGTTGAAGCACACCATCGACTACCTCGGCACGTTCCTCATCGCCTGCGTCGCCACCTGCCTCGTGCTCGTCGCCTCCCTCGGCGGCACCTGGGGCTGGGGATCGGACCGGATCATCGGCCTGGCCGTGCTCGGCGCCGTACTGCTCGCCGTCTTCCTGTTCGTCGAGCGGCGCGCCGTCGAACCGGTCCTGCCGCTGGGCCTGTTCAGGATCCGCACCTTCACCCTCTGCTCGGTGATCAGCTTCGTCGTCGGGTTCGCGATGTTCGGCGCGATGGTCTACCTGCCGACCTTCCTCCAAGTGGTCCAGGGTGTCTCGCCCACCATGTCCGGTGTCCACATGCTGCCGATGGTGCTCGGCATGCTGATCTCCTCCACCGCCTCCGGCCAGATCGTCAGTCGCACGGGACGGTGGAAGGTCTTCCCGATCGCGGGCACGGGAGTGACCGCGATCGGGCTGCTCCTGCTGCACCAGCTGACGCGCACCAGCGGCACCTGGGAGATGAGCGTCTACTTCTTCGTCTTCGGCACCGGACTGGGTCTGGTCATGCAGGTGCTGGTGCTGGTCGTGCAGAACTCCGTCAGTTATGCCGACCTCGGCGTCGCCACCTCCGGCGCCACGTTCTTCCGCTCCATCGGCGCCTCCTTCGGCGTCGCGATTTTCGGCACGGTCTTCACCAACCGGCTCGACGGCAAGCTCGCCACCGCCTTCACCGGGCTTCCGGTGCCGCCCGGTACGGCCGCGCTGGTCGAGGCCGATCCGCGGGCCATCGGACGGCTGCCCGCCGAGCTGCGGCCACGCGTGCTGGACGCCTACGCCTCCTCCATCACCGACGTCTTCCTCTACGCCGTGCCCGTCGTCCTCGTCGCCTTCGTCATCGCCTGGTTCCTGAAGGAGGACGTGCTGCGCGGCTCGGTCACCGCGCCCGACGTCACCGAGACCCTCGCCTCCAACCCCGTCCACCGCTCCTCCCGCGAGGAGGTCGCCCGCGCGCTGACCGTCCTCGGCACCCGCGAGGGCCGCCGCCACGTCTACGAGAAGATCACCGAGAAGGCCGGCTTCGACCTGCTGCCCGCGGCGAGCTGGCTGCTGCTGCGGATCAAGAAGTACGGGTCCGCCGAGCCGGCGATGCTCGCGGAACGGACCACCGTGCCCCTGAAGGTGATCACGGACGCCGCCCGCCAGCTCGAGGAGCGCGAACTGGCCGTACGGGACGGACTGCCGCTGGTCATGACCGAGCGCGGCCGGGAGGTCGCCGGGAAACTCGCCGAGGCCCGCGAGGAGTCGCTCGCCGAACTGCTCGGCGACTGGTGGGGCCCGGAACGGCCGACCGACCTGGTCAAGCTGGTCAAGGAGATCAACGCGGAGCTGTGCGGATCCGAAGCGGAGGAGCCCTTCGACGCCGAGGCCCGGCGCGACCACGCCGCCCACTGACCCCGACCCGGTTCAGGCCGTCAGGCCGTCAGGCCAGGGACTTCTCGAACCAGTGCTCCGCGTACGGGCCCGCGTTGTACGCCGGTATCTCCCGGTAGCCCTGCCGCGCATACAGCGCCCGGGCCTCCACCAGGTCCGAGCGGGTGTCGAGGCGGACCCGCTCGGCGCCGAGCGCGCGGGCCGCCGCCTCCAGGGCCGTGAGCAGCGCCGCCCCGCCGCCGGTGCCGCGGGCGCGCGGGTCCACGTACACCCTCGTGAGCTCGGCGGTGACGGGGTCGATCAGTCGTATGCCACCGCAGGCCCGGGGCGCCGCGTCCAGCCGGCCGACCACGAAATGGCCCGTCGGCGGCGCGAGGCCGTCGGCCGGATCGTCCCGCAGGCCCTCATCGATCTCGGTCTCCGTGGCGGGCCGCTCCCAGTACCGGCCGGCGACCTCCGCGTAGTACGCGCGGCGCAGCGCGGTGGCGTCCGGTGTGCCGAAGTGCTCGGCGGCGACGGTCCAGTTGCCGGCGGCGGGGAGGGTGGATCCGGTGCTCGTGCTGTTGATGTCCATGGCGCCATTGTGGAGTCCGGGCGCCGTCCGTCGCGTGGAATATCCACAGGTACGGGCCGATGATAGGAAAAGATGCATTTCACCCAGATGGAGGGCGTGAGACGCCATGTCCGAGCACCCTGACGCCGCCCTGATCCGCCGCGCCTACGAGGCCTTCGGCAAGGGCGACATGGAGACGATGGGCACGCTGATGACGGCCGACGTCATCCACCACGTGCCCGGCAGCAACCCGCTCTCGGGGCACCACAAGGGCCGCGAGGCCGTCCTCGACCTGTACCGCCGCTTCGGCGCGGAGACGAACGGCACCCTCCGGGTCGAGCTGCACGCGGTGCTGGTCGACGGACGCGGCCACGCGATGTCCTTCCACACGGCGCGCGCGGACCGCGGCGACCGCGGGATCGAGATCCAGGAAGGCCTGTTCTTCACGATCGTCGGCGGGAAGGTCAGCGACATCGACGAGTGCACGCAGGACATCGACGAGGAGGACCGCTTCTGGAGCTGAGCGGCGGCTGCCCCGCCCGCCGCCGCCCCGCGGTCTCCTCGTCCTGCCTGCCTGCCTGCCTGCCTGCCCGTCCGCTCGCCCGTCCGCCCGGCCTTAGCCCTGCGGCTTGGGCGCCGCCTGCTGCACGACCTCGAACGACCACACCGCCGACCCCGAGGCCGCCGGCTTCGGGCGCTCGCCCCCGCCCGCGCCGCCACCCTGGTGAGCCGCCTTCATGGGCCCCTCCATCCACGCCTGGAAGTCCTCCTCCGACCGCCACCGCGTGTACACCAGGTACTGGTCCGTGCCCTCAACGGGACGAAGCAGCTCGAACCACTCGAACCCGTCCGAACCTTCCACGGCGCCCGCCCGCGAGGCGAACCTCTGCTCCAGGACTTCCCGCTGCTCAGGGGGGACGGTCAGTGCGTTGATCTTCACGATGCTCATGCCCGCCATCCTAGGGATCCCATGCGGGATATCGTCGTCCCAGGTAATCGAGCGGTGCACGAAACGCGGCAGCCAGGCGAAGTCAAGGTTGCGGTCAACAGGGCGGGAGGCCGGCGAGGCGTGGCTAACGCGGCAGAGCACGGTGGTGCGAACGGACATGCCGGGGTCATAGGCAGGAGCGGCAGGCTGGGGGCGGCACGGCTCCTCCTGTGGGCACTGGCCGGTGTCCTCGCCGTCAGACAGGCCGCGGCCGTGCTGCGGGTGCCACCGGGGGAGTGGCTCGGCGAGTTCCGGCTCCCCAGCGGCTTTCCCGGCTCGCTGTACGACGGCGGCCAGTTCACCGGGACCCCCTTCGCCGGGCTGGTCCTGAAGCCGTTCCTCGGTCTCGCGGCACCCTCCCTGGAGGTGGCCTGGACCTGCGTGACGCTGCTGTTCGTCGCCGCCGTCGGGCTGGTCGCCGCGCGCGGCCTGCCCGACCCCGTGCCGCGGCGCACCGCACTGCTCGCGGCGCCCGTACTGGTCGCCCTGATGATGGTGTCGCTGCCGGTCCGCGAGGCCGCCTCGCCGGGCCAGACCGCCGTCCTGCCCGTGCTGCTGGTGCTCCTGGCCGTGTTCCGGGTGCCCGGCGAGCGCCCGGCCGGATTCCTCGTGGGCCTCGCCGCCGCGCTCCAGCCGGCCCTGCTGCTCTTCGTACCACTGCTGTGGCTCACCGGCCGCCGCCCCACCGCCAAGGCCGCCGCCGTGACCTCCGCCGCGGCCACCGCCCTGTCCTGGGCGGCCCTGCCGCGCGACTCCTGGACGTACTGGGTCCACCACCTGGCCGGCACCGGCCTCGGCGGCGCCCCCGACAGCCTCGCCAACCAGTCCGTGCACGGCGCGCTGCTGCGGCTCGGCCTGAGCGGCCCCGGCGAGATCCTGCTGTACGTGGCCCTCGCGGCCGGGATCGGCTGGGTCGGCCTGCGCCGGGCCGCCCGCTACGCCCGCGACGGCCAGCTGCTGCTCGCCGTCGCCGTCACCGGCTGCGTGGCCGTCGCCGTGGCGCCGACCGGCTGGCGCCACCAGCTGCTGTGGGTGCTGCTCGCGGTGGCCGGCAAGGTCGGCACGCGTGCGGCGGACCGGCCCGTGTGGCCGGTGGCCGTGGTGCTCGCCATGACCCTGCCCGCCGACGTGCTGCTGCCCAACCTGGCCGTGCTGGCCCCCGTACGGGACAACGTGCTGCTGCTCGCCGCGCTGGCGGCGGCCTGCGCCGTGCCGTTCCTGCCGCGCTCCTCGCCGTACTGGCGCGAGCCCGTCCCGACGGCGTACGGCCGGCCGGCGGCCGCCCGGTGGTCGCGGGTGCCGCTGATGCCGTTCTGGCGGCGTGTGCTCTCGCGCCCCAACCTGTTGCTGGAGCTGCTGCTGATACGGGTGGGGTACTCCCTCTACTCGCACATCCGGGCCGCCGCGCCCACCGGCCGCAGCCTCGCCGAGGGGCACGGGAGCCAGATCCACGCCGTCGAGCGGGCGCTGGGCATCGACGTCGAGCGCGCCGTCAACCACGCCGTGGTGAACACGCCCTGGCTGGAGAAGTTCTTCAACTTCTACTACACGTCGTTCCACTTCGTGGTGCCGCTGACGATCCTGGCGGTCCTGTACTGGCGCAGGCCGGGCGACTACCGCTGGGCCCGCGCCTCCCTGGGTCTGGCCACCGTCCTCGCGCTCATCGGCTTCTGGCTGTACCCGCTGGCGCCGCCGCGGCTGATGCCCGGCCTCGGCTTCATCGACACCGTGCACGGACCGCAGGACCTCGCCCACCCCCAGTACGGGGCGATGACCGCGATCTCCAACCAGTACGCGGCGATGCCCTCGCTGCACTTCGGCTGGTCGCTGTGGTGCGGGATCGTGATCATCACGCTCGCGCCGAAGGGCTGGCAGAAGCTCCTCGGGGCGCTGCACCCGCTGATCACGGTGTGCGCGATCGTCGCCACCGCCAACCACTGGGTGCTCGACGCGGTCGGCGGCGCGGCCGTCGTGACCGCCGGGTTCGGGCTGGTCTACGTACTGTCGGGGCCGCGCGGGGCCGCCCTGCCGGCCGGGCTGAGCGTCCCGCGGCCGCGGGAGCCGGAGCGGGTGGCCGCCACCTCGCGTACGCGGGCGTAGGGGACGTCGCGGGCTCGGGGGACGCAGGGAGCGGGCGCGACGAAGGGGTGCCGGGAGGGTCTCGTACCCGTCCCGGCACCCCTTCGCCGGATCGCCGCGTCCTGTCAGGATCCGCCGGGTGAGGCCGGCGCGCCACTCGGGCGCGATCCAGGGGGCGGTCGTACGGATCAGGGGCCGCCGGTCGTACGGATCGAGCGGCGCCCCGTACGGATCAGGCGGCCGGGTCCGGGGCCTCGGCCAGTCCCGCCACGACGAGGGCGACCGCCGCCTGCGCGGTGTCGGCCTCGCCGATCACGCGCTTCTGGGTCGGGCTCAGGACGCGGAACCGGCCGTCGCGCAGCGGCTCGACCGCCGGCGCCGCCACCTCGAAGGGGTGGCTGGTGCGGGCGCTGAACCACAGGGTGAAGTGGCTGGTGAACGGGTAGAGCCGGCGCAGTGACGGTTCTGCGGAGGCGGCGTCGATGAGTGCGAGCACGCCACGGCTCAGGACCGGGGAACCGCCCCGTTCGTGCATCAGCCGCCATGTCGTCGGCAGGCGCTGCCAGCGCGCTTCCACGCAGTCGGCAGGCCCGCTTGCCTGAAGGTTCATCCGCGCAGTCTGACGGCAGGCCGCCCCCGGGACAATGCCCCGGACGTGAAGGAAGCCGAGGGAACCCGACGGGGCGCAGCCGAACCCGAGGGGGCGCGCCGGGACTCGGCGCGTCGCGGACGGCAGGGGCCGGGGCGTGGGAGGAGCGGCCCCTGCCGTCGTGGACCACGGGCCGGCCGTCAACCGTGGCTGACCCGGAGCTCCTTGATGCCGTTCAGCCAGGCGGCCCGCAGCCGCCGCGGCTGCGGGCCGGCGAGCCGCAGGTCGGGCAGCGAGTCGGCCAGCGCGTTGAAGATCAGGTCGATCTCCATGATGGCCAGGGACTTGCCGAGGCAGAAGTGCGGTCCGCCGCCGCCGAAGCCCAGGTGCGGGTTCGGGTCGCGGGTGATGTCGAAGCGGTCGGGGTCGGTGAACACCTCGGGGTCGTGGTTGGCGGAGGAGTAGAACAGCCCCACCCGGTCGCCCGCCTTGATCTTCTGCCCGCCCAGCTCGGTGTCCTTGGTGGCGGTGCGCTGGAAGGACACCACCGGGGTCGCCCAGCGGACGATCTCCTCGGCGGTCGTGGCCGGCCGGGTCGCCTTGTACAGCTCCCACTGCTCGGGGTGGGTCAGGAAGGCGTGCATGCCGTGGCTGATGGCATTGCGCGTGGTCTCGTTGCCCGCGACCGCGAGCAGCAGCACGAAGAAGCCGAACTCGTCGGAGCCCAGGTTGCCCTGGCCCTCGGCCGCCACGAGCTGCGTGACGATGTCCTTGGCCGGGCACTCCTTGCGGGCGGCGGACAGGTTCATGGCGTAGCCGATGAGCTCGACCGCCGCGTTGGACCCGACCTCCTCGGTGATCGCGTACTCGGGGTCGTCGTACGCGATCATCTTGTTCGACCAGTCGAAGATGCGCAGCCGGTCCTCCTGCGGTACGCCGATCAGTTCGGCGATGGCCTGGAGCGGGAGCTCGCACGCGACCTGCGTGACGAAGTCGAAGCTGCCGTCGGCCGATGCGGCCAGCGCCTCCCCGACGATTTTCCGGGCCCGGTCGCGCAGGGCGTCCTCCAGTCCGCGGATGGCCCGCGGGGTGAAGCCGCGCTGCACGATCTGCCGTACGCGGGTGTGTTCCGGCGGGTCCATGTTCAGCATGATCAGGCGCTGGGCATCTATCTGCTCACGCTGGATGTGCTCGTTGAAGCGGATGATCGCCGTGTTGGTGGTCGAGGAGAACAACTCGGGGTGCGTGGAGACGTACTTGACGTCCGCGTGGCGCGTCACGACCCAGTAGCCGTCGTCGTCGAAGCCGGTGACGCCGCGCCGCTGGGGGCACCACCACACGGGTGCGGTCTGCCTCAGCTGGGCGAACTCGGGGAAGGGGACGCGGTCCTGGAGCAGGTCGGGATCGGTGGCGTCGAAGCCTTCGGGCAGCGCGGGACACGACATCGGGAGACTCCAAAGTCTGACGGCCCATCAGAAGTTGGCTTGAAGGTAGTAACGAGTTCTAGAAGTGACAAGGGTCCTCGCGTCAACTGTTGCGTGTGGAATCCGTGTAAGGCGCGTGCAAGACCCTTGCGTGCCGGGGTCACAGGTCATAAGACTGCGGGGAGAACTAGAACGCGTACTAGTTCGGGCGGGGCGCCGGGACGGCCCGCCGCGCCGGCACAGTGCAGGAGAGGACGAGCTCATGGCCGCGGAACCCGTCATCGTCGAAGCCGTACGCACCCCGATCGGCAAGCGCGGGGGAGCGCTCGCCAACCTCCATCCCGCCTACCTGCTCGGCGAGACGTACCGCGAACTCCTCGCCCGGACCGGAATCCAGCCCGACTGTGTCGAGCAGATCGTCGGCGGCACCGTCACCCACGCGGGCGAGCAGTCCATGAACCCGGCGCGCAACGCCTGGCTCGCCATGGGCCTGCCGTACGAGACCGCCGCGACGACCGTGGACTGCCAGTGCGGCAGCTCCCAGCAGGCCAACCACATGGTCGCCAACATGATCTCCGGCGGGGTCATGGACATCGGCATCGCCTGCGGCGTCGAGGCGATGAGCCGGGTGCCCCTCGGCTCCGGCTCCAAGCACGGCCCGGGCAAGCCCTTCCCGGACGAGTGGAACGTCGACCTCCCCAACCAGTTCGAGGCCGCCGAGCGGATCGCCCGCCACCGGGGCCTGACCCGCGAGGACGTCGACCGGCTCGGGCTGCTCTCCCAGGAGCGGGCCGCCGCCGCGTGGGCGGAGGAGCGGTTCAAGCGCGAGACCTTCGCCGTCCAGGTCCCGACGACCGAGGAGGAACAGGGCGCCGGGCAGGGCATGTGGCGCCTGGTCGACCGCGACGAGGGCCTGCGGGACACGAGCATGGAGGCGCTGGCCCGGCTCAAGCCGGTCATGCCGACCGCCGTGCACACCGCGGGGAACTCCTCGCAGATATCGGACGGGGCCGCCGCCGTGATGTGGGCCTCGCGCAAGATGGCCCGCGCGCTCAAGCTCAGGCCGCGCGCCCGGATCGTCGCCCAGACCCTGGTGGGCGCCGACCCCCACTACCACCTGGACGGGCCGATCGACGCGACGCGGGCCGTCCTGGGCAAGGCAGGGATGTCCCTCAAGGACATCGACCTCGTCGAGATCAACGAAGCCTTCGCCTCGGTCGTGCTGAGCTGGGCCCGGGTCTTCGACCAGGACCTGGAGAAGGTCAACGTCAACGGCGGCGGCATCGCGCTCGGCCACCCCGTCGGCGCGACCGGCGCCCGGCTGATCACCACCGCGCTGCACGAGCTGGAGCGCCGCGACAAGGAATTCGCGCTGATCATCATGTGCGCGGGCGGCGCGCTGGCGACCGGGACGATCATCCAGCGGCTGTAGGCGGCCATTCTGCGGCCGGGGGCGCCTTCGCCGGCGCCGGCCGCACGGACCCTGTGGGATGGGAAACAGAAGGCCCCGGTGGCCGGACCTGGGGAGGTCCGGCCACCGGGGCCTTCGCACTGCTCGCGCCGTCTGCTCGCGCCGTCGGGCGGTCACTGGTGGCTTAGTACCAGTGGTGGGTCTGCCAGAAGTTCCAGGCGCCGACGGGGCTGCCGTAGCGGGAGTTCATGTAGTCCAGGCCCCACTTGAT